>NZ_JBATHS010000001.1:0-18722 GCF_049667165.1 Maribacter sp.
GGGTTAGGCCGGATAATGATTTGGTGCGGATCTTCAAACGATTCGCAGACCGCGTACATTTTTTACACCTAAGAAGTACGCAGCGCGATGCCCAAGGGAACTTTTATGAGGCCAATCATTTGGAAGGGGATGTGGACATGTTCAGTATCGTAAAAGAAGTACTGATCGAACAACGAAGAAGAGCAGAAGCTAGAAGGACAGATACTGCCATACCCATGCGTCCGGATCATGGGCATCAAATGCTCGATGACCTTGCAAAGAAGACCAATCCGGGGTACTCGGGTATCGGACGACTGCGGGGTTTGGCCGAGCTCAGGGGTCTGGAGTTAGGAATTGTTAAATCAATGGGTTAACAAGACATAACGGATTTTTATCAGGAATTCGAACACATTCTTCATTCTGATTTCTGATAGTAGGCATTTCCTTTTTAGCAAAGCAGGATACATTTATCATTAGCATCTAAAATGCGCCTTTTTGAATCCAGTTAAGAATTGGGTTATCCTTACTTAAATAGCTAATATATTAATGTTGATAAACGCGATATGATAGGTAGTCTACTCATGCCACCAAAAAATTCAGCCCTTCATTGTGGATTTAAATCTTGCCAATATTATGTTTTTAAGGATTTTTATTTGTTATAATATCTAAATATTCGAATAAAGCGATGTATTCATTTAGATAACCACCTTAATTCAATTTTCATTAAGTTTACGTAAAGCGTTTTCTATTCATGATTTTCAGAAAGTATATACTATTCATTATCGCTTTATTCGTTATTTTCTTCATTAGCTCTTGTGGAGATGAAGATTCAAATGGTACAATTCGTATTGGTTTTTCTCAGGCTATGTCCAACGATAATTGGAGGCGTTCCATGAATAACGCGATGCGGCTGCAAGCCTCTTTGAATCCCAAAATTGATTTAACTATTAAGGACGCCAATTATGAGGTAGCAAGGCAAATTGAACAGATTGAAAACTTTCTCGCCGATAGCCTCGATGTGTTAATCGTGTCACCAATTCAATCAAAACCTATCACTCCTGTCGTTCAAAAGGCTCTAAATGTTGGAATTCCTGTGCTGGTAGTCGATAGAAAAACCGAAGGCCAAAATTACACCGCTTATTTGGGAGCAGATAATATTGAAGTAGGAAGAAATGCGGCAAAGGAAATTATTGCATCCGATACTAACGACTCTATACGAATTATTGAAATAAGAGGTTTGGCCGGATCTTCGCCTGCTGAGGAAAGAGGTATGGGCTTTCAACAAATAATCAATCAGTTTAATAAAGCACGAATTGTGGCAACCATTGAAGGTGACTGGGAAAAGGAGTCTATTCAAGATCAATTGGAATTATTACTAAAAAAAGGCATTAAAGTAAATTATATTTTCGCACATAACGATAGAATGGCAATCGGAGCATGGGAAGTCGCACACGATTTGGGATTGGAGAAAGAAATCGATTTTATTGGCGTAGACGGCCTTCCTGGGCCCAATGAAGGAATACAAGCAGTAAAGGATGGTGTTCTAAAGGCGACCGTTCTCTATCCTACGGGTGGCGATGAAGCTATTAAATTGGCCCTGAAAATATTAGAAAAAGAATCAGTTTCAAAGAATAATATCCTATCGACCACTATTATCAACGAGGTGAATGCGGATATTATGAACAATCAATTTGAAAAAATAAATGAACAGCAGGCCGAAATTGAAGATCAATTGACCGCTATAAAAGAACAGGAGGCACTCTATTCTTCACAAAACAACCTCCTAAAAATTACGATAGCCCTTTTGTGCATTATTTTGAGTCTTGCCATTTATAGTATCTACTCTATTTTTGCGATTCGAAAGAAAAATAGGCAACTTGAGCTTACCAATAAGAAGATCACGATTCAACGAAACCAAATTGAGAAAATCGCCGAGGAGGTAAAAGTGAGCAATGAGGCCAAACTGAATTTTTTTACTGGACTGTCTCACGAATTCAAGACCCCTATCACTTTGATTTTAAGTTCTATCGAATCGATTAGTGAAGTGGTAAGGGAAAAGGGTTCTACAATGATGAACGAAGTGGAGTTGATATATAACAACTCTAATCGACTTCTTAGATTAATCAATCAATTACTTGATTTTAGAAAAATAGAAGATCGAAAATTCAATCTTAAGGCATCAAAAACTAATTTATTTGCCTTCTCAGAAAATATTTTTAAAGATTTTGAACGTGAGGCCAAGAAAAGGAATATTAACTTTAAACTAAGCTCTAACAATGAGACACTCGATGTTTTTATTGATAGGAATTTGATGGACAAGGTATATTTCAATCTTCTTTCCAATGCTTTTAAGTTTACTCCTGATAATGGAAAGGTTGCAATATGGATCGAGGATGTCGAGGGCAGAAATATTGTAAATATCCATTTTAAGGATTCAGGTATTGGGATTCCCCCGAACGAAATAGATCAAGTATTCCAAGCATTTTTCAAAGGATCTAACAACAGGAAGAACAGCTCGGGTATAGGTTTACATTTAAGTAAGGAGTTTGTTGAAATGCATAAAGGGAATCTGCAAATAAAATCTGTTCATGGTTCAGAGTTTATAATAACACTTTATAAAGGGCAGGCACATTTTGATGAAGCCGAAATCATAACGGAACAAGATTTGGTCGATACGAAAATTATCGATTTCACATCGGAACATTTGGTTGATGATAACTATCTGATACAGGCTCCCAATAAGGATAAGGAGAAATATTCGATTTTGATAATTGAGGACAATAGGGATCTTTCCATATTTCTTAGGAACAAATTACAATTAGAGTATGAGATTCATTTATCCGATGGCACTGATGCCCTTGAAAAGGCTTTCGAAGCTATCCCAGATATAATCCTATGCGATATTAACCTTCCAGATAAAGACGGATTTGAAATCTGTGAAATCTTAAAAAAAGATTTGCGGACTTCGCACATACCCACTATAATATTGACTGCCTTGGGGAATAAAGAATCCTATTTAAAAGGATTACTATCAGGGGCCGACCTCTATTTGACCAAACCTTTCAGCTATTCGATATTGGTCCAGTCCATTAAGTCTTTGCTCTATAATCGGGAGAAACTTCGATATTATTATACCAGCAATATCCATAAAATTGAGGATTCAGGCTCCTTTGGAAATATAGAACAAAAGTTTTTCAACCAACTGAATTCTCTAATCAAGGACAATTTAGGCAATTCTGACTTTTCGGTAGAAAACCTTGCCGAGAACCTCCATATTTCGAGAGTTCAATTGTACCGAAAAGTAAAGGCCATAATGGGTATTAGCGTTAGTGATTATATTGGCAACATTCGCTTGGAAAAAGCGAAAACAATGCTTGAAAGCACATCATTAAGTATTTCTGAGATTGCCTACGAAACCGGTTTTTCATCTCCAAATTACTTCTCTACAGTATTTAAAAATAGCTATGGTACATCCCCTGGGTCTTTTAGAAAATCAATTTAAGAAGTGAATCCTGAACTTTCTTGAATTAAGATATAATGAGGTGTATCAATTTCAAACTTTGGGTAACCTCATTATAATTCAACAAAATCACTAAGTGTTAAATATATTTAATAATAAATTGATAATCAGAGTAATACTGACTCATAAACAATTCTTAACAAAATCATAACAGATTGCAACATCAGTAAAATTGCACCTAATATTTTATGGATATTTTAGTAGTGATACTAGAAAATTACGATTATGAGAAAAATATGGATGTGGTCTATTACTGCTGCACTCGCAGGATTTCTTTTTGGTTTTGACACCGTGGTGATTTCCGGGGCAGACAAAAAGCTTCAGGCATTATGGGATTCATCAGATGTATTTCATGGCGTCGTGGTAATTGGTATGGCCTTATGGGGCACTGTGGTTGGTGCATTATTAGGGAGTATACCAACAAATAGAATCGGACGGAAAAAAACTTTGATTTGGATTGGAGTACTTTATACAATATCTGCCATAGGTTCGGCTTTTGCCAATGACCCAATAACCTTTGCGGTGTTTCGATTTATCGGAGGCCTCGGTGTAGGTGCATCTACTATTGCCGCACCTGCTTATATCTCTGAAATCGCACCTGCTAAGGATAGAGGTAAGTTGGTTGGGTTATACCAATTCAATATTGTTTTCGGAATATTGATTGCCTTTTTCTCTAACTACTTATTAAATGGTATAGGTGAAAATGCTTGGCGTTGGATGGTGGGTGTAGAGGCAATCCCCGCTGCACTATATACTCTATTTGCATTTACCCTACCTAAAAGTCCAAGATGGCTGCTTACCAAATTCAGAAATAGTGAGGCTAAAACTGTTCTCCAGTTAATCAATCCGGATCTGGATTCTGAAAAATTGATGATGGAGATTAAGGATGAAATGGAAAATACCATACCTCATGAGAATATTTTTATTAAAAAATACCGTTTCCCCTTAATACTGGCATTTTGCATCGCATTTTTTAACCAATTATCGGGCATAAATGCATTCTTATATTATGCACCTAGAATATTGACTGAGGCCGGTCTTGCCGAAAGCTCAGCACTTCTAAGCAGTATTGGTATTGGGGTAACCAATATGCTTTTTACCCTTTTGGGAATATACCTGATAGATAGAGTGGGGAGAAAGCAATTAATGTACTTAGGTTCAATTGGATATATAGTGTCATTGTCTTTGGTGGCTTGTGCCTTTTTCCTGAATTGGACTGGTGTGGCCATGCCGATATTTTTATTCCTATTCATTGCGGCACATGCGATTGGTCAGGGTACCGTAATATGGGTGTTCATATCTGAAATATTCCCTAACCATTTAAGGGGTTCTGGCCAATCGTTCGGTAGTTCCGTACATTGGATTTTGGCCGCAGTAGTTCCGTCATTAATACCTGTATTATTTGCCACCATTGGCCCAGGAATCGTATTCGCTTTCTTCGCCTTTATGATGGTATTGCAACTACTTTTCGTCGCTTTTGTAATGCCAGAGACCAAGGGAATATCTTTAGAAGAATTGAGTAAAATTTTAATAAAACAAAAACCATCCAATGGAAAATAAATACAGTCATAAAATGAATAATCACGGTTTAATGTACGCTTTGTTATTTTCTATATTCTGTATGGTAAGTTCATGCAAAAGCGACCCAAAGAAGGAAACCAAGGTAACGGCGGATGAAATGGAAGTAGTATCCACCGACAATGAAAAAATGTACCGTCCAAACTTTCATTTTTCGCCAAAAAAAGGATGGATGAATGACCCAAATGGCATGTTCTATTACAATGGATATTATCATCTTTATTTCCAACATTATCCTGATAGTACCATATGGGGACCTATGCATTGGGGTCATGCCATCAGTACAGATATGATTAGTTGGAAAGAACAGCCAATTGCCTTATACCCCGACGAATTGGGTTTGATATTTTCAGGAAGTGCTGTGGTCGATGTAGAAAACACCTCTGGTTTTTCTGCCGAAAGTAAGACTCCCGTAATCGCAATGTTTACCCATCACGATATGGAAGCCGATAAGGCGGGTGAAATTATTGACGAAACACAATCCATTGCCTATTCTTTGGACGAGGGCCTTACATTTACCAAATTCGAGGGAAATCCGGTAATTAAGAATCCCAATATACCCGATTTCAGAGATCCCAAAGTCAACTGGGACGAGGAACGCAAGCAATGGTTAATGGTTCTTGCGGCGGGACAAGAAATTATGTTCTATGCCTCCAAAGATTTGAAAAACTGGAAGCTACTTTCCACGTTTGGTGAAGGCATTGGTAACCATAACGGTGTTTGGGAATGTCCTGACTTTTTCCCATTGCCGGTTCAAGGAACGGATAAAACCAAATGGGTGCTTTTCGTCAGTATTAACCCTGGCGGGCCAAATAGCGGTTCTGCAACCCAATATTTTGTAGGTGATTTTGATGGTAAGACATTTAGTATCGATACTAATTTTCAAAAAGAGCAAGCCAAAGAACATAGTTTTTGGGTGGATCATGGACGCGATAACTATGCGGGCGTAACATGGTCCAATGTTACAACAGCCCAAGGGGGTAAACTTTTTATAGGATGGATGTCCAATTGGCTATATGCCAACCAAGTCCCTACCGAAAATTGGCGAAGTGCGAACACAATAGCACGGGAATTAGGTTTGATAAATGGTATTAAGACGTATAGATTGATATCCAATCCTGTAAAAGAATTAAACGATTATCGGGCAAAAAAGGTAGCCGATACAACTATTTCTGTTGAAGGAGAAACCGTTTTGACCACGAACGAAACCATCAACCTTTCTAAAACCGAAATTAATTTTGAAATTGCTGATGTGACTGAAGGAAAGTACACTTTCATTTTGTCCAATAGTGAAGGTGATGAATTAAAATTCGGCTATGACGCAACCGAAAAACAATTTTTCGTAGACCGGAACAAATCGGGCAAAACCGATTTCTCTGAGAAGTTTACAGATAGAATTTCAATGGCACCAAGAACAGCGGGCTCTACGCATTTGACTGGAAAAATACTGCTTGATAAGACCTCTATTGAATTGTTCTATGATAATGGGCAAACGGTCATGACGGAAATTTTCTTTCCCAATGCACCTTTTGAAGTCTTATCAATATTGTCCGATCAAGAAAAATTTATAATCAACAATCTCGAAATACATGAATTAAATTTTAACTAAAACTCAATGATTATGAAATTAAAACTTTTATTATTACTGCTAATTTTTGTTCCTATTGGCCTAGCGGCACAAGGGCAAATAAGAGGTACGGTGACATCTGCAGATGACAGTATGCCACTGCCAGGGGCTTCTGTCATTGTAAAGGGAACGACCAAAGGAAGTACAACTGATTTTGATGGTAACTATGCCATTGATGATGTTGCGTCAGATGCAACCTTAGTATTCAGTTATATTGGATTTTCAACGGTCGAAGTGCCCGTAAACGGACAATCTACTATCAATATCGCAATGCAAGAAGATGCAAGCCAGCTCGACGAAGTGGTTTTGACAGGATATGCCACAGAACGAAAAGCCGATTTAACAGGGGCAATTACAGTTGTTGAACTTGGGCCCGTAGAGGGACAAAGTTTGAGCTCGGGTAATGCCATGCAGGCCCTGCAGGGTAGGGTTCCTGGTCTTTTCGTAGAAAAATCGGGTGATCCCACAGGTACAAGTAGCCGTATTCTTATTCGTGGTGCGACTACCTTAGGGAATAATGACCCACTTTATGTCATTGATGGGGTGCCTACAGTGCGTCAAGAAGTATTCTCAAGTTTAAATCCAAGTGCAATTGAATCGGTTCAAGTGTTAAAAGATGCCTCAGCCTCTTCCATTTATGGGGCACGTGCCGGTAACGGTGTTATTATAGTAACTACTAAGAATAGTGCAAAAGCCACTGGTGGCGAAAAATTGAGTATTTCAATTAACTCCAACGTCTCTATATTATCAGAAAAGAAGCAACGGTATGATATGTTGAATGCCCAACAGCGAGGTGAAGTACTTTGGCAAGCTTCAGTTAATGATGGGGCAGACCCTAATGGAGGTTATGGTGAGATCTATAATTTCGACTGGAATGGTGACTTCAATAACCCGGTATTAAATAGTGTTAGTATTCAACCATTTGTCGGTGGAGATTCAAATTTTCCTGCAGGGGATACCGATTGGCAAGACGAAACATATGAAACAGGCTATGTCTTCAACAATGATATAAGCGTTTCTGGAGGAACTGAAAAGTCTTTTCATCTATTGAACATTGGATATTTAAAGAACACTGGGGTCTTGAAATACACCAATTATGACAGGTATACTGCAAAATTGAATTCTAATTTCAACTTTTTCAAAAATAAGCTTCGTGTTGGGATGAATACACAATTCTCAACTTCTGATGAGACACTTGCAACACCTGATGTTGGTAGTGCTCCAACACCAGGTTTGGCCATTACGCTTGCTCCTACTATTCCACTTTTTGGTATTGATGGCCAATATGGTGGTCCAATTGGTGCGGGATATTCGGATCGTAATAACCCGGTGTTGATGCAATATTTGAACCGCTGGGACAATACTGAACGTACTTCTATTTTCGGCAATGTTTATGCTGAGGTCGATATTTTGGATAATCTGACTTTTAGAACAAGTGTTGGACTGGATTTCAATGACTTCAAAAGAAAAGATATTGAGACAACTGTGGACAATGGTCTTGTAACTCGAGGAAATAACAGATTGATATTAGATACTAACAAGTTTTCCAGTTTGGTCTTTACCAACACTTTGAACTACAATCTAGACTTAGATGATCATCGTTTTGGATTGCTCATTGGTACTGAATCGGTAAAGAATGATTTTGATGCTGTATTTGCTTCAGCGGATGGATTTGCCGTTGAAACTGAAAGCTATTTTGTGTTAGGTGCTGCAACAGGAGCCAGAACTTCTAACGGAACTTCTAGCGGTAGTAGATTGTTATCACAATTCGGAAAACTCAATTATGCTTATGGCAACAAATATTTGGCTTCGGTAACAATCCGTAGGGATGGTTCATCAAGATTCGGTCCTGATAATCGATATGGTATCTTCCCGGCATTTACTTTAGGTTGGAGATTAAGTGAAGAAGCGTTTTTGAAAGATATTGAAGTCATCAGTAATTTAAAATTGAGGGCTGGTTATGGTGAAGTAGGAAACCAGAATATTGGTGATTTGGCTCGTTTCGGAATTTTCGAATCTAGATATGGTCCAAACGAAGTTCAATTTAGTCCCGGTTTCTTTGAAATCTATTATAATGTTGGAACGGCTTACGATCTGAATGGTAATAATGGTGGAACACTTCCTTCAGGTTTTGTGTCTACACAAGCGGCCAATCCAGCTTTGAAATGGGAGACCACAAAAGAAATTAATATAGGTGTTGATTTTGGACTATTCAAAAACGCCGTTACAGGTTCTTTCGATTACTTCACAAGGGATACCGATGATATATTGATAACTCCGCCTATCGCTTCTGTTATCGGCGAGGGACAGCAACGTGTATTGAACGGAGCTTCTACGGAAACTACAGGTTGGGAATTATCATTGGATTATGTAAAAACATTTGATAGTGGTCTTACTTTTGGGGTTTCAACAAATTTTGGTGCCTTTAAGGATAAGATTACGTTCTTACCAGAAGAAGTGAGGGCAGCCTACCCAGGAACAGCGGAGAATTCTATCGTTGGCCAATCACAGTTTTCCATCTTCGGGTATAAGACTGACGGTCTTTTTCAAAGTCAAGCGGATGTAGATAGTTCTCCGAGTCAAGTGGGGGCCAGACCAGGAGGTTTGAAATTCCAAGATTTAAACGGCGATGGTACTATCGACGGGGATGACAGAGATTTTATTGGCAATACCTTGCCTGATTTAGAATATGGAGTTCGAATAGACCTAGGTTATAAGAATTTCGACTTTTCAGTATTTGGTTCAGGGGTAGCAGGAAGAATAGGGCAAGACCCATACATTTTCTGGAATAACTTTGTACAAGGACGTGAAAATGCCGGTCTTGGGGTTTTGAATGCTTGGACACCCACTAATACTAGTTCTGACATTCCAGCGCTATCCTTAGCATTGAACGATCAGAGAACTTCAGATTATCTGTTCAGGAACAACTCGTATTTCAAAATAAGGAATCTGCAAATCGGTTATTCCTTACCACAGGATATGATCAGTGAATGGGGTGGCATGACCAAGTTAAGAATTTACTTTCAAGGTGAAAACCTATTTTGGTTTACTCCGAAAGACTACATCGGCTCTGATCCCGAGCGTACGGACGTAAATAGAATTCCAGTACCAACAGTACTTTCTTTGGGGCTTAATGTAAACTTTTAATAAAAAATTGATAATCATGAAACAAAATAAATTCATAATAATAGCAGTATTGGTTTCATTTCTATTTACATCTTGTTCGGATGACTTTTTAGAGTATGAACCAGAAGGCGTGTTGTCAAACGAGAACGTGGCAACAGATGAAAATGCTGAGGCCTTGGTAGTTGCTGCATATGCGGGAATTGCCAATGATGATATGATAGGGCCGCTTACACAAATGTGGGTATACGGTAGTGTTCGTTCCGATGACGCCTATAAAGGAGGTGGTGGTCGTAGTGATGTAGATATCGTTGATAAGTATGAGCAATATAACCTCACCGAAGCTGATAATGGTACCGATTGGATGGGACCTCGAACCTGGACAAATTACTATAAGGCGATTTCTAGGGCAAATTTTGCATTATCAGTCATCAACGAGATTCCTGATGGTGATTACGCCGACAAGACTTTACGTCAAGCGGAGCTTCGTTTTTTAAGGGCACACTCACACTTTGTTTTAAAGCTTTTGTTTAAGAAAGTTCCTTATATAACAGAAGAACTGACACAAGAAGAAGCAGCAATGGTTTCAAATGACATATCAAATGATGATCTTTGGAATACAATAGCTGAAGATTTTCTTTTTGCATATAACAACCTTCCCCAATCTCAAGATCAGGTGGGAAGAGCGGATAGAAATGCCGCAGCGGCATATTTGGCTAAACTTCGCTTGTATCAAGCTTATGAGCAGAACGAAACCAATCAGGTCACCAATATTAATACGTCTCGTTTGGAAGAGGTCATTAGTTTTGCCGATGAGGTAACCGGTAGCCTTGAACCGGACTATGGAAATAATTTCTTAGACGGGTTTGACAATGGTCCTGAGTCTATATGGGCCGCTCAGTTTTCCATAAATGATGGTACTATTGTAAGCCGTGTTAGTTTTGTAACTGGTTTGAATTCACCGCATGGTACAGGATTATACGGCTGCTGCGGATTCCATTTGGCGAGTCATAATATGGTCAATGCTTTTAAGACAGATGCCAGCGGACTTCCACTATTGGATACTTTTAATGATGAAGACATTTTTAATACTGTTGAAGATGACGGTACATCCATTCCTGCTGCAGGTCTTACCGTAGATCCCAGGATTGATCATACAGTTGGACTTCCAGGAAGACCATTCAAATACAGAAATACTGTCAATGAAACAGGTGATATGGTGTACAATTTCAGCTGGGCGAGAGATCCAGGAGTATATGGGTATTTTGGAAATATGAAGGAACAGCAGGCCCCTGATTGTTCGTGTTACGTAAAGGAAGGCCCATTTGTAGGAACTTCCAAAAATGTCGATTTTATTCGATATGCCGACGTTTTATTGTTTAAAGCTGAGGCGTTGATTCAGTTAGACCGGTGGGATGAGGCATTACCTATTATCAACCAATTAAGGACACGGGCAGCTGCGAGTACTGCTAGGCCTTTGGCTGCAGGTGCAACTGACATTTATAATATTGGCACCTATGATGCTTTTCCCACAAAGGAATTTGCCCTTAAAGCATTGAAGTTCGAGAGAAGGTTAGAGTTCGGTATGGAAGGCCCTCGATTCTTTGATCTAGTGCGTTGGGGTGAAGCGGCCGATGTACTAAATGCGTATCTAGCAATTGAAAAAACTAAAAAAGATTTCTTGGCAAATGCGCAATTTACGACTGGTAGGGATGAGTATTATCCGATACCACAACGCGAAATAGATTTTACAGGAGGACTTTACGTACAAAATCCCGGGTACTAGGTTCTTTTGTTAGAAGAGTGATTCATTAAGTTGAGTTAGTTTGAGTTAGTTTTTTTAGAAACCCGGGTGTAAAAGCCCGGGTTTACATTTAGTAATTAAGTAAGCGCATTAATACATGTTGTGTAATTGAGAAAAATATAATCAAGTTTATTAAGTATTAAAGTAGAACGAAGTGCTGGCTATGAGCTAATTGGAACAATTTTTATTCAGATAATTTAAATGATTTTATGAAAAATACACTTTTACTGTCATTTATGGTCTGTGGAATATATCTATCTGCACAGGACACTCTACAACGCCTTACTTTTGACATAGACAAAAAATACCTCAATCTTCCTATTCAAATGTTAGAAGATAGAAACCAAATGACCTTTACCTCGGGTGATGAATTGGTCAGGTATTTCGATATCCGCATCAGCAATGGTGAACCGGACTATTGGGTATTTGCCGATGTATCTGCATTTAAAGGCAAAAAGATAATAGTTAAATATCCGAAGTCCGTCTCAGGTCTTTCTAAAATATACCAATCTGATATCTGGGCCGGTCAAGATAGTGTTTACCGGGAAACCAATCGTCCTCAAATTCATTTTTCCAGCCGAAGAGGTTGGAATAACGACCCAAATGGTTTGGTGTATTACGATAGTGAATACCACCTATTTTACCAACATAATCCTTACGAAACCCATTGGGGCAATATGCATTGGGGACATGCCGTAAGTAAGGACTTATTGCACTGGGAAGAGTTGGGTGAAGTTTTATATCCAGATGAACTCGGAGCGATGTTTTCCGGAACTGCGGCCATTGATCATAAGAATACGGCGGGCTTTCAAACAGGAGATAAACCTGCTTTGGTGGCCGCTTACACTGCTCATAAAGATCTAGGTGAAGAGAAAGGTGCATTGGAAACTCAGTGTATTGCCTATAGTAACGACGGCGGGCGAACTTTCACAAAATACGAAGATAATCCAGTCATCGATAGTAAGGCTAAATGGAATAGTTCTAATACCCGTGACCCGAAGATTTTCTGGTATGAACCCACCCAAAAATGGATAATGGTACTTTTTGAAAAGGATGGACATTCATTTTACAATTCTGATGATTTTAAAGAATGGACGTACCAAAGCCATATCGTTGGTTTTTGGGAATGCCCTGAATTATTTGAGTTACCGATTGATGGGGATAAGAACAACACAAAATGGGTAATATATGGGGCCTCAGGCACCTATATGGTAGGCGATTTTGATGGTACAAAGTTCACGCCAACTTCTGGCAAACATCAATATGTACACGGTCAATTGTATGCTGCACAGACATACAACAATATTCCTGCGGCTGATGGAAGGCGCATTCAATTGGGCTGGGGACAAGATATGTGGCACAAAGGAATGCCGTTCAGTCAACTCATGCTTTTTCCTACTGAGCTCACTCTAAGGACTACGATAAATGGTGTTAGATTATTTAACGAGCCAATTAAGGAAATTGAACAATTACATAAAAAAAGCTATTCCTGGAAAAATCTAACAACCCAAGGCGCAAATGAAAACCTTAAAATTAATGATGGAGATATTTTTCACATCAAGATGAAAGTAACCATCAATGATGGCACAAGGTTTAATTTTCTTTATCATGGGAATAGCATTGCAGAATATGATATGAATTTCAATACCCTAAATGACGCTTTTTATGAAAATGTAGATGCAGGAAGCCGTAGTATTGGACTGGAGATATTAATAGATCGGACATCGGTTGAGATATTCGCCGATGGTGGTGCCTTTACAGTAGTAAGCTCTCTTAAAGAAGCAAAAACTAACAGCGGATTGGCGTTTTTAGATAATAAGAATATCAAGATCCATTCTTTAGAAGTCCATCAGCTGAAGTCCATATGGGAAAACGCCGAATAAAGATCAACCATTAGTGAAAAATGGTCTAAAAAAATACAATTTTGCGGATACAATTAAACAAGGGTTCAGGCCTGCTTTTTTAATTTTTGAAATTGTTATTAATCCATATAAAATGAAGAAAAACTTAAAAGTAGTTAGTTTTGGCGAAGTTTTAATTGACAATTTTCCTACACAATCAAAAATTGGGGGTGCACCCTTGAATGTTTCAGGTAGATTGCAAGCTTTTGGAGTTGACGTTTCACTTATTAGTAGTGTTGGCGATGATTCGCAAGGCAAGAAGATCAAGGGTTATCTCAAAAATATCGGGTTAGACTTATCGGGAATTCAAGTAAATAAAAATTATCCAACTGGGGAAGTGAATGTGATTTTGAACGATAAGGGTGTCGCCTCTTATGATATTTCCTATCCCGTAGCTTGGGATAAAATTCAATTAGCAAAACCAGATATAGAAAGGGTACAAAAATCGGATGTTTTTTTGTTCGGAAGTTTGGTCTGTCGAGACAAAGTATCCCAAAACACCTTGAAGGAACTTTTAAAACATGCCACTTATAAGGTTTTCGATGCTAATCTAAGAGCACCCCACTATACCAAAGAATTGCTTCTGGAACTCATGGCAGAAGCTGACTTCATAAAATTCAATGACGATGAATTATATGAGGTTAAAACGTATTTAGGATGCAAATACCATTCTATGGAACAAATAATTGTATTTATCGCTAAAGCTACAAATACCAAAACCGTATGCGTTACCAAAGGGGCTTTTGGGGCCGTGCTATTTAAAGATGAGAAGTTTTATTATAATAGTGGATTTCGAATTAAAGTATTGGATACTGTTGGATCTGGAGACTCGTTTTTAGCATCCATAATTTATAAATTGTTCAATGATGATGGACCACAAGAGGCCATTAATTTTGGATGTGCTGTTGGGGCAATGGTAGCTTGTAGTGAAGGGGCAAATCCTATTCTATCGAAACAGAAAATAGCCAAGTTTATGAATCCTTAAAATCTTAAAACTTGATAATTCATAAATAGATTGGCTAATTCCCGATTTCGATAAAAAATTGGACATTCTTTGACCAATTTCGGAAAGTGGCTCTATCATTTCTGAAAAAGACAAGATATTACCTACTTTTAAGGAATATATCGAAGAATAGTAGTTAAAACCCTAACGTGCTTTATGCTTAATATATTGGTTACTGGCGGCAATGGACAATTGGCAAGATGCATCAAGGATGCTTCCTCAAAATACCCCAATGCCCTGACATTCAGTTTTAGATCATCCTCTGAACTCAATATCGCGGATATTGCAGCTGTGCATAAGGAATTTGAAATGGGCGGTTACCACTATTGTATAAATACGGCGGCATACACCAATGTTGATGGCGCTGAGCAGGATACCGAACTTGCGCATATGATTAACCACCGGGGAGCTAAGAACCTCGCCATTGCTTGTGATACCTACAACACCGTGTTGATACATATCTCTACGGATTTTGTTTTCGATGGTACTCAAAACGTTCCGTATACTGAAATGGACCCTACGAATGCCTTGGGAACCTATGGCAGTTCAAAATTGATGGGCGAACAGGCCATTGCATCAATTTGCAAGAAGTATTTCATCATTCGCACGTCATGGTTGTATTCCGAATATGGTTCCAATTTTTTGAAATCAATGTTACAATATGGCCGGGAAAGGGAGGAACTATCCGTGGTATTCGATCAGATAGGTACCCCCACCTACGCCATGGATTTGGCCGAGGTCCTGTTATTGTTCATACAGGATAAAGTAGCGGATTATGGGGTATACCATTATAGTAATGAAGGGGTCGCAAGCTGGTATGATTTTGCAAAGGCTATTTTCGACATAAATGGGATATCGGTGCAACTAAACCCGATACGGAGTGATGCTTATCCACGACCTGCAAAAAGGCCAAGCTATAGTGTGCTCGATAAAACCAAAATAAAAAAAACGCTGCAAATTGATATTCCCTATTGGCAGGATAGTTTGATAAAAGCATCCAAAGCACTTAAGTAATACGTGTCAACACGTTGAATCCCTGTGGTTTGGGGCAACAGAAAGTCCGTTGCACTTCAAAACCGTTTTAACAAAATATAATAGCAACAAGTTCAAACATTGCTTCCCGACAACCTCTATATGTATTATTTACTGTAATTTTAAAGCCTGAAAGTTTAGACAAAACAGCCAAAATTGTATTTCTGGGCAGTTCATCGGACGTATTTTCAGTTATGGATGAATGCATATGCCATTTCAGTCAAGGGAAACTGTTCGAACAAGGAAATCTAGGATGTCCTTGTTTTTTAGCTCGATATTTCAAATGAACAAATTGAACAACCACAAATGTCCATCGGGCTTTTGAGGCTCAAAAAGGCCTAAAGTGAACTTGTGAAGAAAGCCATCCTTTTTATGATTGTCAGTACCTTCTCATTCACCATGATGAATGCGGTTGTAAAGTACTTGGCCCATTTTCCGACTTTTGAGGTTGTTTTTTTTCGATCACTGGGTTCTTTGGTCCTGGCCACTTCCTATATTTTGGTTAAGGGAATCAATATATTGGGAAATCGGAAAGGATTATTGGTGTTACGGTCTTTTTTGGGGTTGACCGCCATGAGTCTATTCTTTATGTCGTTAAAATATTTACCTGTGGGTACCGCCGTATCCCTTAGATATTTGTCCCCTATATTTGCCACTTTATTTGCCGTGGTTTTGTTGGGTGAAAAGCTACGTCCCCTGCAATGGCCCCTCTTCTTTATTGCATTCTCAGGAGTCATTGTCATTAAGGGATTTGATGGTTCTATCGATAATACAGGACTTATACTGATATTGATAGCCTCGGTTTTCAGCGGCTTGGTCTATGTCGCCATTCGAAGGATCGGCCAAAGCGATCATCCGATCATCATCGTGAATTATTTCATGTTCGTGGGTACCGTTGTCGGTGGTCTTTTGAGTATTTTCAATTGGAAAACGCCCATAGGAAATGAATGGTGGCTATTTCTGAGTCTGGGTATTTTTGGATTTTTCGGGCAGGTTTTTATGACAAAGGCATTTCAAATAGCCAAAACCAATGTAATTGCCCCTTTAAAATATATCGAGGTGATTTTTACCGTGACTGTAGGTATATTTTGGTTTGGCGATGTGTATAGCCTTTGGAGCGTTCTGGGAATCCTTATGATTGTCGGTGCCCTTGTGGCCAATGTTTGGGCAAGTAAGAAATGAGCGATTTTAGGGATACATGGCATTTCGTATTGAATGGACCCCAGTTATATGCATCCAAAGAGCAGCATTGATCACTTTTGGACATTTCCACGATAGGCGTAAAACAAACACAGCTTGTTAACCCGAGACCTATCCTTACCTTTTCATTGGTTTGTTCGTATCGATTTAAGCGTCTTAGGTATATTTTTTAAGTGATATTTTAAAATGGTTTTACCGTTAGTCTGTATCGGCCGCTAGTAGCCTTTTCCCTGTAGGTCTCCAATTGTCGCAAGGCTGTTCCTCCCACACCGGATACCTTGTGGTCGATATTCAAAACGGTAAAGGGGACCTCCTTCAATTGATAGGTGTAAACCGCCCTTGAAAGGTTATCCGTGTCATATTTATGAAGACTGAAATTCACAGCCTGATCTCCTGAGATCAGCAGCCCTTTTCCTTGGGCATTCATAATCCGAACCCATCGCACATCGGTACGATTGCCATAATCCTGGGGTAGGATATAGGGTTCGTACATCGCATCGGCATCCGAATTGTAAACACCGAATTTCGCTGCGGTCTTTCTATCCGGATAGGTTTCGAATGGTCCGCGACCATACCATGTAACCTGATTGAACGCTTTTGGCAATTGAAACTGTAGCCCTTCTTTGGGAAGCATTTCGGGCATGGCCCCATGCGGTGTTACCTCTTGGTCCAATTCCAAGGTGCCGTCAGGATGGATTGTCCATATCTCATCCCGTTCAAAAGCCGAATAATCAGCCTCTGGATACATGATCAATTTGGGGTCCAAGGATGAAGTTGACCAAACTTTGACGTTCACTTTAACCCCTTTCGTACTGTTGGTAAAGTTAACTTCATCAACGCTGGTCTTCAGGTCACGAAGTCCCAAAGTTCGCAACTCATTGTCAATGGAGCGACCATAACCCGGCGTTATCTTGTTGCTGTAAAATTTATAAGAACCCCAAGGATCTACATCATTGGCCAATGGGGCACGCCATACCATGAAATCCGGGCCTCCTTCCAAATATTCCGTTCCCTTATAGCGCAAGGAGGTCCATTTACCGTCATTCTTATTAAAAACATAGGTGAAGCCATCTCCTGAAATTTCGAGTTCCGCTGGGCGCTCCTCAACGTTCAATGCTTTCTTTTCAAGGGCAATCGTTTGGGGAACTGTTCCCTTTTCCAGTATAAATTGTTCCCAAGCGACCTCATGACCTTCCGTGGCCCAGCGCTCTTTTTCTTTTAATGAAAATCCAATGGTAAGAATGAGCTCCCCGGTAGTACTTTTGGTTTTAAAAGGAATGGTTGCCTCTTTCGATTTTTGTGCTGGTAAATCCATTGAAAGGGTACCTTTTTCCAATTCCTTTCCATCTTCCATAAGCGACCAATGCCCATTCAACAAATTCAAATCTTTGAAATGATGGTAATTGCTGATTTTGATAAGGCCTTTTTCTGCATCGATCAGTTCGAAGCCTATGGGTTGTCCTGATTTTTTAATCTGGTGAATTTCTGGTTGTATCGTACGATCGGGCCATATGACCCCGTAGGTTCGTCCTCCCAAACCTATGGCATAAAAATCCTCACCTAGGGAATCATTTTCAAAATCAAGCGCCAACACGGCGTCGTTTACTTGGGTTTTCAATTCGGAAATAGAAACCGCGTGGTCAAAAATACGGACATCATCCAGCACCATACTTGACATACGTCCGCTATGCTCCCCTTGGTCTTGATTTTCGGCCTCCCTGCCCAAACACAATGGGAATGGTATTATCTTCATATTTCCGGTGAATTCCGTTTCGCCCACAACCTTATCATCTACATATAACGTCAATTTTTGTCCGTTATACACACCAGCTACATGGTGCCATGTATCATAGAAGTCCACACCGACCTTGGTCTTGGCTGAAAATCTTTTGTGATCGGCCTTGGCATTGACATAAAACTCCAAAGTGTCCGGATCTTGCATTTGAATGCCATAC
>NZ_JBATHS010000002.1:0-2457 GCF_049667165.1 Maribacter sp.
TTATTGGTGTTGCAATTTCAAGCAGGGGATAAGCGCGCTTTAGGCATGCTGGTCAAAAGGCACCATAGGAAGTTTAATGCGCATGCCTATTGGTATCTGCGGGATATAGAGGCTTCGAAAGACGTTGTACAGGATTGCTGGGGCATCATTGCCAACAAGTTGCATACGTTACGAGATCCCAATAGCTTTTCGAGCTGGGCCATGCGTATCGTCACCCGAAAATCAATTGACGAACTGCATAAAGACAAGCGGAAACGCGAAATTTTGGATGAATATGCAGTCACAAACAGGGACGTTACCGTGGCCGATGATCACGAAAATCAAGTTTTACAAGTAAAACAGGCCATTGAAAGGTTACCCATTGACCATCAAATCGTGCTGCGGTTATTCTATACCCAAGAATATTCATTGTTCGAAATCAGTGGTATTTTGGATATATCCATTGGAACGGTCAAATCGAGGTTATACCATGCCCGCGAAAAATTAAAAACAATTTTAAATCACACATCATGAAAAAAGAAAAGGAAAAAATCGACGAACTTATCAAAGAAACCCTTACTCAGGAGGAGGCAAAATTCTATGACGACTTGGATGAACAGAATCTGATCGGGAAAATGGGTGAGGTCTATAAAAGTAAAGTGGGGTGGCTTGCAATCGTCATGAACGTGGTCTATTTGGGTATTTTCGGTTTATTCATTTATTGTGTGGTCCGTTTTTTTGGAACCACCGAGACAAACAACCTAATAATATGGGCGTCAGCAGGATTTTTATGTATGATTTTCATGGGAATGCTGAAACTTTATTTTTGGATGCAAATGGATAAAAATGATATCCTAAGGGAATTGAAAAGATTGGAACTCCAAGTCGCGACCCTCTCAGGCAAGCTTGATATGTAGTTCAATAGAACCAAAATGAAATGTTTCGGCAATGTCATAACATTTTGTATTTTAGCGGCTCTACAAAGGATGATTTCTCTCCTACGCTGAATTTTCGAAGCTTCGAAAGGAAAAAGGTACAGAAGGAATTACTGAAGTTTTATTTAAAGTAATTTTTATCATGTCAGTTTTAGAAAAAATTAGTTCTACAGAGGCTATTGCCTTGGAAGAGAAGTACGGCGCACATAATTATCACCCTTTACCTGTGGTTTTAAGCAAAGGGGAAGGGGTTTTCGTTTGGGATATGGAAGGAAACCGATACTATGATTTCCTATCGGCCTATTCCGCGGTAAACCAAGGGCATTGTCATCCCAAGATCATCAATGCCTTAAAAGATCAGGCTGAAAAATTAACCTTGACCTCACGGGCATTTTACAATGACATGCTCGGAAAATACGAAAAATACATTACCGAGTATTTTGGCTTTGACAAGGTATTACCGATGAATACAGGGGCCGAAGCCGTTGAAACCGCAATAAAATTGGCTCGGAAATGGGGGTATGAGAAAAAGGGGATACCGCCCAACCAGGCGAAGATCATTGTTTGCCACAATAATTTCCATGGGAGAACCGTAACCATCATTTCAGCATCAAACGATCCGATTGCGACAGAGAATTTCGGGCCCTTTACACCCGGAATGGTTGCTATTCCCTACAATGACCTCAATGCATTGAAAGAAGCCTTGAAAGACGAAAATGTAGCGGCATTTTTAGTAGAACCCATTCAAGGGGAGGCGGGTGTGTTTGTGCCTGATGACAATTATATTAGTGAAGCGTACCAATTGTGTCGATCGAGAAATGTATTGTTCATTGCCGATGAAGTGCAAACAGGAATTGCAAGGACAGGAAGATTGTTGGCTACTTGTGGTACTTGTTCTTGCCCGGATAAATGTTGTAGTGGAACACCAGAGGTTAAACCCGATATCCTGATCTTGGGTAAGGCTATTTCGGGAGGCGTTTTTCCTGTGTCGGCCGTATTGGCCGATAATGGGGTGATGGAGGTGATACGCCCCGGCAACCATGGTTCTACCTTTGGGGGCAATCCCTTGGCATGCGCGGTGGCCATGGCCGCCTTGGACGTGGTTAAAGAGGAAAAACTTGCAGAAAATGCGTTTGTTCTTGGCAACCTCTTTAGGAAGGAGATGCAAAAATTGATCGATCAATCCGATTTGGTCACTATGGTGCGTGGCAAAGGTCTTTTGAATGCCATTGTGATTAATGATACCGAAGATAGCACGACAGCATGGGACCTATGTATGGCCTTGATGGGGAACGGACTTTTGGCAAAGCCAACCCATGGCAATATCATACGGTTCGCCCCACCGTTGGTAATGACCGAAGCGCAGTTGTTGGATTGTATCGCTATCATTGCGAAGACGATTAAACAGTTTGAGAAATAAAAAAAAGCCGGTCCCGATACGTATCGGGACCGGCTTTTTTATAAGGTATTTATGCTATTGAAAGGCCCCATCGGCCGCAGCCCCAGCTATTATTGCCGCCAAGGCGCCAAAATAGATGATGGT
>NZ_JBATHS010000003.1:0-1539 GCF_049667165.1 Maribacter sp.
ATCGGTGATACCGTGAATACGGCGGCCCGATTACAGGACGCGGCCCAACCCAATCAAATCTTGATTTCCGAGAACTGTTATGAACTAGTCAAAGAAGCCTTTAAATGTAAAAAAATAGGCGACATTACGATGAAGAACAAGGCGCAGACCCTTACTGCGTATGAAGTATTGGAATAAAATGAATCGATTCACCGGTTCTTGAAGTTTGCTACCGTTTTAAAAGATTCCGAAAAAAACAAGCCCACGCCCCTATTGCGGAATTCCATCGAATTTTAGGTATAATTTAAGTTATTCTCCAAATTGCCCTAATTTTACCCCATGGTCAGACAAATTCAATTACGGGTTTCCTTGAAGGAAGAATCCCGAAAAGGCATCCTACTAAAAAAAGTCGCTACCTATTTGGGGGAACCCGAACATGATCTAACTATAAAAGTGCTGCGCAAGTCAATCGATGCGCGGAAACCGACCATCTATTTTAATTATAAAATGGAGGTTTACATTCGGGAAAAACCTAAAGAAAATTCCGGGTACACTTTTGTATATAAAGAAGTTTCCAAGGCCAAGGAAATTCATATCATAGGTTTTGGCCCGGCTGGTATGTGGGCAGCCCTCCGCTGTTTGGAACTCGGGTTTAAGCCTGTAGTGTTCGAACGTGGGAAAAAAGTTCAGGAACGTCGCCGTGATTTAAAGGCCATCAATCAGGACCACATCGTTAACGAAGACTCCAATTATTGTTTTGGTGAAGGAGGCGCTGGCACCTATTCCGATGGCAAACTATATACGAGAAGCTTAAAAAGAGGCGATGTACGCCGTATTTTCGAAAGTTTGGTCCATCATGGGGCCACGGACCAGATACTTGTGGATGCACACCCGCATATTGGCACCAACAAACTCCCTAAAATCGTCCAGAACATACGTCAGACGATTCTAACACATGGGGGCGAAATACATTTTGAAAGTCGGGTTACCGATTTTACCATCAAGAACAATAAACTGGTGGCCTTGGCACTACACAATGGACATGAAATGCCGGTAAGTCGGGTGATTCTAGCTACAGGACATTCCGCACGGGATATTTTTCATTTATTGAAAGACAAGGAGATTGCGTTAAAGGCAAAATCATTTGCCATGGGAGTGCGGGTAGAACATCCGCAACACATCATAGATTCGATTCAATATCATTGCAAAGGGGAAAGAAGCGAATTGCTTCCGCCGGCCGCATATAGTGTGGTGCAGCAGGTGAACCAAAGAGGGGTATATTCGTTCTGTATGTGCCCAGGCGGCTTTATCGTCCCGGCGGCTACGGCTCCGGGAGAAGTCGTCGTCAACGGAATGTCGCCCTCTAAACGGAATAATCTTTTCGCCAATTCGGGTATTGTCGTAGAAATAAATGTGGACAAGGATATTCCCAAATATGAAAAGTTCGGGGTTTTGAAAGGGTTGGAATACCAGAAAGATCTGGAACGTTTGGCCTTTACCGCAGGAGGTCGCAGTCAAACAGCCCCGGCACAACGACTAACGGATTTCGTAGAAGGAAAA
>NZ_JBATHS010000004.1:0-5016 GCF_049667165.1 Maribacter sp.
CCGAGATCAATGGCTAAAACGATACTTGATATTATAGGGAACACGCCTTTAATTGCATCGAAAGTACTCAATACCAACCCCAATGTCACCCTTCTTTTCAAGTTGGAAGGCCATAATCCCGGAGGCAGTGTCAAGGATCGGGCAGCTTTGAATATGATCCAAACGGGAATGGATAAAGGGTTGATCACAAAAAATTCGAAACTTATAGAGGCCACAAGTGGCAATACGGGGATTGCCTTAGCCATGATCGCAGGGATTTATGGACTTGATATTGAACTGGTCATGCCCGAGAATTCCACAAAGGAACGGGTGCAGACCATGCGTGCCTATGGGGCCGTGGTTACCTTGACCCCCGCAGATGTCGGCATCGAAGGCGCACGGGATTATGCCGAGGCCAAAGTAAAGAATGAAGGGTTTCTGATGTTGAACCAATTCGCCAATGAGGACAATTGGAAGGCCCATTATAAAACCACGGGGCCTGAAATATGGCGCGACACCCAAGGGGAAATCACCCATTTTGTTTCTGCTATGGGAACAACGGGGACGATCATGGGAACTTCTACCTACTTAAAAGAGCAAAATAAGCAGATTCAAATTGTCGGGGTGCAGCCTACGGATGGCTCGAGTATTCCTGGTATTCGGAAATGGCCTAAGGCATACTTGCCAAAAATCTTCGATGCCAATAAAGTGGACCAGGTCATTGAGGTAAGTACCGAAGAGGCTTCGGAAATGGCCAAAAGGCTCGCAAAGGAAGAGGGTGTTTTTTCGGGCATGAGCAGCGGCGGTGCTACAGTGGCCGCTTTGAAGTTGGCAGCAACCTTGGAAAAAGGCACTATTGTTTCCATAATCTGCGATCGTGGGGATCGCTACCTCTCCTCAGATTTATTCGATTAGTGCGCAATAATCCGAATATCTTAGAGCCAATGCTTCCTTTTAAAATAGAACAACATACCTATAAAAAGGGCAATCATTACCCCCCATACCATATAGTAGCCATTTTCCCAGTGTAATTCTGGCATGTGGTCAAAGTTCATACCATAGATACCGGCAATAAAGGTCAAAGGAATGAATATGGATGCCATGATGGTCAACACCTTCATTACCTCATTCATTTTATTGCTCATGTTACTCATGTACATTTCCATTAAACTCATCGCCATTTCACGATAAATCTGTAAACTCTCATTAATTTCATAGGAATGATCCAGAGCATCCCTTAAAAAAAGCTTGGTATCCTTGCTTATAAGCGTGTTTTCACTATCGATCAATCTACCTACAAGCTCTTTGACCGGATATATCCATTGACGTATTTTAAGCACCTCCTTTTTCAATTGCTGAATGTTGTGTGCCACTTCACGATTGGGATTTTCATACACCTCCTCTTCCAAGGTCTCTATCTTATGGCTCACATTTTCCAATACGACAAAGTAATTGTCGATGATCGAATCTAAAAGGGCAAAGAATAAATAATCGGAATCCCTAGTTCGTATACGACCCGATTTTGCGTTTATTCGATCACGCACACTCTTAAAAACATCATCATCAAGTTCTTGAAAGACCAAAACGCAGTTTCTCATGAGCACTAGGGCCACATGTTCCCCCACCAACTCATTGTTTTCATTGACATAGAGCATCTTGAATACCGCAAAAATGTAATCCTCATATTCATCGATTTTTGGCCGTTGCTGCGTATTGACAATGTCTTCAAGCACCAAGGGATTAAGCCCAAAATGGGTGCCCACCTTTTCAATGAAGGATTCATCGCTTAAACCAACGATATTGACCCAAGACGTTGTGGGCGTATCCTTGTGTGCCACTATTTGCCCAATATCGCCTGGAAAGTGTGTTTTATGGAAATCATCGTTGTATTCAATGATCGTGACCTTTGTCTCTACGGCTTCCCGGTGCCCCATATAGGTAATGGTACCTGGGGCTTTGCCTACTTTCTTATGTCTTTTGAATTGTCTTTTGGGAGCATTCTTCTTCTTGGCCATTTTTGGGATATTTATATAAATATACTAAGAAATAAAGATTTCAATTCAATGGAATTCGATACGGTTCAGCAAAAGCCCCGAGCCGGGAGCAACGCTGGTCAGTACTATGGAATCAGGTGCTATTAGGGATCTTTCAATATCATTCAATGACAACTCCCCTTTCCCCAATTGTATCAATGCTCCCATGATCATTCGTACTTGATACCGCATAAAACCCTTACCGACAATATGCAATGCATAGGAATCCTTTGGAAAAAAATTGGCCGTAAGCAGGGTGTTTTCCCGAATGCCACAACTTTGAATGGTTCGGGGCTTACTGGCATTTTTTTGTGATTTTACGGTATAGGCGCTGAAATTGTGGGTTCCCTCAAACAAATTCGCAGCGGCCTTCATCGACTCAATATCAAGCGTTTCCAAAATATTGGCCAGAAAAGGTGCGCTGAAAGGATGGTTTTTTTCACCACAAGAAAACAGGTAAACATACTCCTTGAGCCCAGGGTCTTTAATGATATTAAAAGAGGCATCGACCTCGCGAATACCCGTGGCCTTTAAGTCGGGTGGTAGGTTCTTATTGAAAAGGGTCAGGAATATATCGACATCATCTATGGGGCGATCATCAAGGAACAATTCAAAGGCGCCTTTCAAGGCAGAAACCTTGGCATCGGTACGCCCGGCCCCTAAAATCTTAAAACGTGCACCCGGTAAAATGAATTTCAGCGTTTTGGCCAACATTCCCTCGATGGTTTTCTGATGGGGTTGTTTTTGCCAACCACTGTACCTGAATCCCAGATATTGAAGATTGATTACGTAATAAAACCGCTCTTTGTCCATTGATGGTAATTTGGTCTAAAAGTACGGCGAAAAACGAATTCCCATAAATTTTGTACTTTGATTACGTATAACAACTAAACAAATTAGTATGACAAACATGGGTAGTATTAAAGTACCCTTATGGTACTGGATCGTCAGTGTAGTGGCACTGCTATGGAATCTTATTGGGGCCATGGCCTATTTATCGCAGGCTTATATGAGCGATGAAGTCAAATCGGCATTACCCGCCGAACAAGTGGTATTAATGGAAAACACGCCGGCATGGGCCACGGCGGCCTTTGCTTTCGCCGTATGGGGTGGGGTTTTAGGATGTATTGGCTTACTATTGCGTAAAAAGTGGGCCAATACGGTGTTGGGGGTTTCCCTGCTTGGAATTTTAATTCAAATGGGGTATTCGTTCTTTATGACCAATGCCGTTGAAGTCTATGGCACTGCCCAAGGGGTTGCAATGCCCCTAGTCGTGATTGCCATTGGTTTAGGACTGGTCTTATTTTCAAGATCGGCCCTGAAAAAAGGTTGGATATCCTGATTATCGAACACAAAACATGAAGTGTGGTATAACAATTTCCCTGTTTTGACCACACTTTTTTTATGCTTGTCAACATTAAATGCTGTTCATCGATTTATTTAAATATTCACTTTTTCGATTCGTTTTACTATAGAAAATAGGGTTCCCAAAAAATCCGCGCAATTATATTTGTATGAAGTTTATCTTACGACTGTTTTCATGGAAAACCACCCTTATACTTTCACTGATGGTCTTGGTTTTATTGAATGTATTCAGTTTTTATGGCCTTTTTACCAATAAATTCTATTTCTTCAAATTCGACAATTATATATTTCCCTTAATGACCCTCGTACATTTCGCATTTCTATACGCCATGTGGTTCAAGATCAAAGAGAATGAAATCGCTGATCCCCAAATGCGAAATTTGGAATATGCCCTCTATGTCATCTTTTGGATTTATATCTATCGGCTGTTTAATTCGATATCCATCTTAACGAGTTATTCGGATTACCATAGCCATGTTATCCCTTCGACCTTTCTTCCTATCGGCATATTGATCATGGTTTTATATGTGCTATTACTACTGCTTACGATAATTGCCTTTAAGCATCGCAAGCATAAAATTGGCTCCTATCGGTTCAATGAGATCAATGATGGGATAGACTCATGGGAATAAATTAAATATAACCTTAAGCTAATTTAAGGTCTTTTAAAAAGGGGACGTTAGGTACATGGCAGGCTAACATTTAAAATCCATTAGGATTGTCCTTTCCTATAGCCCACTGATAAAACTACCATAAAGATCTTTGAATTGAAAGCCTTCAGAGAATCGATGTTTACTCAATTTTTTGTGGGCTACCAATCCCCATAAAAGCAGTTCCTTGAAAAAATAAGCGTCAGCTTTGGAAACGTCAGGAAGGTGTTCTTTGATCAATCCGTTTAAAGGTGTAATCGTATCAAGCGCCCTTCTATATTCAGCATCGGTATAATCATCGGGCAATTCGAAACCCGGACCTTCGAAAAACCAAGAAACCAATGCATCATAGGGTCCTTTCGCATCCTTACGTTCCAATTTTTCGATTTTTGGGAAATACTCTGGAAATATTGATTTTACTGCTTCCTCGATCAGCAGTTCGGCTATCGCATCTGCCCCTTCCTGCTCGCCTTCATAGACCAATTCTATCTTTCCTGTAATGGCCGGGATAACCCCTAGAAAATCACTTAATCTAACCGTAGTATTGGCTGCCCCAGAAATCAATGCCCTGCGCTCCGCGGTACTCATCAGGTTTTCAAATGCCGTGATACTGGTTCGTGCACTTACCCCACTTTTTGAATCGACATATTCACTATCCCGGGCCTCAAAGCTTATTTGTTCCAAGATATCCTTTGCGATTTCAGGAACATAGACCACCTCTGTCTGGCTTTTGTCCAAGTGCGATTCTTGGGCTGTTATCTTCCGTGCTGTCGGAATATCATCTGGGTAATGGGTTAGAATCTGTGATCCGATCCTATCTTTTAATGGGGTCACAATACTACCACGGTTCGTATAATCCTCAGGGTTTGCCGTAAATACAAACTGCAAGTCAAGGGGAAGTCTAAGTTTGAATCCCCGAATTTGAATATCCCCTTCTTCCAATATGTTGAAAAGCGATACCTGTATTCTAGATTGAAGATCCGGTAATT
>NZ_JBATHS010000005.1:0-6590 GCF_049667165.1 Maribacter sp.
GATAGTTACTTTGACAAAATGTGGTATGCCGAAGCCGCTGAACTATACGAACAAGCCTTAAGTAAAGGCGAAAAGAACTATTCTTTTGAAATCATCCAGAAAGCGGGTGATGCCCACTATTTTAATACCAATATGGAAAAAGCCTATCATTGGTATAACATCCTGTATGAAAAATATGGGAAAGAAATGTCTGCGGACAATATCTTTAAATACGCCCATTCCCTAAAAGGAACTGGCAAATATGCCCGTGCAAAAAGGCTGATGCGCTTGTACGATCGAAAAATGAAAGACCCCAATGCATCCATTTCCGAGGATTTGGCCGAAAAGGCCCTGGTGAACGAAGCGGTGCTTGATGAACTACGCAGCACAAAACAAGAATTCGATATCCTCAATTTGGCCATCAATTCGAAATATTCAGAATTCTCGCCCATGTTTCATGATAAGGGGCAAATCGTCTATGCGTCCTCCAATGACACTTCCATTTTCCATACCAGAAAGTATAAATGGAACGATCAGCCCTATTTGGATCTTTATGTGGCCAAGTTGAATGAGGAATCACAAGAACTAAAGGATGCCCTTAAATTTTCAAAGGCGGTCAATACGAAGTATCATGAAGCATCGGTCACCTTTTCACCCGATAATGAAACCATGTATTTTACCCGTAACAACTATGGTAAGAAATTGAAACGGGACAAAAAAGGGGTAAACCATTTAAAAATATACAGATCTCAGAAAATCAACGGGGAATGGACAACGGCAACCGAGGTGCCATTCAACAGCGATAATTATTCTACGGGGCACCCCGCATTGAGTCCGGATGGCAAACAGCTCTATTTTGTGTCCGACATGCCGGGCAGTATTGGTCAAACCGACATTTTCGTGGTTGATGTGCTCGAAGGCGACCAGTTTTCAGAGCCCAGAAACTTAGGACCGGGTATCAATACCGAAAGAAAGGAAATGTTTCCCTTTATCAACGCGGAAAAATTATATTTCTCTTCCGATGGCCATGTAGGTCTAGGCGGATTGGATGTCTATGAGGCTGAACTTGATGAAGCGGGAGGCTTCTTAGAGGTAAAGAACTTGGGGCAACCGATCAATAGCAACAAGGATGATTTTTCCTATATCGTGAATGAGGAGAATCAAAAAGGGTTCTTTGCATCGAACCGAAAAGGTGGTAAAGGGGATGACGACCTCTATTCCTTCAAAAGGTTGAAAGTCGAGGAAGTTCCAGAAAACCTAAATGCCATCGCCGGAACGGTCACTGAATTGGTCACTGGCGATCTTATGCCAAAAACATTGGTGACCTTATTGGATGAAAACAATATAAAATTAAAAGAAATGGTTGCCGATGATGATGGCAATTTCCTTTTCGAGGACTTGGAAGGGAATACCAAGTATATCATCAAAACTACAAAAGGGGATTATTTTGATGAAATTGTGGAAGTATCCACCAAAGACAATGCGGTGGTGCATACCGATGTAGCGTTGCGAAGGTTGAAGGAAATGATTGCTATAGAGGATGGCATACGTAAGTTGAAAACAGAAATGATTTATTTTGATTTTGATAAATCCTATATACGAAAGGATGCCTCCGAAGAACTCGATAAATTGGTGCAGGTAATGACAGAATACCCTGATATGGTCATTAAGATCGAGTCGCATACCGATTCAAGAGGTAAACGAGCTTACAACAAGTATTTATCCGATATGCGTGCCAAGTCGACACGGGATTATATCATCGCCAAAGGCATTGCTCCTAGCAGGATTCAAAGTGCCATAGGTTATGGGGAGGATAGACTGATCAACGAATGTGATGGTACGGTAAGGTGTACAGAGGCCAACCATTTACTGAACCGAAGATCGGAATTCATTATCGTAGATATGTAAAATAAACCTTTCAGTACAAATCCAAAACCGCAAATCAAAAAATGATTGGCGGTTTTTTTATGCCCTTTTCCCATTTTCACAACATTATACAAGGGGTTTGCAACAAAAATAACACAATAAGGTACTTAATCATCTGATTCTCTGTTGTATATAACACCTACAATCTTTTATTTAACCTAAAACCAATCAAGATGAAAAACGTATTATTGATCAAAGAAATTTACATTGAAGCCTTTAGAAACCTTGGGCATGCCCTTGTTAAATCGTATTTTAAAGCCTTTTCGTGGTTCTGCATCGCCAGTTACATAATAATGCTCTATGCATTTGTGTTCCGGGTTTCTACGGGATTTGCGTTCGAATGAACCTTTTTAACCAACCATACGTATTAATGCGTCCATGATCGGACGCATTTTTTTTTAATGGCATTCCATATTCCTCTGATGATAAACTGTTAAACGCATATAAATACCTTTCATGGAGTCTGTATACGAACCAAAACCCCCACAGCCATAAATTGTGCAGTTCAGCTTTTATTTTTTATTCGCCACAAGCAAATAGTGACATTTACCCCATAATTAATTAAAAACTTGGGCGTATGGACAAACTATTACTTTTAAAGGAAATTTATTTCGAGGCTTTTAGAAACTGGAGCAATCTATTTTTTAAAAGATATTTCAAGGTGTTTTCATGGTTCTGTTTTGCTCTACTTGCAGTTGCGATCTATGCATTTGTATTTAGGGTGACCACAGGATTCAGTTTTAGCAATTTATAAGGCGGACATCTTAACAAAAAACAGCCCTGACGTTACTGTCAGGGCTGTTTTGTTCTAGATTGTCCGTTAGGCTAATCGATTATCTGTAGGGTCTTCATTATGGCTTCCAACTCGAACATATAATCCCGCTTTTCGGCGGAAGGGGCAAAAGTAAAGCCTTCGACGACTATTTTGCGATTATGTACCTTGTCATTTACGATATAGGTTAAAAACGGCCCTGCCATTGGATAGTTCTTAATGTCCCACAGACCGCGGACCTCAGCGGCTTTCATTTCGGTAATTTCCACAGGAAAAACAGAGGGTGAGAATGCCGGTTCCGTGCGCATATGCGTCTTTTTGCCTGGGACATCGGGTCCTGGAATATAAAGGTCTCCAATAGAATCGCGCATGCGAACAATGTCCTTTACAAAAGTTGAATCAACTGAAAAGCTGTCCCATGGCATTTCATAGACGATAATGTTCATGGTGCCTTTCTGGATCTGTCTTTCGAGCCAGACAAATTTATCTTCTGACTTTACGACCCTATATACCGAGGGTATACTTAAATTGATCCCAAATTTCTCTTTTAGGTCCTTTTCCTTATTCAAGGATTTCAGAAAGCGATGCTGCGCCTCCTTTATTTCCTGGTCTTTGAAAGAATTGATGATTTCAGGGGCCTTTTTATCAAGATTCTCAATGATCTCACGATCCGTTTTCCCTTTGATCACCGCAACTTTTTGGGGTTGGGAATACATATCGCTCTTGATATGCGCCAAATTCAAGGTGTCTTTTTGCACATATAAAACGTTTCTGCTATTGCGCACAGCACCTGAAAATACCTCAGGTGGAATTTGGGTGATCGAAAATATGGGCTCCTCCATGGTCAACCCTAGGGTGGAAGCGGCAAAATACTGCCGTACCTTATCCCCAACGGTCGATTTCCAATCCTCATTGTCAATAACAACGATCAACGAATTATAGGCTCCAATTGAACTGGGCAGATAATTCTTCTCTCCACTGTCTTTACAGGATAGAATGATGGCAAAAAAAAGGGGTAACACGAACTTAAATTGCTTCATGGGTGTTATTGATTTACGATGAACAATTGCACAATTTCAACTTTGTGCCTGGTTTTAGATTGTTACCACTAATACCGTTCCATTCTCGTAAATTTTCGATACTAATTCCGGGATATTTTTTTGAAATGGTCCAGAGCGAATCCCCGCTTTTTACCGTATGTATTTTAGATTCCGGTATATTCATAGTGCTGACAACCGTTTGCGTGCCTTTTGAGGTGCTTGTGGATGCTGTTACCGGCTTTCTTGAGTATATAGTCAATCGTTGTCCTATTCTCAAGTTATTGCTTCTTAAACCGTTCCAACTTTTTATTTGGCTGACGCCTACCCCAAACCGTTCAGCGATTTTGCCCAAATAATCCCCACTACGCACTTTGTAACGGATTCTATCATCGGCCTTGACCAATTGGGGTAAAGGGGATTCCTTACTTTTAAGCTGTGCTTCAACATGCGCATAAATAGCCGTTTCATTGGCAACGAATTTACCTATGGCCGGTTTTGGCAATCGCAACGTATACTCCTTGCCCTTTACATATGGGATAATATTCAATTTATAGGATGGGTTCAAGACTTTTAATTCTTCAACATCAACGCCCACCAATTCGGAAATCTGGTCGAAGGTAATCATACTTTTAACTTGGATTGTATCTGTTTCAAAATAAGTACGATCCACTTTTTGTGCCTTGATCCCATGCTCATCGGCGTATTCGAGCAAATACATGGTAGCTAGAAAAGCAGGGACATAACCCGCGGTTTCACGTGGAAGATTTCTACGGATATTCCAATAGTTTTTATAGCCTCCAGACCTTCGAATGGCCTTGTTCACATTACCTGGCCCTGAATTGTAGGCAGCAAGTGCCAAGTCCCAATCATCGAAAATATCATAGAGTTTGGATAGGTATTTACAGGCGGCTTCGGTTGATTTTATCGGGTCGCTGCGTTCGTCAACATAACTGCTCACATCCAGCTTATACATTTTACCGGTGCCATACATGAACTGCCAAAGCCCTGTTGCTCCTACCCGGGACCTAGCCCTTGGGTTCAATGCGGATTCAACAATGGCCAAATATTTCATTTCGAGGGGAATGTCATATTTATCGAGTTGTTCCTCGAACATCGGAAAATAAAACTGACTTACGGTCAACATCCTTTCGATAAGTCCTCGCTTGCGAACCAAGAATGATTTGATCACATTTTCCAACGATGGATTGTAGGCAACGTTGAATGGGGTCTTTTGGTTCAACCTTTCCAATCGCATTCTAAGGGTATCGGTATTCAGGCTGATTTCGGTGACCAAAGTGGGGTCTAATTGAGACACTTCCTCATACATGTCATCATAAAGTGCCGCACTCTCATAGAGTTCCTTCATCCAAAGACTATCGTATTTGGCCGCAAGTTCAATATCCTGTAAATCGAAGGATTTTTTGTCGCCTATGACCGCCACGGGCAAGGCATTGTCATTAATAATGTTTGAGGATTCAAGAAGTTCCATTTGTTTAACCCCCTCCATGTCCAAAGCGAGCGTATCCAAAGGAATATCCTTGGCCTGCACTACTTTAATCTGCTCGGCGGATGTGTGGTTTACTTCTTGGGCGATTACTGAATTATTCAGAAAAGCGACCAAAATAAAGCTTATAGACCAAAACTTAAATGGATACATAGGACATTCTTTAGTTATCGGGAACTAACGAAAATCGTATTTTTTTTTGAAAGAATAAAATTTAAAAGCCTAAAGTATTGTTTTATCCTGTAAGTCCCGTTAATCGATAACGCCCTTACCCCTCTAATATTGCAGCGATTCCGGGCAGTGTTTTTCCTTCTAAGCTCTCTAGCATGGCCCCGCCTCCGGTAGAGACATAACTCACCTTGTCCTGAAATCCGAATTGCTTGACAGCTGCTACTGAATCCCCTCCACCTACAAGGGAAAAAGCACCCTTTTGAGTTGCCTCATCTATATAATTACCCACACTGATCGTACCCTTTGCAAATTTTTCCATTTCAAAGACCCCAACAGGACCGTTCCATAAGATCGTTTTGCTTTTTAAAATGACCTCCTTGAAAATTTCGAGTGTTCTTGGGCCGGCATCCAAACCCTGCCATCCATCGGGAATCTTATCAACATCAACCACCTGTGTTTGTGCATCGTTACTGAATTCACTGGCAGCCACTACATCTACAGGAATGTGCACCTTAACTCCTTTTTTCTTTGCTTGTTCAAGAATGCTCAATGCGAGGTCCATTTTATCATCCTCACATATAGAGTCCCCAACCTTACCGCCTTGGGCCTTGATAAATGTATAGGTCATACCCCCACCAATGATTAAATGATCGACCTTATCAAGGATATTTTCAATTATGGTGATCTTAGAGGATACTTTGGCGCCTCCAAGTATCGCCAATATCGGTTTTTCACCTGTACGCATGACTTTTTCAATAGCGATGATTTCTTTGGCCAATAAATATCCAAAGCATTTTTTGCCAGGGAAGAACTGGGCGATAATTGTAGTGGAAGCATGGGCCCGATGCGCTGTTCCGAAGGCATCATTCACATATATATCCCCCAATTTTGATAGTTTTTTGGCGAACGCCACATCCCCGGAAGTCTCTTCATCGTGAAATCGAAGGTTTTCCAATAAGAGCACTTCACCTTCCTTCAGCGCCGCCACGGCTTTCTCTGCCTCTTCACCAACACAATCAGCAACGAATTTAACTTCCACACCGATGATTTCCGAAACCTTACCGCAGATATGCTTAAGGGACATGGCCTCATTGCGTTGCCCTTTGGGCCTACCCAAATGGCTCATCAGCACCGCACTGCCACCATCCTCCAAAACCTTGATGATCGTTGGCTTTGCAGCTTCTATTCTATTGGTATC
>NZ_JBATHS010000006.1:0-11886 GCF_049667165.1 Maribacter sp.
GGCTATTTCCTTTTCATGACTGAAGGTGGAATAGGGCCTAAAGCCATTCTCGGTGATTCTTTTTGAAGACCGACTATTGGAAGGCATGACCAAAATATCGTATAAATCGCCTGCCCCCGTACCTGTCAAATGGGTATGGGAAAACCCGGTGATGATGGTATCCTGATAATAATAACCGGCAATCCTATCCCATCCTGGGATACCGATATCCGGACTTAATTGTACCATTCCGAAAGGTGTAGTTGCCCCGGGATAGGTATTGCCAGGACCATCTGTGCCGATAAACGGATTCACAAACTGGCTAAGGTTCTCCTTGACTTCCTTAGGCATCTCCTGCTCGCATGCAGCAAGGGGCAAAAGGGCTACTAAAGTTGCATAGCACAACTTCCTTATCCCAAAAAAAAGCGTTTTATATTTATGAATTGCAGTCTCAATCAACACTTATAAATTTACCATCATCCTTAATCATCAACGTCTTCCCAGTAAAGGGGCTTTTTGTAAAGAGAACAAACCCATTTTTATACTTTTCCAACACTGGAACTATTTTTTTTCCAAGGATAGTTTTAGAAGCACCAACTAGCTGTCCGTCTGCCTTTTTCCACGTCACTTGTCGTTTGTTCTCATCGATCAAATCCCGATAGCGTTCATAGAGATACCATTTCACATGTTCGTCTTCCGGAATCGTAAAAACATCCTTGGCACCAACCTCCTTTTCTGAAAAATACACATAGCCCCATTTTTCAGGTACATGCATATTTACGACCCATTGGGGCGACCATACCCAGTTGTTTTCGGGAAGATACTTGCCCTGGGCATCTTTCTTTCGTGTATACCTGCCCTCGGTCAGATCAAATTGCCAATTGACCCTTGAAAAGCCAAAGCGCCAAAATTCATTGATCGGCAGGTTATTATGTGCATTGGCTTCTTTCAAAACCTCCCAGGGAATTGCAATTTCGACACTCCACCCTTTATCCACATCGCTTGCATTATTCAACGTGCCATCTACATGAACCGCTGTTTCAATCCCTTGCATGTCCCAACTATCGAGCACCTTGCCATGGTTTCTATAGGGCTTGGTCAAGAATAAGTCCCATAGCGTATTCAGGGCATTCATCTCGAATTCCATATAGTTGTGGGTATCCCCGTCGGGGTCAATGAATATCTCAAAATCATTGTTATAAAAAATGACCGTATCCCTTTTTTTCAAAGTTGCCCAAACGTGTGGTTCTTCCAATTTGGCATAGACATAGAGATTGGTATCATCCCACAACATTTTCATTTGTGTTTTGTAGGTAGGCACTTCCTTTCCCTCTATATCGATAAACGCATCACTCCACGGCGCCTTTTGCCATGATGCTTCATAATCCTGACCATCGATATTTATTTGATCGATCGCCTTATAGGTGATATAGTGACGTGGGGATTCTTGGGCCGCCAACCAAACACATCCGGCATAAAGAAGAAAAAGAACGAGACTTACGATTTTCTTATTGTCTAAATACCTATTCATAGCGTAACCGTTTAGAGGCTGTTTTTCTTGGTGAATTCGATGATTTCGGAAATATGCCCAAAGGCCACCGCCGTAACCGTATCGGCCGCCCCATAATACACGGCCACCTTATCGGCTTCAATGGAATGCAAGGCCGCACATGGAAATACAACGTTGGGTACATCGCCGACCTGTTCGTACAATTCGATAGGTGCCAAAAGATAGGGCTGCGTCCTATATTTTACCTTGTCCGGTTCATTTATATCCAAAATCGCCGAGCCCACTGAATATCGAAACCCATTACAGGTATTGATAACCCCATGATAAAAAATCAACCAACCTTCACTGGTACGGATCGGGACCGTCCCTGCTCCTATTTTGCAGCTTTGCCAGGCACTATCCTCAAAAGGGGTCACTTTCATAACACATCGATGTTCTCCCCAATATTTCATATCGGGACTGAAACTGACATAGATATCACCAAAAGGGGTGTGGCCATTATCACTGGGGCGGCTTAGCATGGCGTACCGGCCATTGATCTTTTCGGGAAACAACACCCCATTTCTATTGAAGGGCAAAAAGGCATTCTCACATTGAAAAAATTCCTTAAAATCGAAGGTATAGGCCATTCCGATCGTCGGTCCGTGATATCCATTACACCACGTTACCCAGTAGCGATCCTCGATAAAAACTACGCGGGGATCATATTTATAATCAGATTGGATCATTTTTGTATTACCCGCTTTCATGGTAATGGGATCGTGATCTATAGTCCAATTGATCCCATCTGCACTAAAGCCCGCAAAAATGTTCATCTGCACCGCTTTATTATCGCATCTAAACACCCCTGCGAAGCCATCTTCAAAAGGGACTACGGCACTATTGAAAATACTGTTCGATGAAGGTATATCGTTTCTGTTGATGATCGGATTTTCACTATACCGCCAAAGAACATCAGTACAATGATCAGGTTTATCTTGCCAAGGAATTTTCATGTTTTTCGTTTATTTAAAGTCAATCATACCTACTTAGTTGGGTATTTTTCGAATTTTGTCCAACCACGTATATTTCAGGATAATGGAGGTCACTATGAAAATACCCAAAGCCATGCAGGTTTTCGGGTAATCCCTGAACATAAAATAAATGGGCAGGACGATCATACTTGATTGCCACACAATACCCACACCGCAATTGGCCATATCTTTCCAAAATTCATTATTCTTTTGAACGGTGACACCCCCCTCTTTGTTCAGCGCATTCACGACGGGCTTCCAAAAGCCCCAGGGACGTACATTTGCATAGAACTTTCCTAAGGTTGCCATAGGTGTTGCAGGGGTTAGGAAGGTCCCTAAGAAAGACCCTAATAACGATACCCCGAATATCACCGGGAAGATATAGATGGCCGGTATCTGGGCCAAATCATACAGCCATGTCCCCACTTCGAAGTTAGTCTTGTTCTGATCTAAAATAAATTGCAAGGTCGCGATGAACAAACCCGAGGCCATACCCCAGAAATACCCCCACCCATTAAAGCGCCACCATACCCATTTCAAAAAGTTCGCGGCTACATAACCGCCATAAAGGGCACTGGTTATCCAAAGGGTGAGCGAGTTGATCGACTCTGCAAAAAAGCCCATAAACACACCCAAGGAGACCACAACGATCGAAGCAATATGACTCGCCTTGATATAATGCCTATCAGTGGCTTCGGGCTTAAAATACTTTTTATAGATGTCATTTACGATATAGGCCGGACCCGCATTTACAAAGGCGGAAAAAGTACTCATAAAAGCAGCCAACAAGCCTGCCAACAAAAGACCCTTGATGCCAACGGGGACATGGAAATTAATGACCTTTGGCAACAACACTTCAAGCTCTGCCCCGGTCAATCCGGGATTGGCAGCCATACCAGGACCTAAAACCACCAAGGCAATGACCACGATCCCAGCGATAAGCAGGTATCGGGGAATATAGAGCACCAAGGCCGTAAAACCACTCATATAAGCGGCTTCCTTAACGGTTCGCGTCGACAAGATTCGTTGCATATCGAAACCAGGGGTAGGTCCGGCGATACTGGCAAAAAATCCTTTAAAGAGGGACATGCCAATAAAGGCCCCGAACATTTTATAGCCTTCGGAATCGATCAGCTTATTAAAAGCAGCATATTGGTCACTCCAATGGGTGTCCAACTCCCAACCGAAGAAGACATTCTTCCATTCTTCCGAGATAATGGCATTGATCTGTAGGTCGGAAAACTGATAGAAAGCATATCCGGCGACAAGAATACCAGCCAAGACCATTATAAGATATTGCAGCACCTCGGTGGCCACCACGGAGAACATCCCCCCTTTTACCGTATATAATGTCGTTAAACCAATGATGATCAAGGCATAGGATTGCTCTGAGAAGAGCAAAACGGAATCACCGATCTGCCAGGTAAGGTCCCAGGGTAAGATGATGGTCATGAACTTGCCTACCCCTTCAAAAAAATAGGATATGAACCCTACCGCCGCCACTACGGCAAAAATCGCAACGATGCTATGGGCAGCCCTGCCTGCACGGTCATCGCCAAAACGTGTCAACATCCATTCCGAACCGGTCATGATATTGGATCTTCGAATCCAGACCGCTAGGAACATCATGATGAATATCTGGTTCCATACGGGCCATAACCACATGAACATAAAACTCTTTACCCCATATAAGAATAGAATGCCGACCATCCAAGCGGTACCCGAAACATCGAACATGCCCGAACCATTGCTCAATCCAAGGTAATACCATTTTATACCATTCCCCCCAAGAAAGTATGATTTTAGGCCTTTAGATGCTCTTTTGGACACCCATATACCGACAGCTAGGGTAAGGACCACATACAGGAGAATTATAGAAATATCTATTACACTCATATATACTTATTTAGTTGTCGTTTGTACACCCCAAAGCTTATTCGGTGTATTACCCATTTCAAATTCGAGCGTGCCCCCCGCCATAATGTCTTCATGGCGAATGTAGGTAGTTGCCACGTTTTCACCATTAAAGGTCACGGATTGCACATAGATATTCTCTCGGGAGGTATTGGGGGCTGAAATCACGAAAGTCTTATTATTAGGTAGCTTTATCGTTGTCTTTTCGAACAGTGGACTTCCAATTTCATATTCCCCTGAAGCGGGGTTCATGGGGTAGATACCCATAGCGCTCATGACATACCAGGCGGACATTTGTCCACAATCCTCGTTGCCACTCAATCCATCGGGTTGGGTGCTATATTGGGTATTCAGAATTTCGCGCACCCAATATTGTGTTCGCCACGGGGCATTTGCCTTATTCAGCATATAGGCGATATGGTGACTAGGTTCATTGCCATGTGCATATTGTCCTATAAGCCCTGAAATATCGGGAGAAACATTATGGCCGCTTAAATCGGAATCCTCGGTGAAAAGCTGCTCTACCATAAGGGCGAAAGGCTCTTGTCGACCATGCAGGTCAATCAACCCTGCTACGTCATGCAGCACGTACCAGCTGTGCTGCCAAGCATTACCTTCGGTATAATCGGTATCCTCTATATGATTGGAAGCCTTGGGGTCAAAAGGCTCATGGAAGGATTTGCCATCTTTTGATTTACCCCGTAAAAACCCCGAACTAACGTCGTAAAAATTCTGATAGGCTTTGGAACGTTCCATAAAATACCCGTAGTCAGTCTCATTTCCCAATTTTTTTGCTACTTGGGCCACACACCAGTCATTATAGGCATATTCAAGGCTTATGGAAACGGATTGGTCCATAACCTCAAAAGGGATATACCCAAATTCCTTATAGGCTTCCAACCCCTGCTCATCGCCCATCATGGTCTTCTTCATGGCCTCATACGCCTTCCCCACATCAAAGGCATCATGGCCTTTTAAAATGGCTTCGGCGATTATCGAGACCGAGTGGTACCCTGGCATGGTTCCCGTTTCATTGCCGGACAATACCCATACGGGCAAAACCCCACTTTGGTCATAATACACCAACATAGACTTCACCATATCGTCGAGACGATTGGGATCCATAATACTGAGCAATGGGGTTTCGGCACGAAAAACATCCCAAAGTGACAGGGAAGAATACATCTGGAAATCGGTCTTTGCAATACTATCGTTCTGCATTCTGAACTCCCCGTTCGTATCATTGAAAAGGGTGGGTGCCACTTGGGTATGATAGAGGGAGGTATAAAAGATGGTCTTCAAGGAATCGATAGGTGTTTCCACTGTGATATTTGATAATAGGTTGCGCCATTCCCCTTTGGTATTCGTAAGTGTTTCCTCAAAATTTTGGATACCCTGAAGGCGTAAATTCTCCTTGGCATTGGCGATACTTACCGATGATACCGCTATCTTCACTTCTACACTGCCAATACCTTCTTTAAAAAAGAACTGCCCACCGGCCTTGACTCCCTTTGCCTCGGTTACATTTCCCCCTTCCAGGGTATCCCCGATCAAGCTTTGCCCAACGATCGGACTTGAGGTTTGAATGACAAAGAACACCTTTTGGTTTTTGGCCCATCCGGTACTGAAACGATGCCCCACGATTTGACCATCGCTATCCAATTTCAATGCACAATCAACCGGCTTATCCCAATTTACGGCATATCCTAAATCGATTATAAAGGAAGGTTTGTCCGCCGAATGATAGGTGTATTTATGGTAGGCCACATAATCATTCGCTGTAAGTTCAACCTGTATGTTGGGTTCTTTCAACAGTACGCTGTAATAGCCAGGTGAAGCTTCTTCTTCCCCATGTGAAAAATGGGACGTATAGGGCAATGAATCCCTTGTTTTTCCAAAACGCTGAAGGTCTACCGCGGCATTTGTCGGCATTAAGAGCACATCGGATAGATCGCCAATACCGGTACCACTCAAATGCAATTGTGCGAACCCGGAAATAATGGAGTCACTAATATGATAGCCCGAACACCAGTCCCACCCGGCGGTACCGTTATCTGGACTGGGCTGTACGCGGCCGAAAGGTGCCGTCGCCCCAGGATAGGTATGCCCATGACCACCGGTTCCGATAAAAGGATCTACATAATCACTACTGTTTTTTGAATCGGCAATGTTCCCATTTTCGGCACATGATGAAATGAGACCCAATAAAACTAGAACTAAAACAACGCGCTTTTTCATTTTTTGGTTGGTTTTGTGGGTTGGGGTTTATACCTAGGCTACTCAAATGTACCCTCATAATCTAAAAAATAAGTAACTTGCCCCCCAATTGTACCTACTAAATGTTGCCCCTTTTTATTATAATCGGAACATTTTTAGACCAACAACAATGAACCAATGCCCAACGTCATTAAAAAGGATTTAAACCAAAACCAATATCAGCAAGACTTAAACCAGAGGCTTGATGGTTTTTTTGGTAAGGGCGCTTCGAACGATTATGGGATCTCCTATAAGCACCATATTATCTTTTGGGCTATCTATTTTATTTTCAACACCTTACGCTGGGGAAGTATTCATGATGACTGGCTCTATTCCCTAAAAACCAACCTCATCGGTTTTCCGATACATATCGCGCTCTCGTATTTTAATGTGTATTACCTCATGCCTAAATTCGTATACAACAAAAAATACGTTGCATACACCTTTTTGGTTTTGGGGTCCCTTTTGGTAATGCTTTTGGTGAAATTCAATCTTACCTATTATTTGGTAAGTACCAACGTAATGCCCGAATCAGCGGAAGTGGTCAATACATTGACCATGAACTATGCGATTACCACCATGTTAGGGGAATTGTATGTGGTCTCTTTTGTGACGGCCATAAAAATAACCGCTGATTGGCTTCGGGAAAACAATAAGTTGCACAATTTGGAGAAAAGGCAATTGACTACAGAATTGAAATTTTTAAGATCACAGGTTTCCCCCCATTTCTTTTTCAATACATTGAACAATATTTATTCCCTAACCTTGGAAAAATCGGACAAGGCCCCCGAAGTGATCCTAAAACTTTCCGAATTGATGCGCTATCTTCTCTATGCCACCAATGAGCAGCGACAGGATCTGACCAACGAAATTGACTGCATACAGAATTACATCGATTTGGAACGCATACGTTTTGACGATTCCCTTGAAGTGGATATGCAGCTTTCAGGAAGTCTGGAGCATAAAAAGATTGCCCCGATGTTACTAATTCCCCTTATCGAAAATTGCTTTAAGCATGGCGCCAGTCAAAATATCGGGAAAATGCATATCGATATCGAAATCAAGGTAGAAGGGGACGAACTTTTTTTCAGGGTATCGAATACCATCCCGAAAAAAAGGAATCATGGCAATTCATATCCCCGTGGAGGTGGTATTGGGCTATCGAATGTCAAGAAAAGGCTTGAACTGGGTTATAAGCAGAATGATTATGACCTGAACATATTTGAGAAAAACAATACATTCAATGTTGAATTAAAGTTAAAGGTATAATGGAACTAAAAGTTATTATCATTGATGATGAACCGTTGGCCATCAATATACTCAAGAACTATGTAGCGCAAGTAAAGGAATTGCAGTTGATAAGCACCTTCTCCAATGCCGTTGACGCATCCACTTTTTTGCAAAGCCATGAGGTTGACATTATTTTCCTCGATATCCATATGCCTATCCTAGACGGACTTGAGTTCATAAAAACACTGCATGAAGCCCCCATGGTAGTCATTACAACAGCCCATGAGGAGTTCGCTTTGGAGAGTTTTGAACTTGAGGTAATCGACTATCTGGTAAAACCCATACCATTTCCCAGGTTCCTTAAATCGATCAATCGCATCTTAAAACTAAAACAGCACCACAGTGATCGAGGTAGTAACCATGAGCATCCGAGTATTTTCGTCAAGGTCGACAAAAAGAAATTGCAAAAGATCTACCTAGACGAAATCGTGGTTATCGAAAGTTTAAAGGATTATATCCGGATCAAAACGACCACGGGCAAATATATCGTGCATAAGACCTTGAGCAGTTTTACCGAAGAATTGCCAGCGGATCAATTTATACGCATACACCGATCATTTACCATTAGCATCGACAAGGTACAGGTGGTCGAAGGAAACAGCCTTGAAATAGATAACACCCGATACACCATTGGAAGAAGTTATTTGAATGATGTAAAGGCAAAAATATTGAATAATTCCATATAGCAAGGCAACCCCAGGCACTATGGCCCTCATGTCACGACTTGCCTAAATTCTTCGTATTCACCCTTCAACAGCCGTCATTAGTCGAATATTATTGCAATACCAGCAATAAGTTCCGATGTTAATGGGAGCAATGCTGTCCTTGGGAAATGGGAGTATGTCACTCCATAATCGGTAAGGACACCTTTGGATCATATCAATTTCATAGCACATAAAATGGGAATACGCACAAGGTCAATGGTAAGAATCTTTCTATCCTGTTCTGCATTACTTCTTGTTCTTTCTTTGGGCTGCAAGGATGAAAGTCCCCAAGAAGTCGCCATGGAGGGTTCATCTGGGAGCCCCAAAATCCCCGACAAGGTCGACTTTACCTTTCATGTAAAACCCATTATTTCAGATCGGTGCTTTAAATGCCATGGTCCTGATAAAAACGCCATTGAAGGGGGCCTTTCGTTAAACACAGCGGAAGATGCCTACGCGGCCCTTGGTGAGAAAAAAGACCACTTCGCCATTGTACCGGGCGATATTGAACGCAGTGAACTTATTAAACGCATTCATTCAAAAGACCCCAATGTCTTAATGCCCCCACCGGAGTCGAATTTGGAATTGACCGCGTATGAAAAGAAAATATTGACCCAATGGATTGAAGACGGGGCGGAATACAAAGAACATTGGGCCTTTATCGCCCCTGAAAAACCAGATCTTCCCAAGGTTGACAATTCCTCGTGGGGGTCCAATGAAATCGACAGCTTCATTTTGGCCAAACTCGAGGAAAATGGACTATCACCTAGTGCACCTGCACGAAAAGAAAAGCTCCTGCGTCGGTTATCGTTCGATCTAACAGGCCTTCCGCCAAGTATTGAACGGATCGAACAATTCAAAAAGGATACTTCCCCCCAGGCCTACGAAAAAATGATAGACCAGTATTTGAATACCATGGACTATGCGGAACACATGGCCTCAGAATGGATGGACATTGCCAGATACGCCGATACCCACGGGTATCAAGATGATTTTGAACGGATCATGTGGCCCTGGCGCGATTGGGTCATTCATGCCTTCAACAAAAACATGCCCTACGACAGCTTTGTGACCTATCAACTGGCCGGGGACCTTTTACCCAATGCCACCAAAGAACAGATTTTGGCCACGGGCTTTAACAGAAACCATAAGATCACCTATGAGGGGGGCGTGATTCCCGAAGAATATCGGGTGGAATATGTAGAAGACCGCACCATAACCTTTGGCACCGCCTTTTTAGGGCTTACGTTGGAATGTGCCCGTTGCCATGATCATAAGTACGACCCCATAAGTCAACAAGATCATTTTGAACTCTTTAGTTTTTTCAATAACATCGATGAAAAAGGGTTGATCTCGAATCAAACGGAAACCCCCGAACCCTATATGATCATTTCAGAAAAGGAGCAACAGGGTGTGTATGACTTTATCAATTTTGGGAAGAGTGACAAAAAGGAGATTCCCCTCATGGTCATGAAAGAGATGAAAGAACCTCGGCCATCGTTCATTCTGGATCGTGGGGTCTATGACCAACCTTCCCAACGCGTATACCCTAATACCCCCGAATCCTTATTGCCATTTTCAGAGACCCTGCCCAAAAACCGGTTGGGATTGGCAACATGGCTGTTCCATAAAGACCATCCGTTAACGGCTAGGGTCGCTGTCAACAGACTATGGCAACGTATGTTCGGTGCAGGGTTGGTACGCACTTCGTTTGATTTTGGCAACCAAGGCGCCTTGCCTACCCATCCTGAATTGCTTGACTTTCTAGCCCTTACATTGCAGGAGGAAGGTTGGGATCTGAAAAAGATGTTGAAATATATGGCCCTATCCGATACCTATCAGCAGGGTACCCAGGTGACCGAGGAAATATTGCAAAAAGATCCAGAAAACAAATGGTTGTCCCACGCCCCAAGATTACGGCTGCCAGCAGAGACCATACGCGACCAAGCCTTGCAATTGAGCGGACTTCTGAGCAAAGAAATCGGTGGCCCTAGTGTTAAACCCTATCAGCCCGAAGGAATTTGGGAAGAAACCACGGGCGGTGGCGGCGGTACTACCGCAACCTATGTGCAGGGCGAAGGTACCGACTTGTATCGTAAAAGCCTGTACACCTTTTGGAAACGCACGGTACCACCCCCGAGCATGATGACCTTCGATGCCTCCTCACGGGATCTATGCTCCGTAAAGCGGCAGCAGACCAATACCCCCTTGCAGGCATTGGTGCTCTTGAACGATCCCCAACGAATCGAGGCAGCCCGCGTAATGGCCTTCCACGAAATACAAGCACACCAAAAAGATGTAAAAAACCAAATAGCCACCTTGTTCCAAAAAGCGACGTCCCGCTTGCCCGATGAAGATGAGTTGGCCCTATTGCAGGACTATTATGAACAAACCCTCCTAAAAATCAAAGCTGGGGAAATCATCGCAGCAGACTATTTATCGATCGGGGCCTTCAGGACCAAGGAGCAGGTGCCCACGGAGGAATGGGCAGCCCTATCACTAACCGTACATACCATCCTGAATTTGGATGAAACCATAACCAGAGGATAACAATGAGCGAGAAAAAAATTCTTGAAGAAAGGTCCTTGATCCTTAATAGACGATCATTTTTGGGCAAAACGGCCTTAGGGGTCGGGGGTGTGGCCTTGGCCTCCCTTTTTGGGAGTAGTTTTTTCAGAAAAAGTCCCGCCGGTATTCTTACCGCCGATAATGGCCAAACGGGGACCAAAGGCATCCTGGATTCATTGCACCATCCGGCGAAGATCAAAAGAGTCATCTATCTGTTTCAAAGTGGGGGACCTTCCCAATTAGAACTTTTTGACTACAAACCCTTATTGAACCAACGGCGAGGGGAAGAATTGCCGGAATCCATTCGAAATGGACAGCGATTGACCGGAATGACTTCCGGACAGGATAAATTTCCCTTGGTAGGTTCCCAATTCGGTTTTCAACAACACGGCAAAAACGGAACCTGGATCAGTGACCTGCTTCCCTATACGGCGAAAATGGCAGATGATATCTGTCTTATAAAATCCATGTATACCGAGGCCATCAACCATGATCCCGCGGTTACCTTTTTTCAGACGGGATCACAACAACCGGGTAGGCCAAGTATCGGTTCCTGGCTGAGTTATGGGCTGGGCAGTGAAAATGAAAACCTGCCTGCTTTCACTGTATTATTGTCAAGAGGATCCGGTCGGCCCAATGGGCAGCCGTTATA
>NZ_JBATHS010000007.1:0-5079 GCF_049667165.1 Maribacter sp.
GTATTATCGATCCTTTGAATGCCTTCTGGACCTCGGAGGAAATGCCCTTTTTGGCCGATTTTCTGGAAAGACATGCCTACAATTATATGAAGGATGCCAATTTTAAGGTAGCGGCAAACAACATAAAAGCCGATGAGATCATTGAACGGATCATGTCTTTAAACGGTATTGATTTTCTAAAACATAATTTTGGGTAATGCGCTAATGACCGAGGTCATTTAAATCCTTCTTTTAAAGCAATATTTTTATTTCTCCCGAGTATATAATCGGAAAAGATAAAACTATGAAGAAAATTTTTCCAATACTTATTAGCGTTTTCTTGATGCACTGTGTTACTATGGTAGGTCAAACGGACTACACAGAGCAAAGGGAGCAAATGGTAAAATGGCAATTGCAGGGCAGGGATATTACAGATCTTGCCACCCTTGCGGCCATGTTGAACGTACCAAGGCATAAATTTGTGCCTGAAAAGATGATGGCAAATGCCTATACTGATGGGCCTTTGCCTATTGGCAATGGCCAAACCATTTCGCAGCCCTATATCGTGGCCTTTATGACCCAAGCACTTCATTTAAATTCAAAGGATCGTGTACTTGAAATTGGTACGGGATCCGGTTACCAGGCAGCCGTACTGGCCAAAATTGTTGATTCGGTGTATACCATGGAAATTGTGGAGGACTTGGCAATAACAGCGCGGGAAAGATTGAAAGATTTGGGTTTTGCCAATGTGGTCGTAACCTGGGGAGATGGTTATCACGGTTTGCCAGATAAGGCCCCTTTTGATGCCATTATGGTTACCGCTGGGGCTGATTCAATTCCCCAACCGCTAATCGACCAGCTAAAAATTGGGGGACATATGATCATTCCTGTAGGACCACATCATGGGATACGCCAATTGGTTTTGATCACTAAAAAGAAAAATAAGATCGTTAAAAAAGATTTGATGTCCGTTCGCTTCGTACCATTTACCCGAGCGCAAAAACCCAATAAAGATTGAAAAATATAAATACTGCCTCGAGAGATAAATCGATGGTACGCTGTGAAGGAAACAAATTATGGTAAAATGGGGAATAATACCATCGGATTACCCACCGCCACTGCTATTGTCATAGCCAATATGATCGGTGCCGGTATCTTTACAAGTCTTGGATTTCAATTGGTGGATACGGTCAATACATGGTCCATTATGATTTTATGGTGCCTCGGGGCTGTAATGGCACTCTGTGGGGCCTTGAGCTATGCAGAAATTGCAACCTATTGGGTACGATCCGGAGGTGAGTACCATTTTCTGTCAAAGGCGTTTCATCCATTAGTGGGCTATTTATCGGGTTGGGTTTCCCTTACCATAGGTTTTTCAGCCCCAATAGCTCTTTCTGGTATGGCCTTAGGGGCCTATATATCGCCCTATTTAGGAGTTCCAGAATTGCCTTTGGCCATTTTCACTATTATCGTTATTAGTTTTTTTCATTCAATGAGCATCAAAAGAAGCAGCATATTACAAAACTCGACAACCTTGCTGAAGATTATCCTGATTTTCATTTTTGTCTTTTTTGGATTGACCCGTATCCCAGAGGCATCAGCATATCTTTTTGACAAAAGTTGGAAGGATGAATTGCTGTTGCCCGCCTTTGCAGTATCTTTTGTATATGTTACCTTCTCCTATTCGGGCTGGAATGCTGCGACCTATATCGTTGATGAAATAAGGGACGTGCGTAAGAATCTACCAAGGGCCTTACTATTGGGTACGGGGATCGTGAGTTTGCTTTATTTGCTTCTTAATATTGTATTCCTAAGACAAAATCAATTGGAAGACATCAGGGGTCAATTGGAAATCGGACAAATAACCGCCATTTCCATTTTTGGGCAAAATGGAGGCGAACTGATCAGTTTTGGAATTGCCTTCATGCTCATATCAAGTATAAGTGCTATGGTATGGGCCGGACCTAGGGTAACACAAGCGATGGCAGAGGATCATACTCTTTGGAGGTGGTTTGCCCAAAAAACGATGGGTAAGGTCCCATTAAGGGCCATCTGGTTACAAACTGCAATAACTCTGGGTTTGTTGTTCACCGGAACATTTGAACAGGTAATGATTTATAGTGGTTTTATATTACAATTATTTGCCGCTTTGGCGGTAGCCGCAGTTTTCGTAGTAAGGCGAAGAAATAAGTCTAAAAGCGGATTTAGGAGTCCGATTTTTCCCCTTCCACAACTAATTTTCTTAATTCTAAGTGCATGGATACTAATGTATTTGTTAATTGCACAACCCTTTGAAACCGGACTCGGACTTGTCAACCTTGCATTGGGTTATATGGTTTATAGAATAGATCTTTTCTATACTAAAAATAAAGGGCATTCCGCATAAAATAAGAGCATGATCTTATTCGTATCCTTATTGATGGGTTTCTATAGCATGAAGAAAGTAAAAGGGTTTTATACGTTGCCCATCAATGAATTAGCTTTCCGGGAATAGCACTTCTTTTTATTGGATTTAAATAACAATTTATATAATCCGTCGTTAGTGATTTATACGTATATCCATACTGATTGTTTAACTAAAAAGCGAACAAACCCCGAACCCCAGTTTTAACCTTAGATCTTTAGTATGAATTTTTTAAAACCTACACTCATCGTAGCCGTATTGGCTACCCATTCCTTTATTTTTTCACAAACGAACATGCCCGAAAAGGATACCGGTTTTGCCCTTGGTCTGGTCTCCGGTTATAACCGTGGACTAGGTTTCAACGCCAGCCTTACGGCTTTGAATCCCATGGAAGGTCTCGATGGACATTTGCGATTCGGATTGGGATATACACGAATGGACCCCGGCCATTCAGCCGATGCACGACGCATTTTTATAAATAATGCCACCAATGGTGTCCCCGAGGAGCATGGAAGGACTTTTGATTATCGTTTGGATTATCTTTGGAGTACCGATCTTTTTGATTTGGAAGAATCCTATCTTGTTGTCGGTCCCAGATACTCCAGTTTCCGGGGCAATTTCAAATATATCGGTGGAAATGAGGATTTTGATGTTACCGCCAAACAATTAGGTCTTGGATTAGGCTCAGAGAGCCATTTTAAGATCAATCCACGAATGGATTTGGTGGCGGCTGTCGGACTCGATTATTTCTTCAACAGTACCCTCAAGGGCCATGATACCATCTATAGTCCGGATAATGATAATGTGAATCCCAGGAATGATAATGCGAATGACGATGTGCAATTCACCTATAAGGATGCGAACAAAAGTATTAAACAACCCCAATTTATGCCCCGCTTATTTGTAGGGGTATCCTACAGCTTGTAAGACGCCAAAAAACCTAAATTGTTTGGCTGATGCCAGAGGGTGGTACTTCCTTCTCGGTTTTCCGTACATCCATTTTAGGCACGCCATCTTTCCTAGGCGCAGGTGCCTGCCAAAGAATTAACAGATTTTTCAGAAAGGAAGTCTTGAAAATGCTGTAATTTAAGGGATGTCTTGGGACGGATCATATACTTATAATTAAAAACAATCCCATGACTTTTTTTCCGTGCATAACGCATCGGTTTTAAAAGGGATATAACGATGAAACGAAGTACTATTCTAGCGGTTTTAGGCATTTTTTTAGGGTTTATTTGGGGTTGCAGCAGTACCCAAAGTGCGGCGGACAGCGCCATAAAAGCCGAACAGTTTGAAGCCATGAAGGATTTGGTGGCCACCAAGTCGTTCACCATTGATGTAAAAACCGCCCATCCGATGCAAACCCGAGCGGTTACCCAGATAACCAATGCTTTAATGCGCAATACCGGAAATAATGCAGGGCGAATAGACGTGACGGGGAACTTCATCGAAGTGAAGGGGGATAGTGTACAAGCGGGGTTGTCTTATTTTGGTGAAGTCCGGATTGCCAATTCACTAGATCCCAATGATGCAGGCATCAATTTTGAAGGGGAACCTTTATCCTATGAGGTTTCCGATAACGAAAAAAAACAAACCGTAACCATCGAATTTGATGTTAGGGGTAAAACAGAGCCTTTTATGGTAATCATTCAATTATTCCCCAACAAAAGAGCGGCAATATTTGTGAATAGCCCCTACCGTAACTCCATACGGTATGATGGGGTAGTGAAAGCCCTAGCCGATGCCAATGCGCCATAAGGCCTAAGCCAAGCGATAAATTCTATATGCTTGAAGGGAATTCTTCGTGGAATAGCAATAGTTTTCAAACATTTTAATCAATGCCTACATCCCTGGGCCTCATCCTTTGTATTTTAAATGGACAAAACAAAATGTTTGTATATAGGAATCCAAGGAGGCGCCTTTTCACTATATTTAAGTCGAAAATATTTAATCCCTCAAAAAGTATGCGCTTGGTATTGTTTTTTATTGGAATCCTTTTGGTATGTAGCTGCAATACGGAAAAAAAATCCACAAGGGGTCCCGAAAATGTTGTGCCCGTTCGTGCGGCATTAAGTAGGGATTCCCAGATATTTCTTGGCAATAGGTTGTTTTCCGAAAAGACCTGTATTACCTGCCATGATGTGAACAACAAAAAAATAGGTCCCTCGGTTAAAGAGATCATGGCCATTTACAAAGAAAGAAATGGGGATATTGTGGCGTTTTTAAAAGGGAATGCCCAACCCATTGTGGATACCACCGCAAGCCAAGTCGCCATTATGCAAGCGAATATCGATGGGTTTTTAAAAGAAATATCCGACGAGGAACTGCAAACCATAGCAACCTATATGCTTCATGTCGATGAATTAAACCCATAATAGTATTTTTTTTGGGGCATGTATTTATATCAGTATTATAATTTTGGTAGGCAAAGTGATCTTGGTAGTGTCAATCAATATAGATAACGAATCTTGGACATTTACCATACTATTCGAATAAACCGAATATTTTTTCTTCGGTATTTTACAATTGCGTTTAATAATTTGCTCCTGCTATGGCCTCCTATTTTCAAGTCCATCATATGATTTCAATGTCGATGAAATTTCAACTGTGAAATAACTATCAAGGTAATGCTTTTACTATTGAAAGGGAAAGGTGTAGGGGTTATAAGGTCTTGCGTATATATTATTATGGAAAAT
>NZ_JBATHS010000008.1:0-1577 GCF_049667165.1 Maribacter sp.
CGAATGCAGGCAACACTTTTACCTTCACATATTCATTTTCCAAATAGACCATCTCATAGGTGACATCAACTAAAGAATCACCTAGTTTTGTTTGTGATGGATATGGATATACCTTTCCCTGTGCCCCCTGTACACCACGCCCGGTATAAAAAATCGGGCTCGTCTCATCCTGACCGATCTTATAGGTGGGAATCACTTCAGCGCCTTCGTAGATTTCTACTTGGCCGAACGAATAGGCAATAAAAGTGAAAAAGATAAAGAATGTAATTCTTAGATTACTGGGTGAGCACATGTTTCTTGTTTTCATTTTTGGTATAATTTAATTTCTGATAGTCTATTATAAATTTCGTTAAATAATATGTATTCCAATTCTATGCAATTAACAATTACTGGTAATATTTTACCTTTAAGTCATTTTGAGGTCACTCAATTCGATTAATCCTAAATACTATGGCATGTTGGTTCACTGGTTGCATTGGTAGGTTAAGACTAAGGCCGTATGGGTTATGGGAATATTCCAGATCTTGGTCACTTCCCAGTAGTTCGATCGACTTGATATCACCTTCATACAATTTACCCCTTGATCCTAGACTTCTTATAGTTATTTCTTTTCCCGGCCAACCCAAGCAAATAGCATACAAGATATTATCCCTTTGCGTAAAACGGATATCCTTTTCATCATAAATGGCATTAGGATATCTTTCGGAATAATGTCCCGTCTTCTTGAGAACCGAAGGGCCCTCACCATAAGTCACCCAAGGCATTGTTCCATAAATGGCTTCCCCATTGAGGTCTAGCCAATCCCCGATCTCGTATAATTCCTCTTTAATGTATTCGGCGAAGCTTCCGTCGGGTTTGGGCGGTACATTCAAGAGCAATATTCCATTTTTACTAACTACATCGGCGAGAATATCAATTACGACATTGGCCGATTTTAAACCCACATTTTCTTTATAAAACCAACTTGTAGGACTGCAAAGATCTATATCGGTCATCCAAACATCATATTCTAGTTTATCGGTCAACCCATTTTCGAAATTCCGCATTCCGACCCCAGGTGGTAGATCGTGTTCTTTGTAAACCACCTCTACCTCTTGGTTATTGGCTGCTGCTGTATTAAAAAAATGGGCCACGTAATCTTGCTGGTATTTCTCACGAACCCCACCCATGTATATTTCGTCCTTGCTGATCAGTTTTCCATTTTTATAGGTTCCGATATTGACCCCGCGCACGGTTCCGCCAAAAGAGGTATCCAACCAAGAAATATCAGGTTGGTACTTGGATATTGCTTCCTTCATTTTCGCTGACCAGGCCTTTAAATGCCGCTCACTGAATTTCGACTGTTTTTCAATATGATCTTTCCAAAGCACGGCATCCTTCACCATGGAATCGTGCACCGGGCCATAAAGATCCTCATATTTCGGATCCAAATATTCAGGTCTATCTTCCCGAACTGCTGCTTGGTACCAATAGCCCGTATGGTAGGAGGTTATGAATTTCATACCCCTCGCTTTTATTTCTTTTTTCAGACTACCAACGATATCTACCTTTGGGCCCATATCAACACTGTTGAAATC
>NZ_JBATHS010000009.1:0-21927 GCF_049667165.1 Maribacter sp.
ACGTTTTCGATTCCTGTTTTTTCCAAAACCTTTACCGCCACCGTATTCACTGAATTGCTCAAGGCCATTTCCATTGAATAGTTTAGATAGGTCTCATCTTCATTGCCGGAGTTGCTAGGCGACCAGCCTTTTAAATTCTCGTATTCCACTTCCTGGGCCGAGAAATAGGTGCATGGAGGAATGCCTGTTTCAAGGGCGGCGGTATAGACGATGGGTTTGAATGTAGATCCTACCTGTCTTTTACTCTGGGCCACATGATCATATTTGAAATACTTGTAATTGATGCCACCAATCCACGTCTTTACGGCCCCGGTCTTGGCATCAATGGACAAGGAACCCGTATTCAGGAATTTCATATAATGCTGCAGGCTATCGATTGTACTGGCCTCAACCAATTTTTCACCGTCCCAGTCCGCCAAGGTCATTGTTCTTTTTCGTTGAAGGGAGTCCATGATTTTTTTATCATCCCATCCTAGTTTCTCCAGATTTTTAAATGCTGCAGTTCTTTTGACCAATTTTTGGATAAGTGATTTGTCCTTATACCAAGGGGCGTTCTTCCCATAACTTTTTTCGAACTTATTTTGCAGGGAGGACATATGATGGGCCATGGTTTCCTCTGCCCATTTTTGCATTTTCGAATCTAAGGTCGTGTAGATCTTAAGACCTGAAGTATACAGATTATAATCGGTACCCTGTTCATTTTGAATTTCGCACCACTTACGAAGTATTTTGCGAACCTCTTCCCTAAAATAAGGGGCTGTACCTACATCATGGTCGAATTCCCGATAATTCAGCTTTATTGGAAGTGGGGCGATACTATCCTTCTCAATTTGGGATAAGAAATCGTTGTCTAACATTGCTTGTAGGACTAAATTTCTCCTATCGGTACTTCTTTCTGGAAACAATCTTGGGTTATAGCTATGTGTGGCCTTCAGCATACCGATCAAGGTTGCGGATTCTTCGATATTCAATTGGGTCGTTGTCTTATTGAAAAACTTTAATGCCGCACTCTCAATACCAAAGGTATTTCCGCCAAAGGAAACGGTATTGAGATAATGCTCCAATAGTTCTTCCTTTGAAAAGAGGTTTTCCAGACGTTGGGCAATGATCATTTCCTTTACCTTGTTCACGGCAAGGTTTGTTGTATTGCGTTCCTTGCGGGGATACAGGTTTTTGGCCAGTTGTTGGGTCAATGTACTGCCACCTCCCGATGATTGATCCTGCATTAAAATGGTCTTTACCATGACCCGAAGAAGGCTTCGATAGTCGATACCGGAATGATCATAAAATCGTTCATCCTCGATAGCGATCAAGGCATTGAGCATGTGTACTGGAATACTATTGAACAGAATGGGCTGTTGGTCATTCACATAATATTTTCCAATGAGTACGCTATCCGAAGTATATACTTCGGAAGCCCTATAATAATGAAAAGTAGAAAGCTCGCTTTTACTGGGTAGCTTGCCCCATACGCCCAAACGAACACTTAGAAAAAATAGCAGAACCCCCAAAATAACCACTGCTAGGGCCATAGCGGTATATCGGACGTATTTGTTCTTTATGTTCTTCAAATTCAATTCGCTTATGGGTTGCAAGATCGAACTAAAAAATGAAATAGGAACAAGAGTTAACATTAGATTAAAATCCTTTTTCTAATTTTGAAACAAATAAAAACCATGAAAAAAATAGTGCTTCTTATACTCCTCATAGGTCAGATTTCTTGGGGGAATTCACCATTTTGGTCGAAAACGGGACACAGGGTCATCGGTGAAATTGCACAAGAAGAACTTTCAGGAAAGGCAAAACGTACCATTGACAAACTTTTAGACGGGAAGAGCCTCGCCTCGATTTCAAATTTTGCCGATGAAATAAAAGCGGATTCCCGGTATAGGGAATTCAGTGCGTGGCATTATGTGAATATTGCTCCGGGCAAGGATTATTCCGTAGATGAGGCCAGTAAGTACGGTGATTTGGTGGTGGGTATCGACAAATGCATTGCAATGGTGACCAATGAAGGAAATACGACCGCTGACCGTGTCTTTTACTTAAAAATGTTGGTGCATCTGATTGGCGATCTTCACCAGCCCATGCATGTTGGAAGGGCCGAGGACAAAGGGGGAAATGATATTCAGGTACAATGGTTTGGTAGGGGAAGCAATCTTCATAAGGTCTGGGATTCGAATATGATCGATGACTATGGTTTGAGTTATTCTGAATTGGCGAATACCCTTCCCAAATTGGATAAAAGGGCGACTAAGCAGCTGCAGGAAGGCAGTATTCTCGATTGGGTGAAGGAGTCACAGGGAATCGCTGATTCATTATATGATTCCGTCAAAGTTGGTGAAAAGCTTGCCTATCGATATAGTTATACCTGGTGGGGCACGGTTGAGTCCCAATTGCATAAGGGCGGATTGCGTTTGGCTAAAGTGTTGAACGAGCTTTTTAAATAACCATTTTCCCATGGAATTCACGGCAATTCAATTTATGAATATGTATTTATTCCCCTTATCCTAAAAATGGGAATTTGGTCGAATAATAATACCTTGGCATAAGATCTGAAGTTATATTAGTGTAGTTGCGCATGAGGACATTAGTGCAGTGACCCGAACGCTAAAGGCAGTGCTAGACTTGTAAAAAGGGTATAAAAAAAACCGGTATATAATTATATAACCGGTTTTTTTTATTTTAACATTCTAAAGGTAAGGTTAATACGCTCCCCAATGGGTTTTGTTGTCTTTGGTACCTGATGTTGCCAGAAATGTTGGGACTTTCCCTTCATCAGTAAGAGGCTCCCATGATTCAATAGTAACTTGTGCTTCATGTATTTGTTCTTTTTATGCCGTAAATGAAAGGGCCTTTCTTGCCCTAGACTTATTGAACCGATGATCGGGTTTTGTCCCAACTCCCGTTCATCGTCCGAATGCCACCCATTACTGTCCTGCCCATTCCTATATAGATTTAAAAGGCAGGCATTGAATTCAACTTGTGCAATGGCCTCGATACTGTTCTTGATCTCCAATAATTCGCCCGTAAACAATTTTGGCTGCATGGTAATATTGGAATAAGAATATGTTTTTCCCTCAGCGCCATACAAGGCCGTTAACCTGGGCTGCGGGTACACTTTGCCAAAGACCTTTATATCATCCTGCTGCCAGGGAATGGTGCTCCTGAAATGGGCAAAATAGGCATCAGCCTTTTGGCTATCGATAAAGTCAGGGTAGTATGTGATATCGGCATCCGCTAACTTCAATGAATACATCCTTTCGCCGTTTATTGTAAAACCGTACTCAATTGATTTCTATATGCCGATGGATTTTGTCCCGTAAAGGCCTTGAACGATTTGTTGAAATGTGAAAAATTATTGAAACCGCATTCAAAACAGACCTCTGTAATACTCATGGGTTGCTCAGCCAGGAGTTTCGAGGCATGTACGAGGCGGTATTCGTTTACAAATTGCACGAAAGTCTTATTGGTGATCTTTTTAAAGTACCGGCAGAACGATGGTATGGTCATACTAACCAAGTCCGAAATCTCTTGTAAGGTTATTTCCTCCTTAAAATTATTCTTGACATGATTGAATACCATATTGATGCGGTCATTGTCTTTGGTATCGGCTTCCAAGGAATAGCCATGGGCATTCAATATCCGAAACTCTTCGGTATTTGCCAATCCGTGTAGAATGTCCAATATGGATAATAAGCGCTCAAAATTGGATTGGTGATCCAATGCCTCCATCTTTGCCCCCAATTGCTGTTTTGTTTCCCCAAAGAAGACTACCCCTGCCTTTGCAATCTCGAAAATAGTTTGGATTTTTTTCATTTCGGGAATATCGAAAAAATCGTTTCCCAGAAAATCCGTCTTCATTTGTATAACGGTCTCACTTCTATTTCCGGTCAGCTTATCGGTAAAACCACAATGGGGCAGATTGCTGCCTATCAATATAAGGGTGCCATTCGTATAATAAGATAGGTTACTTCCTATCTGGCGTTTACCGGCCCCACCATTTACATAGACCAATTCGATCTCGGGGTGGTAATGCCATATATTGTTCCTGTTGTTTTTTGAAGCGTCGAATTTTTGGTACATATAGGAATGTCCAAAATTGGGTTATATCGCTTCCAGTGTAGGTTTCTGTTTCAACATATAATTTAGTTTCTAATCTGCAAAGTTACTAAGGGTATACGTAACCGAACTTTGCAAATTTAACTCAAATCTATGCTAAATTACCCCTTAACAATTAATTAACCTACTTATTTGGTAAAATACCATATAAATTGGAAAATAATGATGTAGTGAGACGGATATTTCGGTCGTAGGTTTGTCCCGTAATTAATTTTGAAAATAATTAAAAGAAAAAATGAGAGCACCAATTAACAAAATGCCAACAGTAGCACGAAAGGGTTCATTCTTTTCAAGCTTTAAAGACAGCAAAAGGGTTGTCTGGGCAACCAAAAGAAATTATAATCGCTAAATAAAAAATAGAATTAACCATCAATCATTTAATTATTCATTAATCGTTAAAATCAAAATGTTATGAAAACAATTAAGAAATTATCACTGAGCGCGGCCTTTTTATTCATTACAGCCTTTGGCCTGGCCAACGAAATCGATTTGAGAATCATCCCAGCGGAAGATAGTAAAACCTTGGTTTTTAGATATGACAATCTTTCTACCGATGCAACACTTAAGTTCATTGATGTACAGGGCAATGTCATTTTCTCTGAATCCCTTGAAGATAAAGCGGAGTATTCAAAAAGGTTTAACCTGAATGGCCTGGAAACGGGAACTTATTTTCTTGAAGTGGAAGATGCTATCAAAGAGACGGAATATACCATACTGGTTGAAGATTCCCAAATTTCAATCGAAAACAAGTTAGAGAAGAACAAACCTGTCTTCAGACAAAAAGAGGGTATGGTTTATCTTAATCTTTTGAACTTGAGCAAGGAAGAAGTTGAGGTTAAAGTTTTCGACAGCAGTGACAGGGTGGTATTTAACCAGATATTCGAAAACGAGGATCTTATTGAAAAGGCTTTTAATTTTGAAAAGGCCTACAAAGATCAATATAGTATTATGGTCAAAACCAGTTCTGATAAATATATCGAAGATATTTTAGTTGATTAAGTTGATTTAATTTAGTTCGAGGGAAAAGGGGGGCGTAAGCCCTCTTTTTTTTTGTTCGCATTACTGATAGGAGAAGGCCTAATTCATTAGCACGAATGGAAGTGGTATTCTTGGGTCTTAGGAATAAAACCATATGGATAGTACGGACGCAGCTATATCAATGTTTAACAGATAAATTTTGGCCAGACCACTCAGGCCCACCATTAATTCCTAATTTATTAAGAGAACTTCGTTGATCAGGTTTCCCCAAAACATGCCCCAATTCTATTCTAGATGAGCGTACTTGCCTTTTCAATATGGATATTCTAAATACTATTCAGAAGTTTTATGCCCTTCGGGAGGTGCTTACGGTCAACTATAGTATCATCTTCAACATGGGTTTTCCTATAAATAAAGGTTTCTCCGAATTGATGTTTCCGGCCCCACCATTGTCCTATACCAGTTCAATTTCGAGGTGATAGTACCATTTGTTATTCCCATTGTTCTTTGGAACGTCGAATTTTTGGTACATATAGGAATGTCCAAAATTGGGTTCAATAGCTTTTAGGGTAGGTTGCTTATTGAGTGTATAATTTCCTTGCTAAACTAAAATATGACTCAAGCTGTGCACTACCGAACTTTGCAAAATTATCTCAAATCTATTCTAAATTACCCCTTAATGGTCAATTGGCCTACTTATCTGGTAAAATACCATATAAATTGGAAAATACTGATGTAGTGGGACGGATATTGCGGTCGTAGATTTGTCCTGTAATTAATTTTAAAATAATTAAAAATAGAATATGATAACACCAATTAAGAAGATGCCGACAGTTGCAAGAAGGAATTCGTTCTTTTCAAACTTTAAAGACAGCAAAAGGGTTGTCTGGGCAACCAAAAGAAATTATAGTCGATAATCACTCAATAGAAATATAGATTTATTCATCAATCATTAAATTATTTATTAATCCTTAAATCAAAAAGTTATGAAAACAATTAAGAAATTAACACTAAGCGCGGCCTTTTTATTTATTAGCTCTTTCGGTATGGCCAACGAAATGGATTTGAGAATCTTCTCAGACAAGGAAAACAAGACCATGGTTTTTAGATATGACAATTTATCGACCGATGCGGCACTGCGATTCATTGATGTACAGGGCAATGTCATTTTCGCTGAATCTATGGAAGACAAAACAGCCTATATGAAGAAATTCAATCTCGCGAGTCTGGAAACAGGCACTTATTTCCTAAAAGTGGAAGATGCGATCAAAGAGACTGAATATACCATTAGTATTGCAGATTCAGGAATTTCAATCGAAAACAGGTTGGAAAAGTACAAGCCTGTCTTTAGAAAAGAAGGGGATATGGTTTATCTTAATCTGTTGAACTTGAGTAAGAAAGAGGTTGAGATCAAAGTTATTGACAATAACGATCGCGTGGTTTTCAACCAAGTATTCGAAAATACCACACTTATTGAGAAGGTCTTCAACTTCAAGAATGCCCATGAGGGTCGATACAGCATTATGGTGAAGAACCTGAATGATAAGTACTACGAAGATATTTTAGTTGATTAAGTTGGTTTTAATTTAGTTCGAGGGAAAAAGGGGGCGTAAGCCTCCTTTTTTTATGCGTATTTTAAATAAGAAAAGACCCAACATGGACAATAGGTATTCAAAACTGGATTAGTGTTCCAATGCCTTCATCTTTGCCCCCAATCGCTGTTTTGTTTCCCGAAGAAGAATACCCCTGCCTCTACAATCTGGAAAAAAGTTTGGATCTTTTTCATTTAGGGAATATCGAGAAAATCGTTTCCCAGAAAATCCGTCTTCATTTGTATAAGGGTCTCACTTCTATTTCCGGTCAGCTTATCGGTAAAACCACAATGGGGCAGTTTGCTGCCTATCAATATAAGGGTACCCTTCGTATAATAGATAGGTTACTCTCGATCTGGCGTTTACCGGCCCCACCATTTACATAGATCAACTCGATCTCGGGGAGGTAATGCCATATATTGTTCCTGCTGTTTTTTGAAGCGTCGAATTTTGGTACATATAAGAACGTAAGAAATTGGGTTCTAAAGCTACCAGTGTAGGTTTCAGTTTCCACAAATGATTAAGTTTCTAAGCTACAAAGTTACTAAGGGTATACGTAACCAACTTTGTAAAATTAACTCAAATCTATGCTGAATTACCCCTTAATAATTAATTTAACTACTTATCTGGTAAAATACCATATAAATTGGAAAATACTGATGTAGTGAGACGGATATTTCGGTCGTAGGTTTGTCCTGTAATTAATATTGAAAATTATTAAAAAGAAAATATGAGAGCACCAATTAACAAAATGCCAACAGTAGCACGAAAGGGTTCATTCTTTTCAAGCTTTAAAGACAGCAAAAGTTGTCTGGGCAAGCAAAAGAAATTACAATAGATAATTAAAAATAAAATTATTCATCAATCATTAAATTATTCATTAATCCTTAAATCAAAAAGTTATGAAAACAATTAAAAAATTAACACTAAGCGCGGCCTTTTTATTCATTACGGCCTTCGGCATGGCCAATAAAATCGATTTGAGAATCGTCTCAGATGAGAACAGTAAAAAATTGGTTTTTAGATATGACAATATAACTACCGATGCAACACTGAGGTTCATTGATCTACAGGGCAATGTTATTTTCTCTGAGTCCCTTGAAGACAAAACAGAGTATTTAAAAACATTTAACCTGAATAGTCTGGAAACAGGCACTTATTTCCTTGAAGTGGAAGATGCGATCAAAGAGACAGAATATACGATTTTGGTTGAAGATGCCCACATTTCTATCGAAACCAAGTTAGAGAAGAACAAACCTGTCTTTAGAAAAAAAGGGGATATGGTATATCTTAATCTGTTGAACTTGAGTAAGAAGGAAGTTGAGATCAAAGTTATTGATAATAGCGATCGTGTGGTTTTCAACCAAGTATTCGAAAATACCGCACTTATTGAGAAGGCCTTCAACTTTAAGAATGCCCATGAAGGTCGATACAGCATTATGGTGAAGAACCTTAATGATCGGTATTACGATTATATTATAGTAGATTAAGTTGGTTTTAATTTAGTTCGAGGGAAAAAGGGGGCGTAAGCCTCCTTTTTTTATGCGTAATTTAAATAAGAAAAGGCCCAATAGATCAATACGAATTGAAGAGGTAGCCTAAGGATCAAAATCCATTTAGGGATGCCTGCGGCCGCTTTGTCACCGCTTAGCATATAAAAATGGACCAAAAGAAATAGGGCCAACATCAAGATTATTCCGTAAATGGAAAATGCTTTGGTAACGGTGAAGCACAACCCTATACCTAAAAGAATTTCGGCAAGACCGCTCAATTTCACCAATAATTCTGGTTTTGGCAGGTATCTGGGCATAATTCGGAGATAGATTTTCGGTCGAATAAAATGCATAATCCCAGCTATGATATACATAGCCGCCATGAAGTAAAGATGCCAAGGTGCTGCCATAAGGTGGTTTATAAATTGCCTTTACTTTTAAGATGCTTCTTTAAGCGCTCCTTTTTATAATCGGGTAGTGCGGCATTTTCAATTGCCAGGTTTACTAGGGCCACATCTTTTTCCTTTGCGTAAAGTAATTTATAAAATTGTTGTACGGTAAGCGGATTTTCGGATCTATCGATCAAGACCATTTCATCATGCACCTTTACCTTTCCAGATTCAAGAATACGCACATAGGTGCCGGGATGCCCATGGTCGATATACTGTTGTATAATATCTTGGGTGCCAAACCGAATACCTAATTTATAACATGGTTCCCGAGGTTGTGAAACCTGTACCAAGGATGTACCTATGCTGTAGATATCCCCAATTCTGAGGTTGGACTCTTCAAGACCCTTTACCGTAAGGTTTTCCCCGAACATGCCCCAGTTCCATTCCAAATGAGGGTACTTGCTTTTCCAAAAAGGATATTGATCCGCTGAAAACAGATAACATGCCTTATTGACTCCTGCATGATGTTTTCGGTCGATTACCGTATCATTTTCTACATCGGTCTTTCCTAAAAATAAGGCTTTCTCGGTAGGATATTTATAAATTCCTGTGCGTTCTTCCTTCCCATTCCATAAAAACATCGTTGGATTGCCAATATTGGTAGAAATGATTTTCATACCCTAAAGATAAAAAACCAGATCATATTGATGGTAAAAACCCAGAGGCAATACTCAATTTAACCCGAGGTGTACTTTGTTAAGGATTTTTAATTGTTCGAAGGTTTCTTCGATTTTAAACGTACATCAGCTGGCAAGTATTTTTTGATGGTTTGGTGTTTAAATTCGGTCAGATGGAAAAAGAGAATGTCGTCCCCTTTATTTTCCAGATCATATATATAGGTTTTTTCTTTACAACTCAAAAAGGCAGAGTCTCCCTTTTCAATTCGCATAAGTAAGATCTTTCCATCAGCATATCTCGATATTGCCATACCGGTAGTTAAGGAAACCCAACTGTAGTCCATATTTATTTTGCGAAACGGCAATCTTTCATTGGGCAATAATACAACTTCCCAAATTCGTAGATTTTCGTTTTCAAACAATAAGTTTTGGCCAAGGTCATTGCTTATTTTATTTTCCTTTAATTCTCTTATTTTGCTGGGGCTCCAGCTTTCAAAGTTTCCGGAAGCATTTATTTCTAAAGAATTCATATATAATTTTATAATTTAAAAAGGACTGAATTATTTTTAAACTTCAGGGGGAACCACCAATTTTAGTACTGATCAGCCAATTTAAAAATCTACACGTCAGAAGCATTGGGAAACCTAAAAATCACAGTCCTTTATTTAAACTTTCATATAAAGATTTGGTATATAAACGCTAAAATGCAACTAACATGAAAGGGAAGGTGTCCTGATTTCCGAAATCAGGACACTTTTGAATATTGAAAGGCTTGAAAATGATGCATTTAGGAATCCAAACCATTTCTAAAAGTTGAATTTGGGAAAAAGGGAATAAACGTAGAATTTGGATTTAATGGAATATTTGGCGTTATACGGTTGTTCTTTCCTTGTATGCGGAAGGCGTCATTCCTGTCAATTTTCTAAAGGCGGAATAAAAGGCACTATTGCTATTAAAACCTACCTCTTTACCAATACCCTCGATACTATAATTATCCCCACTTTTGTTTTTCAGTAGCAATTCAGCTTTTTTTATTCGATGCTGATTAATGTACGTATTAAAATTTTGGTTAATAACAGTATTGATAGCTGTTGAAATACGCTTCGGATGTACTTTCAATTTTTCTGCCAAATCAATAATGGTAAGTTCAGCTGACATAAAACTTTCAGTGCTTACCACATACTCCTCAATTTTCTTCATTAACGCTTTTAAATCCTCAATGGCATACGTTGGACTATTTTTTTCATCTAAGGGATCAACTTCCTTAAAATTACCGATCTTTTTAATTTCAAGGGCGGACAAAACTTTACGTTGTATAATACCATTGCCGCCAATCCAGTATATAGCTATTAGATCGAAAATCGAAAATAACAATTTGAAATAATAATTTTGGGGTGAAATGATGTATAGGATATGGATTATAACAGAGGTTGTTAACGCATAGATAAGAAAAATACGGGCCCATTCAAGTTCTTTGAACTCTATTAATGAAAATGTATTCTGAACTTCTTTTTTATGATCATATATCAACCTTAAATTCCAAATACCAATGGCCCATGAATAGCATATTCCCATAAACGTAAAAAAAAGTTCGTACCACAAACTTTGTGAAATTTCCAGTTTTGTCGAATAGGGAAGGAAATAAATAATGACTTGTAATAAAAAGGATATGATTCCTGGGACGATTACCCAATATTTTGTTTTTTGATTGGAAAAAATCGATACTTTTTGTGTATAAATAAAGAACAGCGGAAAAAGTAACCAGGAAAAGTTAAATGGTAATAGGAGCAATTCAGGGTAAACTTGATCTAGATTTAACCCTTTTGGGATAAAAATGAGTAATTTCAAAGAAAACAGCAATAAAAAAAGTCCCAGAAAAAAAGTACTTCTATAGTGCTTATAATTAAGGATTAAAAGTAATATACCTAAAGTAATCCCTTGTATAAGCCCTATAATATCCAATAGGGTTTGAAGATTATAAGTAGGGATGGTTATTTCAAACATAAGAAAAGTACGACAATTTTAGAGAAAGATAAGTCGTAATTTTCTTATAAAAAAGTTGACACAAAATATTTTTTAAGACATGTTTTTAACACAATGGAGTAACTAGAATAACCAAGTGTAAAAACCGGGTTGTTCTAGTTATTTTTTACCTGTACCTATTAATTTTTCTCTTTATCCAATTGCTTGGTAATAAAAAAACCTATTAAAAGTCCTGTTCCTGCAAGTAGAAATATAGTGCCGGGCATGGCATAAAATGAATTTCCCGCAAGGTTGTTCTGTAAAATGCCTCCAAGAACGATACCCCCGCCGATACCCATTAACAAAAGGGCGAGATTCAAGATAAGGATTTTCCATACAGGGGCTGCCTTTTCACTCTTCCCCTTTACGAATATACTGGCATCGGCCCCTTTTTCAATGAGGGCCAAGCGTTCCTTGTTCCGTGTAGAGAAGTGAAGATAAGCGATGCCGAAAATGACAATGAACATACTGATGAAAATAAATACCGGTCCTACCATGATTTGATTGTTTTTAAGTACAGAAACGTGTTCCGTACGGATTGATTAATAAACTCGTTCAAAGGGTAGGACGAAGGTTTTCGATTCGGGGTTACATGTACGTGGTTTTTTTTAAGTTTATGTAACCAACACCGTAAAAATAGCGTCATATGCAGTAGATGAGCCTTGATAAAGACCAACCTTTGATCAATAGGACCCTTAAGGGTGATATGGGTGCCTTTGCCGATTTGGTGGACCGTTATAAATATATGGTCTTTACCTTGGCCATGCGCATGGTTAAAAATAGGGAAGAGGCAGAGGAAATCGCCCAGGATACTTTTTTAAAAACATATCAGGGGTTAAGCGGGTTTAAAGGGGATGCGAAATTTTCGACGTGGGTCTATAAGATTGCGTATTACCGCAGTTTAGACGCTATTAGAAAGTCGGGCAGGAGCATTGAAACGATTTCGATTGATACGGTTTTTGACAGTCATTTGGCAGAAGGGGAAAATGTGGTTTTGCAGCTGGAACGGAGCGATCAGACCAAAACCATAAAAGAGGCTTTACGTTCATTGCCGGGCGACGATGGTATATTGATTACCTTGCATTATTATGAAGAACTGACCTTACAGGAAATCTCCGCAATCATGAACATAAGCGTCACGAATGCGAAAGTTAAATTGCACCGGGCAAGAAAAAAGTTAATGCAACTATTGGCCCATACTTTAGAACCAGAAATTATAAGGAATTATGCAAAGGACCACTAACGATGACATGAACAAATTTGATGGCTTTATTCAAGAAAGAATAAAGAAAGAAGGTTTGGAACAACCCTCAATCAATTTCACCAATACGGTTATCTCTAAAATTGAGGCGGAAAAACAGTCCAACAGGATCGAGGTATATAAGCCTTTGATCAACAGAAAGGTATGGTTGGCAATTGCAGGAACCGTATTAGCTGTTTTTGCCTTTCTTTTTTATGGGAATTCGGTTATAACTTACAATTGGTGGCCAGAACGGATCTTATTGAAATGGGAGAACATGGACATGTTAGACAAAATGCCCGAGGTTTCAGTTTCCAACATTTATGTGTATGCCTGTGTAGGGTTGGCGTTCTTTGTTGGCTTACAGATTGTTTTACTAAAGAACCACTTTAACAAGAGGTATTTTTTGAAATAAAAAACAGTCTTTTTTTTACGAAATGGTTAATCAAAAAAAAACCGCCCTGACAGTTTTATCAGGGCGGTTTTTAAATTGTTTGTATCTATTTACATATACCATAGATCGATTACAATGGATTTGTCTTCCGACAATGTGAAAACCGACTTATTGTAACTCGGTATGCCTTTGTGGTTGTTCGAATTGCCTACACCTTCCTTGGGCATGCCAAACCAATTGGTTTTAAGCTCATTATTGCCATCTTCATCGTGAAAGACCATAATGGCATACTCCCCGGTAGGTAATTGCAGCCGAATATCCGCCACCCCGTTCTTTATAGGTACCAAACCCCTGTGAACCGCTTTGTCAACATTACTGGGAAAACCGACCTTATCTGAAAACACAGTATAAAGTATATTTCCTTTTTCAGAGGTTATACCTGCTACCTTAATGCTAAGGTTAAGATCCTGGCCAGCTACGTAGCCTCCAAAGAGAAGTGCCAAACCTAGAATAACGTTTTTCATCGTAGGGTTTCAGTTTGGCCAAATTTAGCCAAACTATTTGACCATTTCGTAACTACGCTTAATAAAATTGGTCAACTCTTCCCCTTTGAGCAATCCTTTGGACAATCGTGCCAAATCCAACGATTGGTTGATCAATCGCTCCCGTTTTTTGGCCGTTTTGGTAGTTAAGATCTCACCTATCAGCTCATGATTGGTATTGACGATTAGATTGTACATTTCAGGCATATTACCCATTCCGAACATACCACCGCCACCGCCAGTTTTCTGCATCTCTTTCATGCGTCGCATAAATTCAGGCTCGGTGATTATAAATGGCGACGCATCACTATCCATGGCTTCCAATTGAATGGTATAGCCTTTGTCGGTAATCACTTCTTCCAAATTAGCCTTTAGACGATCTTTCTCCTCATCGGAAAGTTTAGAGATCTGGGTATCTTCCTTTTTGATCAAATTGTCCAAATGATCGGCATCAACTCGGGCGAACGAAAGGTTCTCTTTCGAGCTTTCCAATTTTTGCATCAAGTGGGCTATTATAGGGGAGTCCATCAACAATACCTCGTACCCTTTGTTTTTGGCCGCTTCGATATAACTATGTTGCGCTTCCTTATCTGAGGCATAGAGTACGATAAGCTTATCATCCTTATCGGTCTGGTTTGCCTTTAGCGCCTCCTTCAATTCCGCATAGGTGTAGTATTTACCATCAACCGTTGGGTATAAGGCGAAATTATCGGCTTTTTCAAAAAATTTATCTTCGGAAAGCATGCCATATTCGATGACGATCTTGATGTCGTTCCATTTGGCCTCAAATTCTTCCCGGTTGTTTTTGAACAGGGAATTCAATTTGTCAGCAACCTTTCTGGTGATGTATGTCGCTATTTTTTTAACGGCGCCATCGGCCTGTAAATAGGAACGTGACACGTTCAAAGGAATGTCAGGGGAATCGATGACCCCACGCAACATGGTCAGGAATTCCGGTACGATCCCTTCCACATTGTCGGTTACATACACCTGGTTTTGATAGAGTTGTATCCTGTCTTTTTGAATGTTCAGGTCATTGGTCAATTTTGGAAAATATAGGATTCCGGTAAGGTTGAAAGGATAGTCCACATTTAAATGGATGTGGAACAAGGGCTCCTCGAACTGCATGGGATAGAGTTCCCTGTAAAAACTTTTATAATCCTCATCCTTTAGGTCGGCCGGCTGTTTGGTCCAAGCAGGATTGGGATTGTTGATGATATTATCAACCTCTTTGGTCGGCGCGGGATCTTCTTCTTTTGCTCCTTCCGGTTTGGGAAGGGTTTCTGTTTTTGTCCCGAATTTTATGGGAATTGGCATGAACTTATTGTACTTGTTCAATAATTCCTCTATTCTATGTTCTTCGAGAAACTCGGTGGAATCCTCCGCTATATGAAGTATGATCTCCGTACCCCGTTCTTCTTTTTTACTCTTTTTCAATGAAAATTCAGGGGAACCATCACAAGACCAATGGACCGCTGGTTCCTCTTTATAACTCCTTGTTATAATCTCGACCTTATCGGCCACCATAAAGGAGGAATAAAAACCAAGCCCAAAATGTCCGATAATGCCGGCATCCTTACCCGCATCCTTGTATTTGTCCAAAAATTCCTCTGCCCCTGAGAAGGCAACCTCGTTAATATATTTCTTAACCTCTTCCTCGGTCATGCCGATACCGTGATCGATAATATGGAGTTTCTTGCCTTTTTTATCCAATTTCACTTCGATCAACGGATTTCCATATTCAACTTTCGCTTCCCCAATAGAAGTCAGGTGCTTTAGTTTTAAGGTGGCATCCGTTGCATTCGAGATCAATTCACGTAGAAAAATCTCATGATCGCTATAAAGGAATTTTTTGATTAAAGGAAATATATTATCTACTGATACATTGATTTTACCTGTAGCCATTTTATTTATTTTTTTTAAGATTCATAGAACATACCTGTCAAAAAAAATACCATTCTGCTAAAGAGTGACAAACTGACACGAAAACTTCGAAAATAAGGGCCTCAAACTTTAACAAATATTTTTGTTTAATAAAAAACCAAAAATATTAAACAATATGTATCTTTGTAGGGATTGGGAATTGATTTGCTATGAAAAAGTCAATATTGATCCAATCGATACTAGTTTATAGTGGTTTGGTTGTTAGAGAACGTGCTTTCCCTTGAAAGCACGTTTCTTTAATAAAATCCACCACGAAGATTGCGGTATAGGATAAATCAAAACAATCCAAAAAAAATAAGATGGTAGCTAAAGCCAAATCAAGGAAACTTACTGAAAATGATCTTATAACCATGTATATGGATTATGTGTTGGAACATGAGACCAAGCCAAAATCAGTATATAGGTTCTGTAAAATAAATACGATCGCTGAAGCCGAATTCTATGGCATATTCGGTTCCTTGGAATCGATTCCGAAAAGAATATGGAACAAGTTCTATGAAAACACAGAGGACTTGTTGAATAAGAACAAGGAATTCGAAGGTTTTTCGAACAAGGATAAGCTACTGACATTCCTCTATTCATTCTTTGAACTCTTGACCCTAAACCGTAGCTATGTTCTCTTTGCATTGCAGCAAGAGAAGAATCCTTTGAAGAACTTGGAGCAGCTGAAAGGCCTGCGCAAACGAATCAAGAATTTTGTGACCGGTTTAATCGTTGAAGCCAATGAGGACAAGCCCCTGAAAATAACAAAACATAACCCCAATTTATTCTCTGAAGGGGCCTGGCTCCAGTTTTTGTTTCTACTTAAATTTTGGAAAGAGGATGATTCCAAGGGTTTTGAGAAGACCGATATGGCCATTGAAAAGTCGGTGAACACCATTTTTGATGTTTTTGATAATACACCCTTGGAAAATTTAATTGATTTCGGAAAATTCCTGTATAAGGAAACCTTTGTTAAGTAAGTAACCTTTAGCCCCAATTATATTGAAAACTTTAGATACTATTCCAACAGGTAAAATTGAACGTGCAGGCAAACTGGTAAAGACCGGGGTCAAGATCGGGGGTAATTATGCCAAGTATTACGGAAAGAAATTGGTGAACCCCGAACACACTAGGGACGAGCTTAATGAAGACAACGCAGGAGATATCTATGACGGATTGAAAAGTCTTAAGGGAAGTGCCTTGAAGGTTGCGCAGATGTTGAGCATGGAAAAGAACCTACTGCCCAGGGCATACGTCGAGAAGTTTTCATTATCACAGTTTTCGGTACCTCCACTTTCAGCTCCTCTAGTCCGTAAAACGTTTAAGAAGTATTTGGATAAATACCCAGAAGAGCTCTTTGATACCTTCGATCGCAATTCGATCAATGCGGCAAGTATAGGGCAAGTACATAAGGCCACCAAAGATGACAAGGAATTGGCCGTTAAAATACAATATCCTGGTGTCGCGGAAAGTATACGCAGTGATCTGGCCTTGGTAAAGCCTATTGCCATTCGTATGTTTAATCTACAGGGAAAAGATTCTGATAAATACTTTAAGGAGGTAGAGCATAAATTGGTTGAGGAAACCGATTACCTGCTCGAATTAGAACAGAGTGAGGAGATATCCAAATTTTGTGCACATATCCCCAATTTGGAATTTCCAGAATATTATAAGGCGTTGTCCAGTAATAAGATTATAACCATGGATTGGATGCATGGGCAACATTTAAGCGAGTTTGCCCAGACCGATTTTAATCCGGAATTGGGAAATAAATTGGGCCAGACCCTTTGGGATTTTTATATGTACCAAATTCATGGATTGCGTAAAGTGCATGCAGACCCCCATCCTGGCAATTTTCTGATCAGCGATAGGGAAACACTTATAGCCATTGATTTTGGTTGCATAAAAGCCATTCCTGACGAGTTTTATATCCCTTATTTTGAGTTATCGGAGAAAGAAAACATTTCCAATGATGTGATATTCACCCAAAAACTTTATGAACTCGAGATTTTAACCCCTACGGATACACCGGAGGAATTGAAATTTTTCAAGGCGCTGTTCAAAGAAATGTTGACGTTGTTTACGTCACCATTCAATGAGGAGGACTTTGATTTCGGGGCAGACGATTTTTGGACTAAAATCGCGGATTTAAGCCAGCGTTATTCCACTGATCAACAGATACGTAAAATGAACGGAAATAGGGGTTCCAAGCATTTTCTTTATATGAACCGTACATTCTTCGGACTTTTTAACTTACTGCATGATTTAAAAGCTAAGGTCCGGGTGAATAATTTTCAGAAGTACATGGTACAACCAAAAGAATAGTCTAAATAAATTGGATTAATTTTATCTTTTGATAAAAAGCGGGGCAATCACTACCTTGCACTACAATAGGTAGGTCCTATCTATTGTACAAACCTAAACAGAATACAAAATGTATAATTCGAAAATTACAGGCCTTGGGTATTTTGTACCTGATAATGTGGTAACCAATGATGATTTAGCCAAGGTAATGGACACCAATGATGCGTGGATCCAAGAACGTACCGGGATAAAGGAACGGCGCCATGTCATTAAAGGGGAGGATACTACCATGACGATGGGGGTAAAGGCCGCCAAAATAGCGATTGAAAGAGCGGGGATTGATAAGGACGATATCGATTTTATTGTTTTTGCGACGCTTAGTCCGGATTACTATTTTCCAGGACCTGGGGTACAGGTACAGCATGCCTTGGGAATAAGGACCGTCGGCGCCTTGGATGTGAGAAATCAATGTTCGGGTTTTGTATATGGCATATCGGTTGCCGACCAATTCATAAAAACGGGAATGTACAAGAATATACTTGTCATCGGTTCTGAAGTGCACTCCACAGGCCTTGATTTTAGTACTAGGGGAAGAGGGGTTACCGTAATTTTTGGTGATGGTGCAGGTGCCGTGGTCCTTTCTCGTGAAGAAGATACGACCAAAGGCATACTTTCAACCCATTTGCACTCCGAAGGGCAACATGCCGAAGAACTCTCATTGATCGCACCGGGTATGGGCAAACGGTGGATAACCGATATCATTAAGGACAACGATCCCAATGATACTTCCTATTATCCGTATATGAATGGGCAATTTGTCTTTAAGAACGCCGTAGTACGCTTCAGTGAAGTTATTATGGAAGGATTGATGGCCAATGGACTCACCCAAAAAGATATTGATTTACTTGTGCCCCATCAGGCCAACTTGAGAATATCACAGTTCATTCAAAAGAAATTCGGACTAAATGACAATCAGGTCCATAACAATATCATGAGGTATGGAAATACCACAGCGGCTTCCATTCCTATTGCCTTGACAGAAGCGTGGGAACAAGACAAGGTGAACAAAGGCGACCTAGTGGTCTTGGCAGCCTTTGGTAGTGGTTTTACATGGGGAAGTGTCATTATACGCTGGTAGCTTTCCGTGCCTAAAATAAAACCCTGACGAATTTCGTCAGGGTTTCTTTTTGGTCAAGCCTTATCTGGGACCAACCAACCAGCATCCCATCAAGTCTTACCCAAATTCTTAAGGGTAGTTTGAATATAGTTTCACTCCCAGTTACCCCTGTGTATTCCGATCATTCTAAGAGAAAGCAGGCTTCAATGGTATATAAAGGACGAATCTTTTTCGTCTTTGTTACTGATTTGGTAGACTTTAACGTTCCTTTATAAACCTCTTGGGGATTGCACATGGGGTCATACACGGGTCGGTCCTCAATAAAACAAAAGGGTGCTTGGGATGTGTCATGCACAAGGGTATTAAACATATAAAACCCTGACGTTACCGCCAGGGTTCCTTTCGCTGATAGGCTATACTAAACACTAACCATTAACTATAAACATATAGCTTTATCAACGACCTTTATATTTGGTATAGTAGTACTGCATCTATTCTTTTATTTTTATTAGACGTAATTTTAATAAAAAAATTACACATGAAAAACAGTTTTAACATATGAAAAACACACTTGTTTTTGGGGCTTCATTGAAACCAGACCGTTACAGTAATATGGTAACAAAACGTCTAGTTGGCAAAGGAATTGCCACACAGGCATTCGGATTACAAGTAGGAGTAATTCACGGGGTTGAAATTAAGACCAATTTAGATGATATCCAAAATATACATACGATTACTTTGTATTTAAGTCCAAAAAGACAGGCTAAGTACTATAATGACATTATTAACCTACATCCTGTAAGGGTAATTTTTAATCCAGGAACCGAAAACCCTGCGTTTTACGAAATGCTTTCGAAACAAGGTATCGAAGTCGTCATAGCCTGCACTTTGGTACTCTTGGCCACTGACCAATACTGATGTATTTTGGGTTTTTCCCGCATTCGATCAGTGAAAAATCGTGCGGATGTTCGAAAACAACGAAATACAGCCCTTTTTTTGATTGATCGGGTCAGATGAAGGTAAATCCTACTTAAAAGTAGGCCATTGGTTTAAAGAAATGCCTGCTTTACCCATTGAGCGGGTTTGTTATGGGCTGCTTCTTTTTTCGAATCAACATCAATCCTAAAAAAGTTATAAGTCCATTCAAGGGCAGCAATTCATAACCAAAAACATAGCCCCCTATATTTTCAGGGGGCAGCTTCCCTAAAATATAACAGATGGCGACCGATACAATTGCAACGATCCATACATACCTGTCTTTTACCATATACTTTGTAAGTATGCCGAAAGCGAATAACCCCAATAAGGGGCCATAGGTATAGGACGCTACCTGAAGCAAACCATCGATGACATTGGTATCTAGGATATGTTTAAAGGAGATTACCACAATGATCAATAAAAGACTCATACCGATGTGGGTAGCTTTGCGAATTTTTTTTCTCTTGTTTTCAGGTTTATGGCCGATACCCAAGAAATCAACACAAAAAGAAGTGGTCAATGAGGTCAAGGCGCTATCCGCACTACTGTACGCGGCAGCAATTAGACCCAATATAAAGGTAATGGCAACGGTAATGCCCAAACCACTGTTCAATGCGATTTCGGGAAATAGAAGGTCAGGTTTTGTTTTGCCATCCATCGTCGGAATTGAAATTTGGAATTTTTCGGCATAAATGAACAATAATGCCCCGAGTAGCATAAAAATAAAGGTAACCAGCACCAATATAAGACTAAAGCTCACCATGTTCTTTTGGGAATCTTTTAAAGTCTTACAGGTCAGGTTTTTCTGCATCATGTCCTGATCCAGACCGGTCATACAGATGGTTATGAACATTCCCCCCAAAAATGACTTTAACAAATGGTTCTTATCCGAAAAATCACTGATAAACCAGGTTTTGTTATACTGTTTCAGTTCTGTTGAGGTTAAAAAGTCCATGAAGCTCCAATCCAATTGTCTAAGGATGAAAAAGATCGATAAACCCACTGAAACCAGCATAAACAAGGTTTGTAGGGTATCGGTCCAAACAATGGTCTTGATTCCCCCTCTGAACGTATAGATCCATATGAGTAAAATGGAAAGGGTAACGGTAAGTTCAAAAGGCACATGCCAGGTGTCAAATACGAATTGCTGCAATACAATGGCCACTAAGAACAATCTGAAGGATGCTCCCAAGACACGGGAAACGAAAAACGATACAGCACCTACCTTATAACTAACAAACCCAAATCGATTGTCGAGGTATTCATAGATCGACGTTACATTTAATCTGTAATATATAGGGAGCAGTACAAAGGCAATGACCATATACCCCAACAGATAACCGAAAACAACCTGCATATAGCTGAATTGGGATGCTTCTACCCAACCCGGCACCGAAATAAAAGTGACACCGGACAAGGATGCCCCGATCATGCCAAAAGCGACCAAATACCATGGAGACTGTTTTCCGGCTTTAAAGAAATCGGCATTCGAGTCATTTTTTCCAGTAAAATGCGAGATTGATAGAAGTACCAGGAAATAGGCCCCGATAAGGAGTAGAATGTGAATGGCTGACATAGAAATAAATTTCGAACGCAAAGTACAAAAAGAAAAATAGTGCGTAATTTTGTTGTTATGGATTTTTCATCAAAACTTTTGGAGAACGCTGTTCATGAAATGGCCCAGTTACCGGGAATCGGAAAGCGAACGGCCTTACGGTTGGTTCTTCATCTTTTGAAACAACCAAGTGGACAAACAAATAGATTGGCCTCAGCATTGGAAGACCTTCGGAATTCGGTCAAATTTTGCGCCCAATGCCATAATATATCCGATGTTGAACTTTGTGAGATCTGTACCAATCCCAAACGGGATGAAAGTTTGGTTTGTGTGGTCGAGGATATAAGGGACGTAATGGCGATTGAAAACACTGGTCAGTACAATGGGCTCTATCATGTATTGGGTGGGAAGATTTCCCCTATGGAAGGTGTTGGTCCCCAAGAATTAACCATTGCATCATTGGTCGCCAAGGCCAAGGAAGGAAAGATCAAGGAATTGATCTTCGCACTAAGTTCAACCATGGAAGGTGATACGACCAATTTCTATATTTTCAAACAACTCGAAGGGGTCCCTTTAAGAACATCGACTATTGCCC
>NZ_JBATHS010000010.1:0-11695 GCF_049667165.1 Maribacter sp.
AACCGGAAAAACCACTACACTGAATCTGACCCACTTAAAAGCCGATGAATTTAACAGCTGGTGGTACGACCCTAGAACCGGAAATGCCTATAAGGGAGCAAATTTAACAAAATCCTCCTCATTGATCATAGAACCGCCCACAACAGGAAAAGGTCAGGATTGGGTTTTGGTCATTGACGATAGGAATCAGAATTATGGAAAACCGGGTATTATAGGCAATTGAACTTGAGAATAAAGATCTTGTCTGTTGTAACGATCTTCACTCAAACGGAAACCCATCCACAAAATCCTTTTTTGGAAGCTTCCTTCATTGGAAATACGCACGGAGCCTTTATTGAATTATTTAGAAAAGAATGAATTTTTTAAAAAAAATACTTTCACTTTAATTTATTAATCGTAATATTGCAATATACTTATAAACTAAAAATGGGATTGACAAAAACCGAAATATTCACCGATCAGCAAAACGAGATTGCCATGTTCTCCAAAGCCTTTGGGCATCCTGCGAGAGTGGCCATATTACAACATCTTTATAAGATAGATGGCTGTATTTGTGGAGATCTGGTTGATGAAATAGGACTCGCCCAACCTACCATTTCCCAACATTTGAAAGAATTGAAGCACTTAGGACTGATCAAGGGCAATGTGGAAGGAACCAGTGTCTGCTATTGCATCGACACAGCGAAATGGAGCGACATGAAAAAAGTAATGCTACAGTTCTTGGACCAGGACATTTCCAAGGAAAATTGTTGCTGATTTTTTACACTTACATCGAATTAATCCCATACACACATTATTCCCATGAAAAAAGAACAGGAATTAAAAAACATCGTCAAAGAACGGTATACTAAAATCGCTGAACAAGGAAGAATTGAAAATGCCTCCTCATGTTGTGGGGCGACCACACCTTCGAATAAGGTATACAATATTATGATGGACGATTATTCTGAAACCGAAGGTTATGCCGAAGATGCCGACTTGGGATTGGGCTGTGGTCTTCCTACCCAGTTCGCCAAGATACAAAAGGGCGATACCGTGGTCGATTTAGGTTCTGGTGCGGGAAATGACTGTTTTGTTGCCCGACATGAAACCGGTGCCCAAGGCAAGGTTATTGGCATCGACTTTACGCCCATAATGATTGAAAAAGCACGTGCCAATGCAGACAAATTGGGGTATAATAATGTAGAATTTCGAGTAGGTGATATCGATAACATGCCAGTCGGCGATTCGAGTGCCGATGTGGTCGTCAGTAATTGTGTGCTGAATTTGGTCCCCAACAAGAAAAAAGTTATCGGTGAGATGTTCAGGGTTTTGAAACCTGGCGGACATTTTAGCGTTTCTGATATCGTTTTGGTCGGTGAACTTCCCGAAGCGTTGAGAACAGATGCCGAGATGTATGCAGGATGTGTTGCCGGAGCCATTCAAAAAGAAGACTATTTACAATTGATGTTAGAGCAAGGCTTTGAGCACTTACTTATCCAGAAAGAAAAACCAATTGTTATACCCGATGATATCCTTGGCAAGTACCTTTCCCAAGAAGAGGTCATGGCTTTTAACAAAACCGGAACGGGTATCTTCAGCATCACCGTATATGCCGAAAAGCCTGGGGAGGCAGATAAAAAAGCGAACAAAGAACGTTCCGAAATTCAATCAAAATCCACATGCACTCCAAATAGTGGGTGTTGTTAATGCAATAATAATATCAAATGACAACCAAACCCGCCCTATTCGGAAAATTAGAGGAGCTTGTATCAACGCTCAATGATGCAACCATACCAGAAAATCGGAAAGAAATCCTACAACCTCTCATCGATTTTATACAATCGAAGGTAGATGATAAGGAGAACATACGCTTGAATTTTATTTGCACCCACAATTCACGGCGAAGTCACCTATCACAAGTATGGGCGCAGGCCCTTGCGTATCATTTCAATATCGATAACGTAAACACGTATTCAGGAGGAACAGAAGCCACGGCGCTTTTTCCAATGGTAGCACAAACCCTTCAAAATTCGGGTTTTGAAATAGTTCGGCTTTCAGAAGGCAATAACCCGATTTACAGCATTAAATATGCAGTGAACGAACAACCGATCATTGGGTTCTCCAAAAAATTCGACGATGAATTTAACCCGCAATCAAAATTTGCGGCTATAATGACATGTTCGCAGGCCGATGCCGGTTGTCCTTTTATCGCTGGGGCGGAAAAACGGATTCCCATCACTTTTGAAGATCCAAAAGCGTTCGACGGAACGCCACACCAAGTCGAAAAATACAACGAAAGAAGTCTACAAATTGCGGCCGAACTATCCTATGTTTTCTCCCAAATCAATTCCCAAAAATGAAAGCACCCAAAAAATTAAGTTTTCTGGACAGCTATTTAACGCTGTGGATATTTTTGGCCATGGCTTTGGGCATTGGCATTGGATATTTTGTTCCTTCGTTTCCTGAACTGATCGATTCCTTCAGTAGCGGAACCACCAATATTCCCATAGCCATAGGATTGATTTTAATGATGTATCCTCCCTTGGCAAAAGTCAATTATTCACTTTTGCCGAAAGTATTTCGAAACACGAAAATTCTATCGATATCACTTATTCTCAATTGGATCATCGGCCCTATTCTAATGTTCGTCTTGGCCATTACATTTTTACGGGATTACCCGGAATATATGGTCGGACTCATTCTGATCGGTTTGGCGCGCTGTATTGCCATGGTGCTTGTTTGGAATGATCTCGCCGAAGGCAGTAGTGAATACGGAGCGGGTTTAGTGGCTTTGAACAGCATTTTTCAAGTATTCGCCTACAGTTTTTATGCGTGGATCTTTATCACAGTGTTACCCCCATATTTCGGGTTTGAAGGTGCCATCGTCGACATTTCCATTGGGACTATTGCCGAAAGTGTGGCTATCTATTTAGGCATTCCCTTTGTTTTGGGAATTTTAAGTCGGCTTATTTTGGTGAAACGTAAGGGGGAAGCTTGGTATACAAATGTTTTTATTCCTAAAATTTCACCGATTACCTTAATAGCGCTTTTGTTTACCATCGTGGTGATGTTCTCACTTAAGGGGGAATTGATCGTTCAAATTCCCATGGATGTTTTGATCATTGCCGTGCCACTGCTGATTTATTTCACTTTGATGTTTATTATTGGTTTTTTCTTCACAAAGGCAACAGGTGCGGAATATGACAAAACTGCATCGGTGGCCTTTACCGCGGCGGGCAACAATTTTGAATTAGCCATTGCGGTGGCCATAGCCGTTTTCGGCTTAAATTCTGGGCAAGCTTTTGCGGGGGTCATTGGACCCTTGGTCGAAGTGCCTGCCCTGATCTTATTGGTTCGCGTTTCGTTTTGGCTACGGAAAAAGTATTACCAAAAAGCTACAACCCCAGACCTTACCAACAAACTATAGTTCGGAACAGTTTTTGTTTACAACAACCTTTTCTAAATTCATTTTAATCGAATATTTTGTTTCTTTACCCTAGCACAAAGTACTACTTGCAATTGTTTGCGTTGAGATCAACAGCAGTTCAAAAACAAAGGAAAGGGCTTCAGAAAAAACGCATTGAAAATGAGGATGATAAGACCAAATAAAAGAATAAAACAAGCCCGGATTTTAAGGATTTTTAGAAAGATCCATCGATATACAGGTGCCGCGTTGTTCATTTTTTTCTTTTTTATTTCGGTAACGGGATTTCTCTTAGGTTGGAAAAAACATAGCGATGGCATATTATTGCCAAAAACATATATTGGCACCTCAAAAGACCTTGCACATTGGCTACCGTTAGACACATTACATAGAAAAGCGATTGCTGTGCTACACGATTCAGTTTCTACTGACCTATCATCCAAAATCGACCGTATTGATGTTCGGAAAGAAAAAGGCACTGTGAAGTTCATATTTGAAGATCACTTTTGGGGTATTCAACTCGACGGTGCCACCGGTAGTGTATTGCATATTGAGAAAAGGTATAGTGATCTTATAGAAAACATTCACGATGGATCTATTCTAGATAGGTATTTTAACACCACTAATGGCCAAGTAAAAGTAATTTACACGTCAGTAATGGGTATTGCCCTGCTTATTTTCACCATTACGGGATTTTGGCTTTGGTATGGGCCAAAACAAATGAGAAAAAGCAAATCCCAAGTTTGACGCAGTATCTGAAATTTCGAAATTTCAATTCCATGTTTCCGAATCATGGCACCATTCAACCTAATTGTCAATATACCAATGATTTACATGGCTCGGATACCACAATAAAAAAGGGCAGCCATAAAAGCTGCCCCGATTATTTAAAATAGCTTTTGTTTTAACTCAATTCCTGTTGTACCAAGTAGTAAAAGGCAGGTCTACTCTTCATTCGAATTCCTGACATTTTTTCCGCTACCTTGTGAATGGCAGCCATCGCCTTATCCCTATCGGTTATTCCAAGTTTCTTTTCTACAAAGTTCCTTCGTACGGTTTCCAATTCCGAAGCATCCTTTCCAGATACCAGGACAGCATCCTTATTGTCAACCATGGTACGCAAACGATTCACCAAGGTTTCCAGTAGCTCTTTGTCAATATTCGAAACTCCACACTCCTTCAACTGACCCGCAGCTGTTTCCTTAAGTTTAGCCAGTTTTTCCGCTAAATCACTCATGATATTAAATTTTTAAAGGTTAAAATTAGTTTTGTTTTGCTAACAGCAGTAAGGTAAAGATTTCTTCATTAAAAAAATGAAAAGAACCTTGGAAATTACCTAAAAGATATTCGCGTGAGTCTTCGCCATTCCTGAAAAACAGTATATTTATGAGAAATATCACCTTTTTTTAATACCTTGAAACCTTCTGAAAAAACTTACTGGTTTTATTCTGAATAATGCAACCAAAATGAGACATACCAAGATAATGAAGCTACAGTTTATCCTTTTGTTTTTCATCCTATTTGGCAATATCGCCCATTCACAATCGACCCATGAATTTTTAGATGTAGAAGGGATTTCGAAGGAAAGACTTTCACGCTATGATGTCTTTTTACAAAATGAGATAGATGAAGGACGTATTTCCGGGGCTGTAACGCTTATTTCCCGCAACAACAAGATTGTACATCAGGCAACCTATGGATATAGCGACCTTTCTTCAAATAAAACCATGCAACACGATGGCATCTTCCATCTAATGTCAATGACCAAGCCAATTATAACGGCCGCCTTTATGATGCTTTATGAGGAAGGCCATTTTTTCTTGACCGATCCCGTTTCAGCCTATTTGCCCCAATTTAAGAATATGATGGTGTCCACGAACGTAGAGGCAGGAAAAGAAGGCCCCACAGTGGATTCAAATAAGGAAATAACCATAGCCCATCTATTATCCCATACGGCCGGATTCTCACACGGACTCGGGGGAACCGCTTTGGACAACGATATTGCGAAAGCCCTCTACCAAGAAACCCATGCTAATTTGGAAAGCAGGGTAAATGCCCTTGCGAGACAACCACTGATCGGTCAGCCAGGCGAACAATGGTATTATAGTGCCTCCCCTGATGTATTAGCCTTGCTTATTGAGAAATTCTCAGGAAAAACAGTGGCTGACTTTCTTCAAGAGCGGATATTCGACCCTTTGGAGATGAAGGATACCGGATATAATATTCCATTAAAAAAGCAGATGCGATGGGTACCCGTACATAATTACGACAGTGAAGGAAATTTGATAACCTCCGAACGACAACTGCCCATTATGGGTAATACCATTTTCGGGGGTACACATGGTTTATTCTCTACCGCTACCGATTACATGAATTTTTGCCAAATGATGATTCAGAAAGGAAAATTCAAAGGTCGCCAATTATTGAGTCCAAAAACAGTTGATTTAATGACGATGAACCAAATAGGAGACCTACGACAGGGTCCCGGACAAGGATTTGGTTTTGGCTTTGGGGTGACCACAGATGTAGCTGATTCCAAAATTATAGGTTCTAAGGGGCAGTATTACTGGGGCGGGGCCTATTGCACCTATTTCTTCATCGACCCTAAGGAAAAATTAATTTCAATACTTATGCTTCAATTACAGCCTTATAGCAATTACTATAATCAAAAAATGAGACAATTTGTCTATCAATCCATTATCGATTGAATATTCTGTACAGTCTGAAAATAAAACCACTACATTTTGCCAACTAAACCTTCAACCATATGAACGTATACATATTTGAATTCTTAGGAACCGCCATGTTGATACTATTGGGTAATGGGATCGTTGCCAATGTGGTCCTTAAAGATTCAAAAGGATCCGACGCCGGATGGACAGGGATTTCTTTGGCGTGGGGTATTGCAGTTTTTTGTGGGGTCTTTATCAGCGCCGATGTTTCAGGGGCACATTTGAACCCGGCAGTCACTATTGGTCTTGCAGTGGCCGGAAAATTTAGTTGGGCATTGGTGCCGGGATATTTCATTTCCCAAATACTAGGTGCTATGATGGGAAACCTCCTGATTTGGCTGACCTATAAAAAACAGTATGATAACACCACGGACCCTTCCGCTATATTGGCAACCTTTTCCACATCCCCAGCCGTGCGCAACCCGTTTTGGAATTTTGTAACAGAGGTCATCGGCACCTTTACCCTGGTTTTCGGGGTGTTCTTTATTGCCGGTGGAAGCTATGCCAATGAACCGATCTCTCTAGGTTCTTTGGACGCCCTTCCGGTCGCACTCTTGGTCATGGGTATTGGTTTCGGACTTGGGGGACCAACGGGGTATGCCATAAACCCTGCACGTGATTTAGGGCCAAGGGTATTGCATATGTTACTTCCAATAAAACATAAGGGAAAAAGTGACTGGGGATATGCTTGGGTTCCTATTTTTGGGCCATTACTCGGAGGAAGTATCGCCGCACTCGCATTTCTGGGCATTGGTCTTTGATTTTTTCTATAAGATATTGAATTGAGAGCCAAGATATCTTGACCTTTTAAAAGAATAAAAGTATCTTTCAACTTCAAATTTTAGGAATGAGATTTTTGATGATATCCCTATTCATTTTTGTTGTTCTTAAAGGGAATTCCCAAAACCCTGGACGTTTCGATAATGAAGTGGCGGAAATTCAAAATAAGTACGATACCCTTTGGGATGGCCTAAAAGAAACCATCGTTTTCTCGGGGAGCTCAAGTATAAGAACCTGGGAAGGGTTGGAAAAAGAGTTTCCTGAGCGTCAAATCATCAATACGGGATTTGGTGGGTCTCAGGCTTCAGATCTATTGGCTTATTCGGAAGGATTGATTCTCAAATTCAATCCCAAAAAGGTTTTTATCTACGAGGGGGACAATGACCTTGCGGCTGGAAAAAGACCAAAAGAAATCATGACGACGATTCTTGAAATCAACCATAAAATACATGCCAAAAACAACGATGTACAGATTATCCTGATCTCAGCTAAACCGAGTATTGCCCGATGGTCGTTAAAGAGAAGATTCAAGCGTTTGAATCGTAAATTGCGAAGACTGTCTAAAAAGGATGACCAGATATATTTTGCGGATATTTGGAATCCAATGCTACAAGGGAGAAAACTTAATCCAAATATTTATATTGAAGACGGCTTGCATATGAACGCCAAAGGATACGATATTTGGTATTCCGTTTTAAAACCTTTTATTGATCATTAAATTAACCATAGTTATATCGACATCATGATTAAATCCATTGTAACAAGAGCTTTTACCCTATTATTTATCGGGGCACTGATTGTAGCCTGCCAAGAAGTGCAGAAGAAACGTATAGAATTCCCGCCAACGGATTTGGCCAAGGAAAATCTGATTCCCAAACCCCTAAAGGTAATTCCAACGAATATGGCATTCGGACTAGACCGGTATACCGCCATTTACACCACTCCGAATGCGGAGGGATATTCTGGAATAGGACAATTTTTGGCAGATAAGATCAAAGCTACACTGGATTTGGATATTCCCGTAAATGAAAAGGGTACTGAACCAGTAGAACGCATAATCTACATCAATAAATCGGACAGTCTGGAGCTCGATTCGCCTGAGGCCTATCAACTCTATATCACCCAAGATTCCGTTATTCTGAACTCGAATACCGCAGAGGGTGCTTTTCGGGGCATACAGACGCTACGACAGCTCATACCCGAAGAAAGCAATGACACCTTGGCCGAGCAACGCATATGGCCCATCGCATCCGGTAAGATCATCGATAATCCTAATTTCGGATTTCGTGGCGCCATGCTCGATGTGGCCCGTCACTTCTTCAGTGTTGAGGATGTCAAGAAATATATTGACCTCTTGGCGTACTACAAAATCAATGTATTGCATTTGCATTTGACCGATGATCAAGGTTGGCGGATCGAAATAAAGTCCTGGCCCAAGTTGACCGAAGTGGGCGGTAGTACCGAAGTCGGTGGTGAAGCTGGAGGGTTCTATACCCAGGAAGATTACAAGGAGATCATTGCCTATGCCGCAAAACACTTCATGACCGTTATACCGGAAGTAGACATGCCAGGGCATACCAATGCCGCATCGGTATCCTATCCTTTTTTAAATGGAAATGGTAAGACCCCAAAATTATATGAAGGTACCCAGGTAGGGTTCAGCACTTTCGATACTAGGAAAGATACGGTCTATGCTTTTATCGATGATGTCGTACGTGAGATATCGGCCATAACGCCTGGCCCCTATTTCCATATTGGCGGTGATGAAAGCCATGTTACCAAAAAGAACGATTATATCTATTTCGTTGAAAAAGTGGAGAAAATTGTACAGAAACATGGCAAACGCATGATCGGGTGGGATGAAATTGCCACGGCCAATGTAGACTCGAACTCCATCTCACAATATTGGTCAAGTGGGGATAATGCCCAAAAAGCCGTGGATAGAGGTATGAAGATCATACTTTCCCCTGCCAAAAGAACCTATTTGGATATGAAGTATGATACCCTGACTAAATTGGGCCTTACATGGGCGGCCTATATACCAGTTGATTCGGCCTATGTTTGGACACCTGAGGAATATGAAGGTATTCCAATGAAAAATATTTTAGGCATTGAGGCCCCCTTATGGTCAGAGACCATAAGCAATATCGATGAATTGGAACAGCTGGCATTCCCACGTGTCATCGGGTATTCCGAACTGAGTTGGACCATAAAGGAAAATCGGGATTGGGAAAATTACAAGGTACGTTTGGCCAATCAAGCGCCTTTTCTGGATCGCATGAATGTCAAATACTATCCTTCGCCCTTGATCGATTGGAAAAAAAGTAAATATACCTATGAAGAGATCAAGAAGGATTAATGAAAAAAACCTTTCCTATAAACTAAATTAACCACCAAGATGAAAAGAATCGCACTTCTGGTTTTCGTGCTTATCGGATGGACGACATTTGCCCAAAATGCAAATGACACCCTTCCGAAAGCAGAGATTTCAAAAACAATGCAAAGTGTCACGATTAATGGTCGAACGATCTTTTTGACGGCCGAAGCAGGCACGTTCGAAGTCCGAGATGAAAACAACGCGCCCATCGCATTAATGGGCCACACCTATTACACCAAGGAGGAGGGAAAACGCGCAACGGGTTCTCAAAGAAGGCCCATCGTTTTTGCATATAATGGCGGTCCTGGTTCATCCTCTTTTTGGTTGCATATGGGAGTTCTGGGGCCAAAAAGAATTGTTGTCAACGACCCTGTGGCAACCCCTGCGGCGCCCTACAGAATAATGAACAATAACTATTCGATTCTGGATGTTGCCGATTTGGTGATGATTGATCCCGTGGGCACCGGACTCAGTGTACCTGTGGGCAAGGCCAAATTCAAGGATTTTTGGGGAGTTGACCAGGACATAAGGAGCCTGTCATTGTTCATTACCCAATTTTTAATTGCCCATGACCGTATGAACAGTCCCAAATATCTTTTAGGGGAAAGTTACGGCACTTTTCGAAATGCAGGGGTCATGAACAAACTTCTAGATCAGGGGATTGCCATGAATGGCGTCATCATGGTTTCGGCTGTCTTTGACCTTAGAACGTTGTTGTTTCCACCGAATGACGATTTGCCTTACATCGTCCATTTCCCAACCTATGCCGCTACAGCTTGGTATCATGATAGGGTTGAGGACAAACCAGGGGATGTCTATGGATATTTGGATGAAATTCGCAGTTTCACTGAAAATGAATATACCCCAGCCCTATTCAAAGGGGATCGATTGGGTGAGAGTGAAAAACAGGGAATCGCTTCCAAACTGGCCGCATATACCGGTACGTTGGAGGCTTTTTGGCTAAACGCCGATCTCAGGGTTACCGCAAGTGAATTTTTCGCAGAGCTTTTAAGGGATAAGGGGGAGCTTGTCGGTCGTCTAGATGCCAGATTCACAGGAATCAACCAAGATCTTTTGGCACAGGAAGGAAGTCACGATCCACAGAGTACAGCTATTTCACCGGCCTATATTACGGGTTTCCTCGATTATCTTCACAGGACCCTAAAGGTCAACAAAAATCTTACGTATACGATTACGGCAGGTCGTCGTGAAGGCTTTAAATGGGATTGGGCGCATGAAGGCAATAATCGATGGGGCACCCAAGCCGCCATCAATACGGGGATAGATATGGCCGAAGCACTGTCAAGAGATCCGAATATGAAGGTCTTGGTCCTGAATGGCATTTATGACCTTGCTACGGTTTTCTATGGTGTTGAACACAGTATAAACCACCTTGGACTTACAAAGGAAATCAAAGATAATATCAGCATGAAATACTACGAAGCAGGACATATGATGTACACCCATGAACCCTCCTTGGTTAAATTTAAGAACGATGTATCCGAATTCATCAAAGCCACATCGGAATAAAAAATCCATTTCCTTTTCTGGAGCGGGGGTAGTAAACAATAATTAAAATTAGGGGTGAAAAATGTCAAGGGTGCAAGAAATAGAACCTTTCAAAATCATTGGGATTGCCGTCCAAAGCACGAACGAAGGTGGTAAATCCGCTAAGGATATGGGTGATTTGTGGGGTCGGTTTTATTCCGAGGAAATCGCGTCTAAAATTCCAAATAAAATCGATGAAACCATTTATGCCATCTATACGGATTACGAATCCGATTATACTGGTTCGTATATGGCTATTATCGGATTACGGGTGAATAAACTCAACAACATTCCTGACGGTATGGCAGGGCGAACTTTTGAAGGAGGTACTTATAAAAAATTCATCGCTGAAGGTGAAATGCCCAAGGCTATCGTGAAGCAATGGCAATATATATGGGAACAGGACAAAAAACTCAATAGAAAGTATACGGCCGATTTTGAAGTCTATAAACAGGATTCGGAAATTGTTGAAATCCTCATTGCCATAGATTAAAACCCGGGCTATTCCTCTTCGAGCGCATCCTCGGAGTCCGCGATGAATTCAGTGATTCCGTTATCGTGAAGTATGTTGTACCATTGAATGACTTTTTTAATATCACTGGGGTACACACGATCCTCATCATAATTGGGCAGTACCTCAAAGAAATATTCCTCCAACTTCAGTTTATCTTCTTTATGCCCTACAGTGGTCCTCCCGCCTTTCTCCTTAACCTGTATTTTTTGGAATACTTCGCCTAAGGGCATCTCCTCTTCCAAAGTGTAAATCGCAATTTCGGACAAAACACTAACATTGCTTTGGGCACTGATGGTAATACGTTTTTTATCGAGCAGCGATTCAGCCACAAAACCCGA
>NZ_JBATHS010000011.1:0-4536 GCF_049667165.1 Maribacter sp.
CCATTAAACCCAGCGATGTAAAAATTTACCACTCTAATGAAAAATTTAAAACTCCTTAGCTGTACCATTCTACTATTTGCCCTAAACAATTTTCTATCCGCACAAAATGAGAAAGTTACCACTGCTAAGATCTGGGAAGAAGACATTGTGCTTCCTACCTATCTAACGGGTGAAGAAGGAAAAAATCCGAGATTTTATTTTGGAAGGGCCTATCAGGGAGCCCAAGGAAGGGTCTATCCCTATCCCATACGGGAAGTACTTACCGATGTTCGAATCGATAAGACCTATAAGGCCCTAAATCTTGAGAATGAGTTTGTCAAGGCTAGCATCTTGCCCGAAATTGGGGGAAAACTCTTTACCGGGCTCGATAAAACCAATGGTTATAATTTCATATACAAACAGAGTGCCATTAAACCTGTATTGATCGGTATGTTGGGCGCATGGATTTCCGGAGGTATAGAATGGAATGTTTTCCATCATCATCGGGCCACATCATTCATGCCCGTGGATTATATCATCGAAGACCATCCCGACGGAAGCGTAACAGCCTGGGTAGGTGAAATTGAATTGCGCCATCGCATGAAATGGAGGGTTGGCGTTACCGTGCATCCTGGAAAATCGTATTTTGAAACCACGATGGTCGCCTATAATCGATCCCCATTCATACACTCCATGTTATATTTTACCAATGCGGGGGTGCATTCCAACGAAGATTACCAGGTTATTTTTCCACCTAGTACCGAATGGGTGACCCAGCATGCCAAAAGGGAATATGCAGGTTGGCCCATTGCCCATGAGACCTATAACGGGGTCGATTTTACCGCATTGGGCAAGCAACTTGGCACCGATGGGACGGACATAAGCCTTTGGAAAAACAATTTTAAACAGATCTCTTTTTTCGCCTATAATTATGAGGATGACTGGATGGTCGGCTATGACCATGGCAAGCAAGCGGGTACCGCGATCATCGGGGACAACCATACCGTTCCCGGGAAAAAATTCTGGACCACCGGTAGTGGCGATCGGGGAAAAGTATGGGACCAGATCCTTACCGATGGGGATGGCCCTGAGCTGGAACTCATGGCTGGGGGATACTCCGACAATGAACCCGATTATGCTTGGATCCAACCCGGAGAAACCAAAAGAATAACCCAATACTTCTATCCTGTTCGCCACATGATGGGCGATGTAAAAAATGCGAATAAAGAAGCTGCTGTCAATCTTGACATCGACAAAGGGAACAAAGCAAGTATCGCCTTCAATGCCACCTCAAGTCGAAAGAATGCCATAGTACGTTTACAGATCGGTACCAACCTCTTCTTGGAGGAAACGATCGACATCGATCCCAATACCCCGTACAATAAAAAGCTCACGCTGCCCGCCCATGCCAGACCCAATGATGTAATGGTTTCTTTACATTCGGCAGAAGGATTGGAGCTAATCTCCTATTCCCCTAAAAAAACTTCCCCTGGTGCTTTTCCCGCCTATTCCTATGAGGGCAACTTGGAAAAGGGTACAAGAACGCCAATGCCAAAAGAAGCGGAAACCCCCAAACTACCCTCGGAAATCGAAACTAACGAGATGCTTTATCTCACCGGAATGCGTTTGGAGCAATTCTACAATCCCAGTGTGGATCCAATGCCCTATTATGAAGAGGCCTTAAGAAGGGATCCAGGGGACCAACGTGTAAATACAGCCGTGGGCATCCTTATGCTCAAAAAAGGGATGTTCGCTAAAGCCAAGGACCATTTGACGAGGGCCGTTAAAAGAACCAACTGGAACTATACCCATGCACGTACTACCGAAGCATTTTACTATCTAGGGCTTGCGTTACAGGCTACAGGACAGTATAAAGAAGCCTATGATGCGCTGTATTATGCCACCTGGGACAAGAGTTTCAAGGCCCCCGCATATTTTGCAATGGCCCAGATAGCCTGCCTTCAAGGAGATTATCAAGAGGCACTGAACCATCTTGAAGGGAGTCTGGCGAATGAAAAAGACCATCTTAAGGCAAGGAACCTAAAAACTACCATTCTTCGAAAAATGGGGAATCCAAAAGGGGCGCTTAGCGTGGCCAGTCAAACCATGTCAGAGGATCTTCTCGATTTTTGGTCCAGGAACGAATTCCAGTTAGCCCTTCGCGAGCTCGGTACGGATTTAAAAGCCCAAAAGTGTTTAAATACCCTGGATGCGATAATGCGCGACGAGGTGAACTCCTATTTGGAACTGGCTGCTGATTATGGCAATTGTGGCCTATGGGATGAGGCTATTGAAATACTACAACGCCTGATCGGCAAGAATCTAGAGAACGTAAGCACCTATCCCCTGTTGTATTACTATACGGCCTTTGGCTATGAACAAAAAGGGGATCAGGACAATGCTGCCAAGTACTATAAACTGGCATCGGAAATGCCGTCGGACTATGGCTTCCCTTTTCAGTTGGAAATGATCCAGGTGCTCAATGCGGCCATGGCGCATAATCCCGAGGATGCAATGGCGCCTTATTACCTCGGGAATATATTATATGATTTTCAGCCCGAAGAAGCTATCAGGCTATGGGAAAAATCAAAGGATCTGGGAAGTGATAACCCCACGGTCTATCGCAACCTCGGACTCGCCTTTGACAAAAAAGGAGGACACGTAGCGCTATCCATGCAATACTATGAAAAAGCGGTTGCCATGAATCCTGCGGACAGCAGGGTCGTTTATGAACTTGAGGATGTGTACAAAACAGCCCAAGAGCCCCTTCAAAAGCGATTGGACTTGCTACAGAAATACCACGACAACATTATAAAAAGCGAATACTTGCCCCCCTTAGAACGGGAGGTGGAATTGTATGTGTCCCTAGGTCAGTATGAAAAAGCCCTCGCTATGATGCAACCTTTTCATTTTAAAAGATGGGAAGGTGGTAGCAATGTATATACCTCCTATGTAGATGCCAATCTATTACAAGGGGTTGCATATAGTAATACACAACAATTTGATAAGGCTTTGGCGAACTTTAAGGCGGCAGGCGAATTTCCATTGAGTATGGAGGCCGCGAAACCCTGGACCGATAGCCGAATCGGGGAAGTACTTTGTTATACGGCCTCATTGTATGAAACTATGGGTGAATCCAAAAAGGCCAAACAGGTCTATGCCGAAGTTTTAAAGGAACGATTATCGAGCGGATGGGACATTCCCCATTATTACCGTGGGTATGCCCTTAAAAAATTAGGGCAAACGGCAGAAGCGAAAACTATATTCGAAGGCTTGATCCAAACCGGGCAAAGACAATTGGAAGCCATTGAATCAACTACGGGGATGGACTTTTTTGCAAAATTCGGAGATCGCATGACCAAGGAAACCCGTCAGGCAAATGCGCACTATCTCATTGGGCTCGGAAAGCTTGGTCTTGACCAGACGGAAGAAGCACGCTCCGAATTTGAAAAAGCGGCAGCGTTGGATATTAATCATGTATGGTCACGGGCCAAACTAGCGGAACTAAAATAAAAGAATCGAATACCATTGACTTTTGACTTTCGACCAAATACTCAGATTTGACTAAAAAAGAACAATTCCACCGCCTACTGAATGGGGATGACATACCCAAAATTCTGTTCAAACCTATTTTGATGCATTTTGCAGCACGGTTTAAAGGACGTACGTATGGTGAATTTGCATCGGACTACAAAACGTTGGTGGATTCGAACCTAAAGTGTTTGGAATATTTTGACTTGGATGCCGTAAGTCTGATCAGTGACCCGTATCGGGAAACCGCTGCGTTCGGGGCAAAAATCGATTTTATCCCGGAAGGGGTGCCGCGATGTTTACAAAAGCTGGTCCAAAATGAAGAAGATGTAAAACGTTTGCCCATTCCCGATGTATATACGGCTGTACGTACGCGCGATCGGATCCTTGGGGCGACGTATTACCAGAAAAGGCTAAAAGGCACCGTACCCCTCGGGGGGTGGATCGAAGGCCCTCTAGCAGAAGCCTGTACGTTGGCCGGGGTAAGTGAAATGTTGGTACATCTGATGTGCGATCCCGATTTGGTGCATCGACTATTGGATAAATGTATGGTTGTGGCCAAGGAATTTGCCGAGGCACAGATCAACGAGGGCTGTGATTATATCGGTATCGGTGATGCCATTTGCTCCCAGATCGATGTAGGTTCCTATGACCAATTCGTTAGGGATCGGCATATGGAGTTGTCAGATCATTTACATGCCTTGGGTGCCAAGTCGAAACTCCATATTTGCGGGAACATAGAACATCTATTGCCTTCGATACGGGGTTTGAATTTCGACATTGTGGATATCGACTATGATGTAGACCCCGTAAAGGCGCGTCAATTATTGGGGGATGACGTCGTGATCAAGGGCAATATTAATCCCGTTTTTATCCAGAATGCCACGCTGGCGGAATTGGAGGAGAAGGTGCATGCCCTACTGGCGGAGACCAAAAATGAAAAGTTCATCCTTTCGGGCGGTTGTGAGATCAGTGTTTTGACCCCTCCGGAAAACGTGATGAAAATGGGTGACATCTTGAAGAAAA
>NZ_JBATHS010000012.1:0-2383 GCF_049667165.1 Maribacter sp.
CTTAATTCCAAGTCGTTGTTTGAATGGGTAAATTTCAAAAATAATAAGATTCAGCGTGTTAAGACCGCTTACTTATATGAACGCTATAGGTATTATCAGAATAAGGAAAACGACCTATTCACCTATGGTAAGGCAGAGAGTTTTATCGTAAACTACGATCTTAAATATGAATTGCAAAATGCGGCTATCAACGGAATCATCGATTATCATGCTATCAATGGCCAAGGGACTTCGATACAAAGAGGCAACCGGAATTTATTTGCGACAACAGTCTTGTTTACCCATAATGTTGCCAAAAGGTTGAGCTATGGCATCAACCTGCGAAAAGATTGGGTCAATGATTATAAGAGCCCATTTGTATTTGCTTTTGATGGTAAATATGAAGTGTCGAATTCGTACGCCATTACCATCAATACGTCGAAGAATTTTAGGATACCCACCTTCAATGACCTGTATTGGGAAGGCAGTGCTATGGGCAATTCGGATCTTAAACCGGAAACCGCCGTACAAGGCGAAGTAGGGCAGGTGTATGCCAAAAAAGGGATTCGTGCGCAATTCAACCTTTTCTACATCTCCTCAAAGGATTTGATACAATGGCGCCCCGATAATTCAGGCATATGGTCCCCCGTCAATGTACAGACGGTCGAACAGTATGGTTTGGAAGCGAGTTTGGGGATTGAACATAAGTTCGAGGAGCATACCCTTGAAAATCAAGTAAGTTATGCTTTTACACGAGCTGGCGAAAAGGAAAATAAGAACCAATTGATCTATGTGCCCAAACACAAGGTTACCCATAGTTTGGCCTACCGGCATCGCAAATGGGGCGTTGTTTGGCAGTCTTTATATAATGGCAAGGTGTTCACCACAACGGACAATCAGCAAGATCTAAACGCATATTTTTTGGCGAATTATTATTTGGACTATGACTTGCCCAAAATTTTTGGGGCGAGTCTCAAAACAACGCTGCAAATAAACAATCTTTTCAATACCAAGTATCAAAATGTGGCATTTAGACCTATGCCCAATAGAAACATTCAAATACAACTAAACTTTAAATTTTAATAAATGAAAATCAAAAATGTAGTACTCGCCATGGCTTTAGGATTCTTATGTGTAGCCTGTAACAAAGATGATGATGAGGCCATCATACCATTGGGGGCCTATGAAAATGGCATTTTGGTGTCCAATGAAGGCCCGTTCAGCAATGGTACGGGAACTGTTTCCTTTATTTCGGAAGATCTGACCACAACTGAAAATGCCATTTTCAATGCCGTGAACAATGCTGATTTGGGCAATGTGGTACAATCCATTGGCTTTACCGATGAATATGCCTATATCATTGCAAATGTTTCCAACATGATAACCGTCGTCGATCGCTATACTTTTGAGAACAAAGCGACGATTTCACAAGGGTTGGCTAACCCGAGGTATTTTCTGTTCGCGAATGGAAAGGGATATGTAACCAATTGGGGAGATCCCAATGATGAAACAGATGACTTTGTGGCGATCATAAATTTGGAAACGAATAGTGTAAGTAACACAATACCGGTCGATTTTGGTCCTGAAAAGATAATTTCCCAAGATGAAAAAGTATATGTAGCACACCAAGGAGGCTACGGGCAGAACAATAGTATATCTGTAATCAATACGCAAACGGACCAGCTAGCCACTACAATTTCGGTTGCAGATGTTCCCAATGCCATGCAAGTGACTTCAAATGGTGATTTGTGGGTGTTATGCGGGGGAAAACCGTCCTATACCCAGGATGAGACAGCTGGGGCCCTGTTGAAAATCAATACGGATTCAAATAGCGTCGAGAATACCCTAGCGTTTGAGACTACGGAACACCCAAATTTCTTGGAATTGGATGGCTCCAAATTGTATTATTTCCTTAATGGTGCTGTCTATGCAATGGAAACTTCCGATACGGTGCTGCCTTCACTACCCATCATGGAGAATCTAAATTTTTATACGATGGTCGTACATGACGGGAAATTATATGGTACAGATGCCAAGGATTTCGCCAGCAACGGCTCTTTGACCATCTATGATATAGGGACCAAGGGGTTGTTGGGAACTTTTGATGTTGGGATTATTCCAGGAGGAATCTACTTGAATTGAAAAAAACGCCGCGAGGTTATTCTTGGGGCTTTCCTACTACAGAAAGGGTTTCCTTTGCGCATATCGTTCCCGTACTTCGTGATGGCTCAGGAGAAATATCACCGGGAATCCCAATACGGAATTTCAGGAAATAGCAAAAAAAAGCCCTGGCAATTATGTCAGGGCTTTATATATGTGGTTGTCTTCTGTTTATTGTATGCTGAGATCCAATTTCTTGTCCAACACCATATTATCCTTAAGTATTGAGAACATTTTTGAGTTA
>NZ_JBATHS010000013.1:0-3206 GCF_049667165.1 Maribacter sp.
CTGCTTTCCGACGAAAAAAGGGGCAACACCGGAGGTAATCTTTATTCCTTGAAAATCCCAAGATAATACAGTGGCCACACTTTTTGACTTGGATCCGTACTTAAGTTAAAACCCGAATCCCATTCCAAAGGTAAAACGGGGTCCGTCAACACTATCGAATAAAGCAAAGTTCAAAGACAACAAATCGGCCGCATTTAAGAATAATCCGCCACCGTAGGAAGTATGCCACGTATCGGAATCCATTTCCGGTGTCCAAACACGACCATAGTCATACCCACCATACAGCCCCATGTTAACGGGTAAGAGCCCTGTTTTCATCCGTTTGAAACTATATCGTATATCCGTGTTCTGATAAAACGATTTTTTACCAGAAAACCGTTGGTTTCTAAATCCTCGTAAGCCATCCAATCCACCAATGCTGGCCGCTTGGTAAAATTCATAACCATCGCCAATATTAAACTGTGCCTTCCATTTGGCCGCGAGCACCAATTTACCATTGGGCACCAACTTATGATCAAAGGAGAAGCTAGGAACAACATAACCATAGTTCTGTTTCCCTCCGTCAATACTGGTTTTATAACCTATTTGTACCGAGGTAGCCATGCCCATTGTGGGAAAGGCAACGTTATCGCTATTTGAAAAGGTATACGCAATTGCTGTGCCCATGAAATTTTTTCGATTCTCCTCGCCATTGGCCACATAAAACGTGTTTATGAATCTCCCATTCGTTTCTTCAACCTCGACACTTTCATAATTCACGCCAATGGTCAATTTTGCCCCAAGATCACTCCTCCAGACCAAGGAAGGATTGAAGACGATGGTCTGTAGTTTTACACGGTTGAAATCTCGACCCAGCGTAGCATCTAAATTTTCGGTCTCATTGCCCCAACCAAAGAAATTGATGCTGTAATTAGGGCTCGTAAACCTAGTGGCCAATAAAAGGTTGGCTTTACCCAAGAACCCCGAAAACTCCCCCTTATATCCCATATCATATCCACTGGTTGCAAAGTAATAGGCAGCATCAACGGTATGTTGGCTTGTAAACGGATGTTGCCGAAAACCATTAAAAGTATACACATCAGTGAACCCGATTTTAAATCCGTCATCGGGATTTGAACCTATTACGGGAATAATTTGATTGGTACTCGTTTTATATTTTATGGGTTGATAGGTATTGGTCTGATATTCATTGGTCAATCTTAATTTTGCAGACGAAATATTCTTGAAGGTATTCTTTTTTACTTTCTGGTCGTAGATGTAGACCCCTGTACTATGCTGAACATCATATACATCATTATTTTGCCCACCTACCAATCGTATTTTAATCTTTCCTTTTTTGCCTTGTACCTGAAATTGATCATCGTCGTCCAAGCCATAGATCCAAATCTCTGTGGTTATATTGGGATCAAAGTCCTTCTTGAAAAACACATCATCTTTTACCCCCTTTTTAATTCGTTGGCCAACTACTTGTGTCTTGCCATTGGTCAATTCGGTAATGGTGAAGAAATCATCCTTATCGGTACCGGTAACCATGGCGTACCTATTGAGTAGCCCATAATATTCCTCGGCAGTTTTTTGAAGCATGTCTTTTCTTGCCATCAACACCTTTTTGATTTTGGCAATGTTCTCATCACGAACCTCAATAGGAAAGTTTTTGAAGGCCTCATCGATGACCGACTCCGTTATATTCTTCTGAATACTTAGCGCCTGTTGCTGCCATTGATCACCCGTGGTTTCGGACAAAAGAGCCAAATCGAGCGCATACGCCCTTGGGGATCCATTAAACCCCTTTACACTTCTGATCTCCTCATTAAAACCTTCCAATAAGGTAAGTCCGGGAATAATGCGGGTTAGCATGTTCATTAGTGGTCCATCGCCCATAATTGAAAATACTTGATCCCTATCCCTCGGTACGGGTCTATAAACAATCTTTCCCTTTTCAATATCCTTGAATTGGGCCCAACGCCACTGATCGGTATGCCGGTCCCAATCGCCAACCATCATATCGAACAAACGCGCTTTGATATACGCTTCCGTATCAACTTGGTATTTTTCATCCTTCCTTAGCTTTTTAAGCATGTCATCGGTGCTGTCCATGGTATTCGAATATCCAAAGCTTCTTTGATTTCCATGTCCACTGTCAGTGCGCTCTTCGATCATGTAGAGTTCATCCCCAAATTCATCATTGAACTCTGAAAGAGCCTTCTGCTTTGGAACATAATAAAGCTTCGGATTGGAATGGTAAATACCCACCGCATCGGACAAGGCACCAACAGTAAAAGCGGCATAGGGGTGGGAGCCGGTATAAAAATCCTCCAACAGACCTTCAGTATAGGTATCCTCAAACTCACCAACAACATACTGTTGTTTAAACGCCATAGCTTGTAGATATATCTCGGCACTTTTCCGTAGGGCCCTCATCACATATTCCCTACCTTCCTTATCGACCAGCCTGAGCGACCTGGATTGATGTCCTCCCCCTTTGCGCACGGCCTTAAGTCCCCCTAACAACGTATCCAAATCAACTACTCTTGCCGTGATCTTTTTCGCATAGACATCCCGATACCGCTCCCCCCAAATCGTTTTGAAAAATTTACCTTTATCGACTTCTTCATCGGTGTAAATCGAAGCTTTTATCTCGTTCGGAAACTTTTTGGGGTAATTATTCTGTGTAGTATCCTTTTGCGCTGACAACACCTCTGTGGTAAATAGAAATTCCTCTTCCCCCGCTGCTCCAATCCCATAATACCGAATTCTTGAGGATCCATCCAAATATACCTCCAAAATTGCATAACCCAATCTTCCTGTTGAGAATTTGCTGCCGTTCATTAATCGAGTCGCTTCTTCCTTGGCCCCTGCCCCACTGATAATCTGCGGGGTATTATCCTCTACGATATATTGCAGGGTATGCTCATGGCCTGAGGCCAATATCACCTTTTCGGAATATTGCACTAAGGTCATTATACGTTTTCTCAACTCACGATACCTTTTATTATTAAGATCTTCTGTCGATGCTCCTGTTGTTTTACGCAAAAGATTGATCAAGGATCCGAGAATGGGTAAGGGTATTTTACGTCCAGTTGGGTACAACTGACGTTTCAAGGAAAATTGACCCCCGTGATGACCATAACTGGCCATCGGATGGTGCAAGGCGATGAGGGTAGTCTTATCAGCATTCTTGGTGATCAACCCCTCCAATTCCTCAA
>NZ_JBATHS010000014.1:0-11638 GCF_049667165.1 Maribacter sp.
ACCAATGGAAGTGCCGGTGTAATCCCGGCCGTACTTATGTATTATCTGGTCATCGAAAACCACGAGGCCGGTTTTGAGGAAATCAAAAAATTCTTATTGGTCGCGGGGGAAATTGGCAGTATCTTTAAAAAAGGTGCCACCATATCCGCAGCCATGGGTGGCTGCCAGGCCGAAATCGGGGTTTCCTCGGCCATGGCCGCAGGAGCATTGACAGAGTTATTAGGTGGGACTCCCGAACAGGTATTGATGGCCGCTGAAATTGCCATGGAACACCATTTGGGCCTCACCTGTGATCCTATAGGGGGACTGGTACAAGTGCCCTGTATAGAACGGAACTCTATGGGGGCCATAAAGGCCATCAATGCTGCGGAGCTGGCTTTGGGCTCCGACCCCAAGGAAGCCAAGGTCCCCTTCGACAAGGTCGTACAGACCATGTGGGAAACCGCTAAGGACATGAACACCAAATACAAGGAAACTTCCGAGGGAGGACTTGCCGTGGGCGTCTATTTAACTGATTGCTAGTACTTTGCTTTCGAAGGAGCTATTTTTTGACACCCATTACCTGTCACTTGATGAATCGCCTTGCTACTTACATTTCTTCGTAAAAACTTGGTTTTCATACATTTTTATAGGAAATTTATCCGACAAACTTAACCACTGGCCTTAATTGAGAAATGCTTTGAACACCCTTCCATTTTTTGTTTTTTTATGTGTACATCTTTTGGGTTATCCACAAGAATCTGTTATTGAATGGTCCCCAAATTTTAGTATCACCTATGAGGATTTTGAAGCTTCCAAGAGAACTATCGATTCTAAAAACAGCATTTATTCCGTAAATTCTGGCATCATGATTGATTTCGCAATTCAAATGTCCAATGTAGAATTCATGTTTACCAAAAATTTCAACTCCAAATTGGTATGTTCATTTCATAAAGAGGCTGCCACCCTGATGGCTCCCGATAGTATAAAGGCAAACCAATTGATCCAACTGGTGCAATTCGATTTCGACCTTTCTGAGTTATATACGCGGAAGCTTAGAAAAGAATTGTTTGAAAACAAAAAAACATTTTCCAATGTAACCTTCTTTCAACCTTACTTCGATAAGATGATTGCCGAACGCAATGCGGTCAGTTCAAAAATGTATACCGCCTCAGACTTTGGGAATAATACCGCGTTATTGCAGCAGGAACATCGTGCCATTAAAAACGAAATTCTCAAACTCGCTGATTATTGCAAGGAATGTAAGCCCCCTAAAAAAAAGAAATAGAATTAAATACGTTGCCCTTAATCTGTCTTTCATGAAAAAATACTTCCCCTTATTGTTCACGGCAATGGCCTTTCTTGTATCGGTAGGCCCTGCTTATTCGCAAATGACCGAAACGTCAGCTCCTATCTTTAAGGATGGGGAGGCACAAGTGGTTCCCACCTTTCAGGATCCCTCGAAATGGATACGTCACGATCTATGGGTACCCACGGAATTCGATACCGATATGGATGCAAAACCCGACCGTATGCATGTCAGTGTAACCCGCCCTGAACAAACTGAAACAGAAGGACTCAAACTACCCGTTATTTATATTTCGAGTCCCTATTTCGCAGGGGTCGCCCCCGATATCGATGGTGTATTTTGGGATGTACGTCATGAACTAGGTGAAATGGGCAAGGAGCGCGTGCATCCTGAGGTTATTCGAGGCGGACAACGCCCCATTATTTCAAACTCCCATATCAATACCTGGGTTCCCCGTGGATATATCGTTGTGCATTCCTCCTCCCCTGGCACGGGGCTATCCCAAGGAGCACCAACCGTTGGGGGCGATAACGAATCCTTGGCGCCCAAAGCCGTCATTGATTGGCTATGTGGGCGAATTCCGGGATACACCACCCCTGATGGAAATGAAACTGTGGAAGCCTATTGGTCAACGGGTAAGGTTGGGATGACCGGAACGTCCTATAATGGCACCATCCCCTTGGCAGCAGCCACCACGGGAGTTGATGGTCTTGAGGCCATCATCCCCATTGCCCCGAACACTTCCTACTATCATTATTACCGATCAAATGGATTGGTGCGTTCCCCGGGAGGATATTTGGGAGAGGATATCGATGTCCTCTATGATTATATACATAGCGGGGATGAATCAAAACGTGCCGGAAACAATGCCAGAATCAGGGACACCGAAATGAAAAACGGAATGGATCGGATTACTGGGGATTACAATGACTTTTGGGCTGGGCGTGACTATCTCAACGACATGGAACCCATGAAAGCGGCCTTATTGATGTCGCATGGTTTTAACGATTGGAATGTGATGCCCGAACATAGTTATCGCATCTATAAGGCTGCGAAAGACAAAGGGCTTCCCACCCAGATCTACTATCACCAAAACGGACATGGGGGACCGCCACCCTTAAAAATGATGAACCGGTGGTTTACCAGGTATTTATATGGCATTGAAAACGGTGTCGAGAATGATCCTAAGGCCTGGATCGTGCGGGAGAATGACGCAATGACCAATCCGACCCCCTATTCAGACTACCCCAACCCGGATGCTACTCCGGTACAACTGCACCTTCTGCCTGGCGCACCTGAACTTGGCGGATTGACATTAAAAAACACAAAGACCAACGCTAAAGAAACACTGGTTGATGATTATTCCGTGTCAGGAGCCACCCTGGCCATGGCAGTGAACTCAAACCATCGTTTGTTGTATGTGACCCCCGTATTGAAGGAAGCCGTGCATATTTCGGGCAGCCCACGGTTAACTATAGATTTAGCCAGCAGTAAACCAGCTGCCAATCTATCGGTGTGGCTGGTATCCCTCCCTTGGGACGACGGAAAAAACGTCAAAATTACCGATAACCTCATTACCCGGGGTTGGGCCGATCCTCAAAATCACAAATCCTTGACCCAGAGTGAGCCCTTGAAACCTGGAAAATTCTATACACTGACCTTCGATCTTATGCCCGATGACCAGATCATTCCAAAAGGGCAACGCATAGGACTAATGATTTTCTCGAGCGATCAGGAATTCACCTTATGGCCAGCCCCAGGAACGGAACTTACGGTTGATTTAAAAAACACCCATCTAAGCGTACCTGTTGTTGGCGGCGTCAAAGCGTTTACAAAGGCCATCACGGACTAAGGGAAAAGGTCTATTTTATTTGCAACAAATAGTCGAGAACATTGTTCTCGATACGTTTTTTGATATTCGAAATATCCGCTTTTACAAAGGTTTCGCCCGTAATATTCTCGTAAAGTTCGATATACCGTTCAGAAACGGTTTCAATATATTCATCGGTCATTTCTGGTAATGTCTGCCCTTCCAATCCTTGAAAGCCCTTGCTGATCAACCATTGACGCACAAACTCCTTCGACAATTGTTTTTGGGCCGCTCCCTTATTTTGTCGTTCCTGATATCCATCCGCATAAAAATAACGGGAAGAATCAGGGGTGTGTATTTCATCGATCAAAACAATCATGCCCTGTTTCGTCTTTCCGAATTCATATTTGGTATCGACCAAGATCAAGCCCCTTTTCGCTGCAATCTCGGTACCCCGCTTGAACAATGCTTTGGTATATTTTTCAAGCACCGAATAATCCGCTTCGCTAACGATGCCCCTTTTTATGATATTCTCTTTGGAAATATCCTCATCATGGTTGCCCATTTCAGCTTTGGTCGCAGGAGTGATTATAGGTTCTGGAAACTTGTCGTTCTCGATCATTCCCTCTGGCATGGGAACCCCACAGATCATTCTCTTCCCGGCCTTATATTCACGTGCCGCATGACCTGAAAGGTAGCCACGGATCACCATCTCAACTTTAAAAGGCTCACAGGCATATCCTATAGCCACATTCGGATCAGGGGTGGCCAATAGCCAATTGGGGACAATATCACGGGTATCTGCCATCATCTTGGTGGCTATTTGGTTCAAAATCTGTCCTTTGTATGGAATTCCCTTGGGCATCACCACATCAAATGCAGAGAGCCTATCGGTCGCGATCATCACCAATAAATCATCATCGAGGCGATATACCTCCCGTACCTTGCCCTTATATACACTTTGTTGCCCAGGAAAATTGAAATCGGTATTCATTATCGTATTGCCCATGAGATATGCTTAATTTTGATGTTCTATGTTCTTGTAGGCATCAATCACTTTTTTAACCAATTTATGTCGAATGACATCCTTGTCATCCAAATAAATCATGGCGATGCCATCTACGTTGCCTAAAATCAATAAGGCTTCCTTTAAACCTGAAATGATCCTTCTGGGCAAATCGATCTGACCCGGATCCCCCGTAATCAGGAATTTGGCGTTCTTTCCCATTCGTGTCAGGAACATTTTCATTTGTGCATGTGTGGTATTTTGGGCCTCATCGAGGATAACGAAAGCATTATCGAGCGTTCGCCCCCGCATAAAAGCCATGGGAGCAATTTGAATGGTCCCATTCTCAATGAAATGTGCCAATTTTTCCGTAGGAATCATATCCCGAAGGGCATCATATAGCGGTTGCATATAGGGGTCCAATTTTTCCTTTAGGTCCCCGGGCAAGAAACCGAGATTTTCCCCGGCTTCTACGGCAGGTCGGGTTAAAATGATTCGTTTCACCTGTTTTTCCTTTAAGGCCTTTACGGCCAAGGCCACCCCAGTATAGGTTTTTCCAGTTCCGGCAGGACCAATGGCAAAAACCATATCGTTATTCTTGGAGGCATCCACCAACTTTCGTTGGTTAACGGTCTGGGCCTTAATCAATCGACCACTAACCCCATGCACCAAGACCTCCCCACTGTTCTCAGGGGATGCATAATCCTCCTTACCGTTGCTGGTCAATACCCGCTCAATACTGTTCTCGTCCAACTTGTTGTATTTTATAAAATGTTGGGAAAGCATATCGAACCTTTTATCGAATTCCTCCAAAAGCTCCTCGTCCCCGTAAACTTTTATCTTATTTCCCCGCGCCACGATCTTCAACTTTGGGAAATATTTTTTAATGATATCGATGTTCTCGTTTCCTTGTCCAAAAAACTCCCTTGGACTAATTTCTATAAGCTCTAAAATAAGTTCGTTCAAAAAATTATGGGTTGTTTAATTAAAGCCCGGAATAAATTTCGCTTGGCTGTTTTTTTGATTAATTTTGTCAAAGAACTCAACGTGCGCTTTTAAATAAGCTACAAAATTGTCTTTTGCCCTCTAATTTGTCTTTTTCTCCCAACGTAGCAATGCTATGCTGCTTAAAAAAGGCTTCATTAGAGAACAAAGTACTAACTTTTCGCTTTAATCCAAAAACCCAAGTTGAGTTCAACAAACTTAAGTAAAATTTCAGTTTGGCGAACCAAAAACATATCAACATTGCTGCATGGCAATCATTACCTTAACGACCGATTTTGGATTAAAAGATCATTTTGTGGGTGCCCTGAAGGGAGCTATCTACAAAGAACTTACCGAAGCTAGGATTGTTGATATTTCACATAACATCAGTCCGTTCAATATTCAAGAATGTGCCTACATCCTTAAAAACTCCTATAAGAGCTTTCCGGAAGGTACCATTCACATTGTTGGCGTTGATTCCGAAGCCACACCCGAGAACCACCATATTGTAGTACTTGTCGATGGGCATTACTTTATTACGGCCAATAACGGGGTCATCGGACTCATCATTTCAGAGATCAAACCCCAAAAAATCATAGAGATCAATTTGCCGAATATCGTCAACGGTCCTTTTCCGGTGATGGATGTCTTTGTGAAAGTGGCCTGCCATATTGTACGTGGCGGTACTTTGGAAGTGGTGGGCAAACCCTTTGAAGGGCTGAAGGACCTGAGGGATTTCTCTCCACGCATCACCGATGAGGGTAAAAAAATCATAGGGAGTGTCATCTATATCGATAATTATGGCAATGTGGTTACCAATATACAGAAAGGCCTGTTTGAAGCGTATCGAAAAGGTAGGCCCTTCGAATTGCATGCCAGGACCAGTTCGATTACCAAAATCCTGGCGAATTATAGTGAAATTGTCAATTACGACATCGATCGGAACAAAAGAAAAGGTGCGGGGGATTTACTGGCGTTATTCAACTCTTCGGACTATATTGAACTGGCCATTTATAAAAGCAATCTCCAGACCGTTGGTGGAGCCTCCACCCTATTGGGACTTGATTATCGGGATACCATCACCATTAATTTTCTGTAAATGCTGACACGCATTGTTAAATTATCTTTCAAAACAGCCCATATTAATGCGTTTCAGCAGATTTTCGATGCCTCGCATTCCTTGATCCGTGACTTTGAAGGTTGTCTTTCCTTGGAACTATTGCAAGACGTATCCCAACCTAACATCTTTTTTACCTATAGCCAATGGCAAAGCGAAGATCATTTAAACGCCTACCGCAATTCAGAGGTCTTCAAAAGTATCTGGGGACAAACCAAAATACTGTTCAAGGACAAGCCGGAAGCTTGGAGTGTTGTGAAATTGAGGTGAAACCGGCAAGTACTAGTATCGATTCAGCATATTGACGGCCCCAGGCCAAACCCAATAGTTCGACTTATAAACATCGTAGAAAATGAATTGGGGATCATACTAATTGAAAACGATGTCAAAATAGGTGAAAGATTAGTTTTTCGCCTTTGTTTAAAGGGGATTCAAACGAATTTACTGAACGGGGAGGCAACTTCCCATAGCATCCCAATGGGCTAATCTTGGATGGGCAAGTGTTAATAAGTTTGTTTCATTGGAAAGGACAATTAAAATATCTTTGTTTGATTGCGTAAAGCGGGTTAAATCACTCATTAGGGTCCAATGCCTGTAAAATTCAAAACGAACAAAAAGTAATTCAGAAAAAAAGCATATCGAATGAAATTTATAGTATCTAGTACGTATTTACTTAAACAATTACAAGTTTTAGGAGGAGTGATCAACAATAGCAACACCTTGCCTATCCTAGACAATTTTCTATTTGATTTACAAAAAAAGAAATTGACCGTTTCAGCCTCGGATCTTGAAACGACGATGAGTGCCGTACTCGAGGTCGACTCTGATAATGAAGGAACGATTGCCGTACCGGCCAAGTTATTGCTTGAGACCCTAAAGACCTTCCCCGAACAACCCTTGACCTTTGTCGTAGAGGATAACAATACCGTTGAGATCAGCTCAAACCATGGTAAATATGCATTGGCCTATGCCGATGGGGCCGAATTCCCCAAGGCTGTTGAATTGGCCAACCCCAGTTCCACAACAATTATGGGTGATATTTTGGCAACCGCTATCAATAAAACCATTTTTGCAGCAGGCAATGACGATTTACGACCTGTAATGAGCGGTGTCTTCTTTCAATTCTCGACAGAACATCTCACTTTCGTGGCCACAGATGCCCATAAGTTGGTAAAATACCAACGGGCAGATGTTAGTGCCTCACAAGTAGCGGAATTCATCATGCCCAAAAAACCCTTGAATCTTTTAAAAGGAATATTGGCGGGGAGCGAATCTGAAGTGACCATTGAATATAATGACAGCAATGCCAAATTCAGTTTTGAGAATACCGAATTGATCTGTAGGCTGATCGATGGTAAATACCCCAATTACGAAGCTGTGATACCCAAGGAAAATCCGAACAGGTTGACCATTTCAAGAAATCAATTCTTAAGTTCCGTTCGAAGGGTATCTATTTTCTCGAACAAGACCACCCATCAGATACGCTTGAAGATCGCGGGGGCAGAACTGAATATTTCAGCCGAGGATATCGATTACAGCAATAAGGCGGAAGAACGTTTGACCTGTTCTTACCAAGGCGATGATATGCAGATCGGTTTCAATTCAAGGTTTCTGACCGAAATGCTAAACAATTTAGGCTCTGATGAAGTATCCTTGGAAATGAGCCTACCCAATAGGGCGGGGATCCTTACCCCTATCGACGGATTGGATGAAGGGGAACATGTTACCATGCTCGTTATGCCCGTAATGTTGAACAATTAAAAGGAATACTATAAATCCTCCTAAATCAAAAAGACCACCTCGAAAGGTGGTCTTTTTTTATTTGTTAAACGCAACTTAAGCTATCATCCGTATGGTGCCAAAATAACTTGGGGATTCCCCATTACTGGCCTTAACGGCATTTACGACGGGCATGATCAAAGCCAAGATTCCGGCAAATATCAGTAACAATATACCAAGACCAAATAACAAAATACTTGGTATCCCTATCACCACATAGAGGATAATGCTTAGTTGTAGGTTCATGATCGACTTTCCATGTTCATCCATTCTATGAACCGCGTCCTTATTGGCAAGCCATAGGACCAAGGGAACGATCAGGCCACCAAACCCCGTGACAAAATATAAATATTGGGTTAAATGGGTAATGACAAGAAGTTGTCTATCCTCCCGTAATGCGATGTTTTGATTTATAATTTCCATTTTTTGATTGATTTAAGATGAATAACCATAAATATGACGCAAAAACCAAGTTTTTGTTACAATACAATTCGTAAAACTGATAGCGCTATTGCTTATGTTCTAATTTTCTGAGCTTTTCCATATCTTTTGCCAGCCCTGTACGTAGCTTTTCAATTTTCTTGTTCGTTTTGGTCACATCATTTGGCGAAAGTTTACCTTTAATTTTATCAAGCTCCATCTTCTCACGAAGTTTTACCAATTTTTTCTCGTCTTTGGCAATTGATTTACGCTTTGATTTTATATCGTCCATCAAGTTTTCACGCTTCTTGACTTCTTGCTCAGCTTTCTTTTGTGCTTTCTCGGCCTTTTTCTGTGCCTTTTCAGCCTTATTAATTTCTTTCTCTATTCTTTTCTGCTCTTTAAGCTCTTGGGCCTGTTTTTCTGCAGCGACCTCAGCTAGCACTATCGAATCTTGTGCTTGCTCGACAACTTGGGCATTGGTCATTAAATTGAAGACCAAAACCGAAACAAATGTTAGTAGTATCTTTTTCATTTTATGAGGGAATTAATTAGTGTGTTTTTTAAAATCTTCGAATTATTAATTACTATAAAATTAATCAAATAACGTACCATTCCCCCATAAATACATATCAAAACAATACTAAGGTTTTGCTACCTCCATTTTGATTATTTTTACGCGATGATTCCAAATGACACTATAATTGCTTTGGCGACACCTTCGGGTGCGGGTGCTATTGCCGTAATCCGTATCTCAGGAAGTAATGCCATCGCCTTGACTGACGATTACTTTAAGTCGGTACGGGGCAAAAAGCTTATCAATCAAAAAACACATACGATTCATTTAGGACATATTATTGAGGATAAGCGTGTTATGGACGAGGTTCTACTATCGCTCTTTAAAGGTCCCCATTCCTATACGGGCGAAGATGTGGTGGAAATATCTTGCCATGGTTCGCCCTACATTCAGCAACAGATCATTCAACTGTTTTTACGAAATGGTTGCCGTATGGCCGAAGCAGGGGAATTTACGCTACGTGCCTTTTTAAATGGAAAGATGGATTTGAGCCAGGCCGAAGCTGTTGCCGATTTAATTTCAAGCGAGAATGAGGCATCGCATCAAATAGCCATGCAACAAATGCGTGGTGGTTTCAGTAATGAGATAAAACTGTTACGGGATGAATTGCTGAATTTTGCGTCCTTGATCGAATTGGAATTGGATTTTGCCGAAGAGGATGTTGAATTTGCGGACCGGACGAAATTCAAGGAGTTACTGGATCGCATCGAAGAAGTTCTCAAAAGATTGATCGATTCCTTTGCCGTAGGAAATGTGATAAAAAATGGAATCCCAGTGGCCATTGTAGGGGAGCCCAATGTGGGAAAATCAACATTACTCAATGCCCTGTTGAATGAGGAAAAGGCTATAGTGTCTGACATAGCAGGTACTACAAGGGATGCTATTGAGGACGAAATGACCATAGGGGGAATCGGTTTTCGGTTTATCGATACGGCAGGTATACGGGAAACGGAAGATGTCGTAGAGGGTATTGGTATACGAAAGACCTTCGAGAAAATATCCCAAGCCCAAGTAGTGTTATTCCTGCATAGTGCCGAAGAATTCAAAAATGCTGAAATCAATCTGAGAAGCCTGCAGACCGAGGTTGGTAAAATTGCGACGAAACATCCCGAAAAGCCCCTTGTGATCTTGGTGAATAAAATTGATATCCTGAGTCATAAAGAAAGGGAAGCATTGGAACAACTGCTCTCCAATGTCGAGGGCACTACCTTTGAACTGATTTCCGCAAAAACCAAGGAAGGTGTTGATGCCCTTAAAAACCATTTATTGAATTTTGTCAATACCGGAGCATTGCGCAATAACGAGACCATTGTCACCAATACCAGGCACTACGATGCACTATTAAAAGCCTTGGAAGAGGTGCGAAAAGTGCAATTTGGAATGGATGATGCAATTCCAGGGGATCTATTGGCTATTGATATTCGACAGGCATTGTACCATTTCGGGGAGATTACGGGGGAAATATCCTCCGATGACCTATTGGGCAATATCTTCGCTAATTTCTGCATCGGGAAGTAGATTCTAATTTTATTTGGTTTCATTTACATTCAAACAGCGGGCAAGCGTTTATCTACCGGAACACTATAAAAATTCCATAGGATCCGTGTGCAAAGTTTTGAGGTAAGATTTAGGGGGAAAATTACAATTTTTGAAAATAAATACCCAAATATGTAATTTCTGTAATATCTTTACGTTCTAATAAATACAAGCTTCAAGTGCATATCATTTCATTTAAAAAGTTAAGGGAGTATTTTTCGAAAGAAACCAATGCCCAAACCGCCTTGCGAGATTGGTACAAAATAACTAAAAGAGCAGAATGGGAAAATTTTGCAGATTTGAAGAACACTTTCAATTCAGCCGATAGTGTCGGCAGTGACAGATTTGTGTTTAATATAAAAGGAAACCATTACAGAATTGTAGCCATTGTTATATTTAAAGTGAAAAGAGTTTATATACGTTGGGTTGGCAACCACAAAGATTACAATAGAATTAAAAAAATAGATACCTTATAATATCATGAAAACAATAAATCACGCAACATATGTTAAAGCCAATCTTCGCCTAGAAGAACTTCTGAAAGTTGTAGGCAATAATACTCCTGAAGATTCTCCTGAAATGATAGAATTATTGGAGGTAAGCGACATTATTGAGCAATACGAAGAAAAACATTTTCCTATTGGTTTACCCACCTTACAGGAAATGATTGAGCTACGCATGTTTGAAATGGGCCTAAAGCGAAAAGACCTGGCTGCTCTCTTAAATACAAGTGCCTCAAGAATAAGCGATTATTTGAACGGTAAAAGAGAAATTACTTTGAATGTTGCCAAAGCATTACATCAAAAATTGAATATAGATAGTGATATTATTTTACAATAATCTTCGAACAATGGAAGAAAATAAAGCTAGTAAATCATACGAAGAGAAGCTTCAAAAACTAACTGAAGAAATTGAAAAAGGCTGGAATAGCGGTATCAGCAAACGTTCTGTAAAAGATATTATAGCATCGAAACAGCGTTCTCAAAACAATATTAAATAATGATGGAAATCATTATCCTAGCAAAAGAAAGCAAAAGTGTTCACCTATTTTCCACCCCGAACTCCCCTACCCCAATGTTTAGGGATAAAAGAAGATACTGTATCGGATAGTAACGTCCGTA
>NZ_JBATHS010000015.1:0-6180 GCF_049667165.1 Maribacter sp.
ACCGGTTCCAAAATCATGGTATATGCCCAGCAACTTGTCAAGGTAAAGGAATTAACCGTAACACGAGGCTTTCAATCGGCTTCAACACGAAGGTTGCATGTTGGTCTTGGGGATATACAAAAATTGGATTCCATTGTGGTCATTTGGCCCGATGGCACCTATCAAACCGAAGAGGGTATGGCCATCAACGAATCTCATATGATTGCCAAAAAAACAGGGTTGCTATCTTATGCCTACTCCCCGGTCTCAAAACCGAGTACGCTCTCCAAATTCGGTTATAGACATATAGAAAATAGTTACCTCGATTATGAGCGGGAAGCCCTGATTCCTGAAAAGTTATCTGTTGAAGGTCCAGCAGTCGTAGCTGCCGATTTTAATGGGGATGATCGCATTGATATTTTTATTGGCGGTGCAAAGTACCAGCCCGCAACCCTCTACCTCAAAGATGAAAATGGCGCATATCATCTTAAAAAAGTTGATCCTTTCGAAGAGGACGAGGTCTTTGAGGATGTAGATGCCGAAGTTTTCGATCTAGAAAATGATGGGGACCTTGATCTCTATGTCATTAGTGGAGGCAATGACCTCATGGAAGGAAATCCATACCTTGAAGATCGGGTATATATCAATGATGGCCAAGGAAATTTTGAGCGTATGAACGCGATGTTGCCAATGACGAATGGTGGTAGTATTTCATCGGGGGACTTCAATGCTGACGGCTATGCCGATTTATTCATAGGGGGTCGATCGATGCCAGGGGCTTATGGTCTACCACCGATGAGTATGATTTTAAAGAACACTTCAAAACAAAATTTTGAAGCTGTAGCCAGTGGAAGATATGGGATGGTTACCGACAGTCAATGGGCAGACATCAACAACGATGGCCAACTCGATTTGATTATTATTGGCGATTGGATGCCAATTACCGTAATGGTAAATACCGGTAATGACCATTTTGAGGATCAAACCAAAAAATACGGATTGGATAAGACCAATGGAATGTGGAACGCCCTGATTATTGATGATTTGGATGGCAATGGCTTCAATGATATTATTGTGGGCAATGCAGGGCTGAATTTAAAATGGAAAGCTTCCAAAGAAAAACCCATAAAACTTTACCTCGATGATTTTGATGGTAATGGCCAGCCCGACCCCCTAATTTTCTATAACTTCAATGGCCATTATGTTCCGTTTGCCTCAAAGGACAATCTGATGACACAATTACCTTATTTAAAGAAGCGCTTTTTAAGCTATTCTGATTTTGCTAAGATACAAGGGGTCGAAGACCTCACCGGCAAACCCGAAAAAGATATTACTCTATTGGCCGAAATTCACGAATTACGTTCCATGGTGTACTTGAATGATGGCTCCACTTTTGAGGGCATACCCCTACCCAAAGAGGCCCAGATGAGTGCTATTGAGGATATTCTATTGGATACGGATGGTTCTCAAAAGCAGGTGTATTTTGTTGGTAATTATATGGATTATGTAAACGAATTGGGCAATAGCGATGCCAACCCCGGCGGTTTACTGACGAATTTTAACGGCACTTCCTTCGAAACATACCATTCTTTAGGGCTGCCCATGAATATAAGTGCCCGAAAATTGATTAAACTAGATGATAAAAAGTTTTTGGTGATAACCAACAATGACGATGCTTTCGTAATCACTTTGCAATAAACTTATAAATAGGCTTTTCATTTTCATGAATATAAAAGGTAACCACATGTATACAAACCCTTTATATCCTTCGAAATATTCCGATTCATATGCCAAAAAATAAAAAAAAACGGTTAATTTAGCCTAGTTGCGTACTTCAAATACACAATCAAACAACCAACCAATACCAACACCACAATGACAGCAGCTTTCGGATTTTGGGATTATTTTATTTTCATTTTATATGCCTTTTTGATTCTGGGTGTTGGGTTATGGGTGTCAAGGGATAAGAAAGGCCATCAAAAAAATGCGGAGGATTATTTCCTAGCTAGCAAATCCCTACCCTGGTGGGCCATTGGGGCCTCATTGATAGCCGCCAATATTTCCGCAGAGCAGTTCATAGGCATGTCCGGTTCTGGATTTGCTTCCGGCTTGGCCATAGCCTCGTATGAATGGATGGGGGCACTCACCTTAATCATTGTCGGTAAATATTTCCTTCCTATTTTTATTGAGAAGGGGCTCTATACTATACCGGAGTTTGTCGAAAAAAGATACTCCACCAATCTAAAGACCATATTAGCCGTCTTTTGGATAGGTCTCTATGTATTTGTCAATCTCGCCTCGGTACTTTATCTCGGCGCCTTGGCCCTCGAAACCATTATGGGTATTCCCATGCTCTATGGCATAATCGGTCTTGCCCTTTTCGCTGCGGCATATTCCCTTTATGGGGGGCTTTCGGCCGTTGCCTGGACCGATGTTATCCAAGTGGTCTTTTTGATCCTTGGTGGCTTGGTCACCACCTATTTGGCCCTTAATACGGTTTCAGGTGGGGAAGGCATAATCGCTGGTTTTAAAAAGGTTTATGAGACCGCTCCCGATCGATTCGTCATGATTTTGGATGAATCCCATCCGGAATATAGAAATTTACCGGGAATTGCAGTTCTTGTTGGAGGTCTTTGGGTAGCGAATCTTTATTACTGGGGATTCAATCAATATATCATACAACGAACCCTGGCTGCCAAATCCTTGAAAGAAGCGCAGAAAGGGATTTTATTGGCTGCCTTCTTAAAGTTGATTCTCCCTGTGATTGTGGTCATTCCTGGTATCGCTGCCTTTGTCATTATCAACGACCCTGAGATTATGGCCGGCCTAGGTGAGGTAGGCCTGAAAAACCTTCCTTCGCTGGAACAGGCGGACAAGGCCTATCCGTGGTTATTGCAATTTTTGCCCACGGGTTTAAAAGGTATTGCCTTTGCTGCATTGGCCGCGGCCATCGTATCGTCTCTTGCCTCTATGTTGAACTCTACTTCGACAATTTTCACAATGGATATTTATCGACAATACATAAACAAGAATGCCAGTGACAAGGCCACGGTGGCCACAGGAAGAATTTCAGCTGGAGTCGCTTTATTGATTGCAGGGATCATGGCGCCATTATTAGGGGGTATAGACCAAGCTTTTCAATTCATACAAGAGTATACCGGCGTTGTAAGTCCGGGTATTTTAGCCGTGTTCTTATTGGGCCTTTTCTGGAAAAAAACCACAAACAAAGGGGCCATTCTAGGTGCATTGGTTTCTATTCCCATAGCCATGTATTTCAAGATAGCGCCCAAAGGATGGTCGACAAGTCCTCTATTTGTCGATGTTCCCTTTATGGACCAAATGGGATATACGCTTATTTTGACCATGATCGTCATTATTGTGGTAAGTCTGCTGCAGAATCATGGAAAAAATGATGAAAAAGGCATCCCGTTGACCAAGGCATTGTTCAAAACCAATCCGGTTTTCAACATCGGATCCTTTGCGGTAATGCTGATTCTGGTCGTCTTGTACAGCCTCTTCTGGTCATAGAGGTTATAATCGCTTCATCGCGTATGTACCCATATATACCTTGTTGATTTTGGTGAATTTTTTTTGACATCATTGGTGCACATGCGTAAAACACACTGGGATGTTGCCGAAAAATATTAACACTTTCTTTTTACCAAGTCCCTTTGGTTTTTTTAAATTGCCAACCAATTCTTGATTCCTTTTAAAAATGAGAGGTTCGATTATAGTAATCACGAAGAATATGAAGAAAGTTTTATCCATGCTATCCGTCATCGCACTGTTTTTAGCTTGTGCTGAAAAGACGATTGAAGAACCTTTGGTAATTAGTCCGGAAGACCTGCATGCATCGGTAGACAAAGTTACTGAAATCATGATCCATGATATTTTCTCCCCCCCGGTAGCAAGCAGGGTGTTTGCGTATCCGAATATAGCAGCTTACGAGATCGTTGCTTTGAACAACGATGAATACCTTTCCCTTGCTGGTCAGGTACATGGCCTAACCCCAATACCCAAACCTGATGTGGACCAACCCATAAACTATCAACTGGCCGCCCTAGTTGCCCATATGGCGTTGAGTAAAAAATTGATCTTTTCCGAAAACAAAATAGAGGCGTTCAGGGATAGTCTTTATGCGCGATGGGATAGTAAAAACACCACCACTTTTAATGCCTCAAAAGACTATGGGTTAAAAGTGGCCGAACATATCGGTAAATGGATGAATGAGGATAATTACAACCAGACACGGACTATGCCCAAATATACCGTAGACACCTATGATCCCGAAAGATGGCAACCGACACCGCCAGCCTATATGGATGGTATTGAACCCCACTGGGACAAAATACGACCGTTTGTCATAGATTCTGCCAATCAATTCAAGCCTGCACCACCTCCAGTCTTCTCTTTGGAAAAAGACTCTGATTTTTATAAGGAATTGAAAGAGGTTTATGATATAAGTAATGAAATCACGAAAAAAGGGGACGATTCGGAAGAAATCGGAATTGCCCAATTTTGGGACTGCAATCCATATGTTTCGGTATCTAGAGGACATTTGATGTTCGCTACTAAAAAAATCAGTCCGGGCGCACATTGGATCGGTATAGCGCAAGTAGCAAGTAAAAAATCTAAAAGTGATTTTGACAAAACCGTATATGGACTAACCAAAACGTCCATGGCCATAGCGGATGCCTTTATCAGTTGTTGGGCCGAAAAATATAGAAGTAATCTGATTCGTCCTGAAACCTTGATCAATCAACATATCGATGAAGATTGGCTACCTGTTCTACAGACCCCTCCTTTTCCCGAATATACCAGCGGACATAGTGTGGTTTCAGGTGCAGCGGCCATTGCTTTGACCGATGTCTTTGGTGACAATTTTTCGTTTGATGATGATGTTGAAGTGCCCTACGGTCTTCCTGTCAGAAGTTTTAATTCGTTTAATGAAGCGGCTCAGGAAGCGGCCATAAGCAGGGTCTATGGAGGTATTCATTATCGTTCGGCCGTCGAGGTGGGTATCATCCAAGGGCGCAATCTCGGTAATTTCATTGTGCAAAGATTGAAAATGACCAAGGATAGGGATTTGGCTTCGAACAGAACGGAATGAAAAGTTTTTCGGCAACTATATTCACATTCTTTTTACTTATATCATGTTCGAATTTTGGCCAACTAACGTATATGACCAATCTTCCAAATAAGTTGAAGGAAAATTCCGGAATCGTCTACTATGCTGATTCTACGGCATGGTTCATTGAGGACAATGGCAACCCGGATGAAATATACCAAGTTGATTTCAAGGGAAATCTATTGAAGGAAGTTGAAGTAAAAAATGCCAAGAACCGAGATTGGGAAGATTTGGCCAAGGATGAAAACGGCAACCTTTATATTGGCGATTTCGGAAACAATGGGAATAGTAGGAAAGACTTGGTTATTTATAAACTCCCAAACCCTGAAAATGATTCAGGTGATAAAATCAAGGCCGAACAGATCCGCTTCAACTATCCTGGACAAACAGAATTCCCGCCTGAAAGGGAAAAGTTATTTTATGATGCGGAAGCTTTTTTTTATCATTCAGGTTTTCTATACATCATCACAAAGAACAGGGCGAACCCGTTTCCCGGCGATGCCCTGCTCTACAAGGTTCCCGCCCACCCAGGGAAATACAATGCCGAATACATTGGAAACTTTGATACCTGTGAGGACTGGGAAACATGTCAGATTACATCTGCCGATATCTCCCCCGATGGAAAGACCATCGTGCTTTTAAGTTATGGAAAACTATGGGTCGTTAAAAGTTTTACATTTGACGATTTTTCAAAGGGAACCATTAAAAAATTCGATTTGGGAGTGCGTACCCAATTAGAATCGATTTGCTTTTTAAACAATGAAACCTTACTGCTTTCCGACGAAAAAAGGGGCAACACCGGAGGTAATCTTTATTCCTTGAAAATCCCAAGATAATACGGTGGCCACCCTTTTTGATTTAAATCAGCGCTTGCATAGGTTAAAACGCGAATCCCATTCCAAAGGTAAAACGGGCCCCATCAACACTATCGAATAAAGCGAAGTTCAAAGTCAATAAATCGGCCGCATTCAAGAAAAATCCGCCACCGTATGAAGTATGCCAAGTATCGGAATCCATTTCAGGTGTCCAAACACGACCATAGTCATACCCCCCATATAGCCCCATGTTAACTG
>NZ_JBATHS010000016.1:0-7481 GCF_049667165.1 Maribacter sp.
ATGGGTATCCGGAGACTATGTTATGTACTCGCCATTCAGCTTCTAGCTGCACAAATTGCTTGGGCACAGGTTGAGGTTGGCGAAAAAAACAGCATTGGATCCGTTGCCCCTTTATTTCAAGACCAGGCGCCACTCACGCTGCAATTAAGGTTCTCATTAAAGGACCTAAAGGAAAACACCAATGATAGTACGTACATCACATCGACCTTGGTTTTTCAAAATAAGGAGTCCTCCTGGGATTCCTTAAAGATCAAATTGAGGGCCCGTGGCAATCTTCGTCGTAAAATTTGTTATTATGCGCCTTTAAAAGTAAAGTTAAAGAAGAAGGCCACGCAAGGAACAGTATTCGAAGGCACCACAAAATTAAAATTGGTACTGCCCTGTATGTTGGAAAACGACAACGATGATTTGGTCGTAAAGGAATATATGGCCTACAAATTATACGAATTAATTTCCCCCTACCATTATAAGACACGTCTGGCAAATATTGAATTTGAAGAGGAAAAAAGATCCCGGACGAAGACACATCAACTAAAAGCCATTTTGCTCGAAGACATCGACCGTGTTGCCCAACGTCACCATGGCCAAGTGATGACAAGGAAAGTCCATCCCCTGCAACAAGATGACCTTTCTTCAATACAATGTTCTTTTTTCGAGTATTTGATTGGTAACACGGACTACTCAACAAAAGGCGAGCACAATCAAAAGCTAGTGTATATCGACAAAAAATATGTTAGCATTCCCTACGATTTTGACATGTCGGGGCTTGTGAATGCCAGCTATGCGGGCGTATCAGGGATGGAGAATATAAAGGGTAGTATAACATCGGTAACACAGCGTGCCTATAAAGGCTATACACGCGATGAAGTGCTGCTGCAAGAGGTACGGCAAAAATGCATTTCAAAAAAAAATGAAATGTTCAGGGTCATGGACAGCTTAAAGGAATATTTCCAAAGTCCAAGCTTGTTTGAGGAGGCCCAGGATTTTGTCACTGATTTTTTTGAAATCATGGAAAGCGATGAAAAGTTCAAAAAGTATATTGTGGACCGTACTAGGGCTAAATGAATTACCATATAAAAATGGGTAGGGGCTGAGAAGTGCTTGATTTCGATGACCAAAGGCGAAAAACGAAACCGACGTTAGGAGGTTCGTGAATACCATTAAAAATTCAATTCAAAAAGTAATGAGTAAAAAAGCCACCCGAAGGTGGCTTTTATGATTTGTACGGTGTAACATGTATTTTCTAAAAGTGATTCATTGATAATCAATTAAAAATAAATAAAGTAGCAAGTTGGCCGAACTGTATCTAAGTTTATTTTAAAAACGGACCATTACCTACTTACTTCTGGTTATACACTGCATGCGACTTATACCAATAATCTTTCTGTTTCCGCTATGTTAATATATAAGGTATAGTTTTCTCTAAAGGATTAAAGCATCCAAAGTTCGGGTATTGTAATTGTAATAAGGTTGATAAAATTCAATTTATACAGTATTTGATTCATTGCATACAATTTTGAGCTTTTGATCAATTAATTTTTTATAAGTTTAGTATTACATAATACGACCCCTAAACTTACAAGAAATCGTAATTGGTTTGTTTTACTGGCTTGATTATATAATCGATAATTGACCCCAATTCGGAAATACTTGAGCTATCCGAATGGCACGAACCGAGAAAATTATGCTATTTTTTGCAAAGTACGTCCTTCCCCCTACTAGTAATGCTTGAGTAAACGTAATGCAAGCAAAGATTTTGGCCATTTATGGAACCAAAAATGCGGGCTAACATCTTGTTCGGAACCAGTGAAATAGTATTATCCCTTGTGTTAGGGATGTAGGAGCCAACCAGCCGCAGTTCGCATTGACCCATTCGCAGAAGATAGCCATTTCATAATAGCTGGCGGTACCGTTTTTTCGCTCCAAAACCTACAGACGAAGTCATCAATTATACATTGTTGATTACTGTCTGAATCTTATATGTGGCTCCTTGAAACCTACTATCCTTTCCATACAGATTCTTTGCGAAAATGGACTCTCGAGCCAAACAATAGACTACTTTGGTTCTAAGGAGTGGTCCCAGGAATCCGAGTCAGAGTTTATTGCAAAAATTCATGAATTATTTTCCTTGCTAAGAGGGCATTGCACTAGTTTGGACTTGAACTTCGTTGTGCAAACGAACGATATCAACTATGTTCGTTTTATACTCAACAAGAAAAAAAACAGGGCCATCTCGGTGAACCATACTACCCTGAGTTCAAGGGAAAAGGATGTTCTTGAATTGATCATGATGGGCATGACCAGCCCGCAAATGGCCGATAGGTTATGTATAAGTCCCGAGACTGTCAAGAGCCACCGCAGGCATATCTTAAAAAAAACAGGGGCTACAAATACCGCCAGCCTAGTGACGTACTACCATCAAACCTTCTTCGAGAAATAAATTCATTTTCGTACCCCATACAATCAACCGATAAAAATCACCCTTTAGGGGGATAACAAGGTTTGAATCATCGAAATACCTTTGGGACAATACCTAGCGATAATTTCATTTTGAATCTAAAATCCCATAGAAGATGAATACTACCGAATATGACTTTGAGACTCCTTTTGTAGATCAACAGTTACGTGCTGAGGATGCGACGGATACTGAAACGAATGGAAACCAATACGCGTTCAACAATTTGATAAGTCCATTTCAAAGTACGTTCCAGGAAGGGGAACATGAACAAAAGTCGCAGTATGCCGACGAATATATGGAACTGTTATCTGAACTTGAGGATAGTGAATTTCACGAATCGCTCTACGAAGTGGCCACTGAAATGGAAGATTCGTGGGGAAGTAAAATTTCCAATGAAATGGCAATGGGAACGCAATTTGTCCCATATGCCCTAAAACAGGGTCGGGCGTATTATGCGCCTATGTTGCGCGAATCAGATCGCCTGCTCGATGCGGTGGCGGAACATTTCTCTGGTAACGATCTTGCCGAACATGGGGAGGTCGACGTCGAACTTTTCTTCGAAACCCTTGAATTGAACAATGAAGGGCTTAGTCCGATACAAGAGCAATTTCTTGGAGGTTTGGTAAAGAAAGTAAAGTCGGTGGTAAAGAAAGGGGTCGATTTAGCCAAAAAAGGAATCCGGTTCGCAGGCAAATTCCTGCCCATGAATCTTATTCTGGGAAAACTAAAACGTCTGATACGGCCCTTGCTCGAAAAAGTATTGAAATCCCTTATCGGTAAACTCCCATCTTCATTTCGACCCCATGCCAGGTCGTTGGCCAAGAAATTCCTAAAGTTGGAAAATGCAGACGATTCCACTGCTGAACTTGGGGATTTTGAAGGCTTGCAGCTCGAATTCGATACCACGGTTTCACAATTGCTTTTCACTTCCGAGGAACAGGAGTCGGAGATACAACTTGAAGACTATGAAAATTCCTTTGAAAACCTGGAGCGTAGTGAGGGGTACGAAGGGGAAATGAGTAACACCTATTCTTTGGAAGCTGCGAAGGATACGTTTATCAACGATTTAAAGAATCTTGGGGAAGATGAAGACCCAACACCCGTCATAGAGCGGTTTCTTCCAGTGGCGATTATGGCCCTAAAACCGGTCATTAAATTGGCCATTGCTACCATTGGTAGGAAAAAAATCATCAACTTTTTGGCCGGGCTTCTGTCCGGATTGATAAAAAAATACGTGCCTTCCAATGTCTCCAGACCGCTGGCCGCCCGAATAATAGACCTTGGACTTCGCGCCATTGGTTTTGAAACGGCGGAAGCCGACAATTCAGACCTTGCCTATGAAGCGCTGGCGAATACCATTGACGAGACTATTACAGATCTAAATTCCATGGATTCCCAATTGATCGGAGATCAAGAGGAACTGGCCATGCATTTATATGAAAGTTTTGAAAAGGCGGCTGCCAATAATTTTCCGCCAAATTATATTCGCCCGAACCTTAGGGCCACCAATGTGGACGCTTTGTGGATCAGTATGCCAAGAAAAAACCCGATAAAGGTATACAAGAAATTTACCAACATCTTTGACGTGACCATCGATCAAAAATTAGCCAAAGGCATAAAAATCTTTAGAAGTGTCCCTCTGGCGAACTTCCTTAGGGATAAATATGGTCTCGAGGTGAACAATGGAATCAAAGCCAAGGTGCATATTTATGAATTGGGCAGGGGAGGCCGGTTGAGCATGATCAGTAAATTCGAGAATTTACCAGGCTTAAACCCCAGGATCCCAAAGGCATGGGTACAACTGTTGCCGCTAACAAAGGAGGTGTCCCAATTGTTGTTGAAAGAGAACAATTTAGGGACCCGTTTTTCCAAAAAATCGTTGACTTCGAGATATCATGCGAAACCGGGACAGCGTTTTTATTATTTGGATATCGAGGGTGCGCGCTTACGCCTGCCCCAGAATAAATCCAAAAATATCAAAAGTATGAATCCGGGGCCCAAACAAATCGAGAGCAGGTCCGCGGACGTACAAGCCGTTTTGAATTTCAATAAGTCCCAAATAAAGATCAACTACTTTTTCAGTGAAGAGGATGCCAAGGACTTGGCGGGTAAAATCACCAAAAATGATGTTTTAGGTACCGCGACAACCATTAAAAACTCCGTGAGAAACATCCTCAATACCATTCTTAAGGGACACCTATCGGAAAAAGTAAAGATCATTCATGAAAGTGTTCCCGAAATGTATTTGGAAGCCGATGAGGTGGGACAGGATCAATTTATCAATGTAAAGGATATTGGCCGAAACATTGGGAAGAATGTAATATCGAAGATGGTACAAAAATTAACGGAGACCATTGCTTTTCGGGCCTATGAGGCGGTTGTAGCGCATCTGAAATCGAGGCCTAAAGTTTTTATCGATGCCCAGTCACAACCTCAGGATGGGGTAACCATCAGTATCATTTGGAACAATATGAGTGGGATGTCAGTGATTAAGAGTGCCATCTCCGCGATTAACGGAAAAGGAAGCATACCGAATTTAGGGGATTTAAAACTGCCCAATTTCACCCAACCCGATGTTGTAATCAAGGCAGGTAAACTTTTTGATTAGATGGAAAACACGGTCGACATAAACAATTCGATGTACAGGCAGGCGGTACACTGGCAACTGGCAGCCACGCGCTTGGCCAAGGTCGATAACTTGGCTTCCCAACAAGCATGGCAAGGCGTGGATTATGGAATTTCTAGCATCCTTAAGATTGCCTTTAATGCGAGTATTGAAGAGGTGTTGAACCTGGCCAATGTCTTGATTATGGCCTTGACCCGTGGGGGTAATCAGGCGTATATGTTTAAACAATTGATTCTCTTGAGAACTAAATATACACGAACCGAAGAAACGATCCATTATTATACCATCGCCATAAATTCGCGCACAAATCCAAGTATCGCGGCACTGTTAAGGGCCTGTGACGTACTGTGCAAACGGAGTATGGACGAAATTTTAAAACCACTCGGTAGAAAATCACCTCCCGTGATGACCTATGTAGATAAGGGTATTGGGGCCTCGATACTTAAGGCCGGACTACGATTATGGGACGGTAAAATCAGCCCGGTAGCCGCCATAAAAATTACACAGCACAATCTGTATCGGCCAACCGCCATAGTGCATGAGACGGGGCATCAAGTAGCCCATATCTTGAAATGGACCGAAGAATTGGAGCAAGCGGTCAACCAGGAACTCCAAGAATTTGGATCGGAAGTTACTACGGCATACGCCGGATGGGTAAGTGAAATGGCAGCCGATGCCTTTGCCTTTGTACACACCGGATACGCTGCGGTTGCGGCATTGCATGACGTGGTCAGTGGCAAGGAGCACACTGTTTTCTCTTATCAAAGGCATGACCCCCATCCGATTACCTATATACGGGTATTGCTGAATATCGGTATGTGCCGACTTTTCTATGGAAACGGACCATGGGATAATCTTGAAGCCTCGTTTAAGGCGACCTACGATCTGGAGCGTTCACGTTCTTCGGACAAGGAAACGATCAATCAATGTGAAAAGGCGCTAGACAACGTGGTGAAGCTACTGCTGACAAAACCATATCGGTGCTTTGGGAACCAATCCTTGTCAAAGTTGCTGCCCCCGGAACGGGTCAGCCCCAAAGAATTGGAACGCCTGGAATATTTGGCAGGACCCTCCTTATACACGTCACATGCGTGGATCGCCAAGGAAAGTCTGAGGATCTTGGCCTTGAACGGCCTTAAGATTGGATCGACTACTCAAAATCTTCCTTCCTTATACCAACAGCAGGAAGATTGGATGACCCGTTTGGGCTTTGCAGTGGAATTGAATTAACATATAAAATACGGATATGAAAAAAGACAAAAAAACAAGATTGGAAATTTTGGAGCAAGACCATAAAAGGCTGTTAAATTCCATTGCAGACTTCGAAAAGGAAATTGAGAGCATATTATGCTCAAAAAAACCTGATCAAATTGAAGTAACCAAATTGATTCAGCACAAAACCAATGCCGAACGATTGGCGGATGAAAAAGAAAATGTAATCCGGTATGAACGAAAGCGGGAAAACTTGGGCGAATCCGATTCGGAGAACAGACGTAAAAATGACAATTACAACATTGTCAGAGGGAGTTATATAAAAATCAAGAACGACGAAAATCAATAAAAATGAACTATATCGATTATTTAATTCACACGGCGAATACGGAAAAAGTGCGTGAGTTTCCTTCTCTACTAAGCAATTATGTGTCGGATGTAGCACCTCCCTCCCCTGGCCAACCAGGTAGTGAAGAGATGACTAAAAAATTAGCCGCTCCGCTGACAACATTGACCAGTTTATCGCAATCCTATCCTAGAAACGAGATTCATAATTTTATTTTTTATCAGGATACATCCGTTATTGACAAGGCGATACAGAAGCATTGGTTCGATATTAATAATGGACCTATAAGTCCCACTGGCGTAGCTATTTTTAATCCCGGCGATGCCCCGCCCTACCATCTTATCTACGCTTATTTGATGGAAAATACGCGGATGTACCAAATTTTCGAAAAATTGATTTTTCTTTATTTGAACGATGAGGAAATTGGCATTGCAAGTGCTTCCAATGGCGATCATCGTATGGCCTTTCAATGGATCCACAATACGGAGAGTCTATTTTTCAAGCATCTGTCCAATAATAACTTTAGGAACATCACCAGCCAGATCAGAAGCAATCAGGAAGCTGTTCGCCGCAATGCCTATTATAGATTATTTGCGATGGATCTTGCCTTTGAATCTGGTGGTGGTGCCGAATACTATAAAGCCAAAATGGCGAATAACGAATTCATTTTCCTATTCGAACAATTTTTGACCGAAGCTTGGCAGGCCTATATCAATGCGAAGAACGCCGTTGGTGCGAATACCACTGATTATCAAAAATTGGTGGATATGGTTACCAAGTTAAGGGAGATTTTACTGGCACGCCGAGGGGCGACTGGTACCATTCAATTGAGTCAGTAT
>NZ_JBATHS010000017.1:0-2461 GCF_049667165.1 Maribacter sp.
GCACAAGGATGCGTTCAAAAAGTTAAAAAGTTGGCGTTGGCAGATCATATCAAAGGGAATTTATGAACTCGCCCAAATGCAAGTAGCCGAATCCTACGGATTTATCAAAAGATTTATAAATGATAAAAGAGGAACCATACGCAAGCAGGCGGAAATAGCGATAATTTCCCTTAATACAGAAGGGTTGAACTACTTTCTGGATACTACCGAATATAGAATATCAGAATGGCAACAGCTTAAACTCTTGGATGTCATCAGGAATCAGGATGATTTTCAACCTCCAAGATTCAAGGCCTGGTTGGTTTCAAGCAATAAACATGTCGTTCTTTTTGCCCTTAGATTGATCAAATATTACAATCAAAATGATGCCTTTGCATCTATTACGGAATTGGTGAAACATCGCAATGAACACATCAAAAAAGAAGCGATAAATTGTATCAAGGAGTTTCATGTGGTCGAGGCCCTACCTACCATGAAAACGGTTTTTTGGAAAAGCTCCATAGATATTAAAATTGCTATTCTCGATGCCATGGCCGAATTGGGCACTACGAAGGACCTCGAGTTTCTACGTTCGATCGATACCAAGGAATCCAATTTCTCGGTGCGGAGTAAGGCGCATGGGAGTATCAATGCCATTGCCCCCGAAAGTGTCATTCCTACACGGGGTATTATGCATTTAAAAGGCAACCAGATACCCAAAGATATTGTTTTTAAAGACCTGGACGATAAGGAACATCAAATAGAACAGGACGTTGAAGAGGTTATCGAAGAACCGGATACCCATGTTGTATTAAAACAGGTGGACGCGATAGCTGAAAAAGAACAATCTCCATTATCGGAAGATTCCGAGACAACCTTTGGTGTGGAGGAAAATGTGGCCCCATTAGAGGTCGAAAATGAGGAAGAAGAAGAAACTGTTGAAGCGTACGAAGCTCCCAGCGAAATAGATATGTCGGAGGATTTTACCAATATCAGCGAACCCTTAGGGCAGGTCCCTGAGGAAGAAATCGATATTCCATTCGAAATAGGGGACCTAGGGGAAAGTGATACCGAACCTTTGAAAGAAACCACGCCCGTATTGAACCTTGGATTTTTGCCGATTGTGGTCAATGCAGAGGAAACCCATGATAGCATGGATGGAGCAAACGATACCCTGCCAAACATAGAGGATTACGTAGATGATTTTAGCGAGAATACCATGTATGAGGCCTATGAACATGCAGCACCAACTTCTGGGGATCGTACTGTTATTCCGGAGGAAAAAGAAGAAATGGAAGTGGGAATCGGCGATGACCCCGATACCATTGCACGTTCCTTTTTGCCCCATGTAGTTGCCAACTCGAATGTTGGGGAAGCGGAAGACCTTCTTAAAGAGCAACCGAATGTACATAACGAACAACCTTCAAATGTGCCTGAAGCAATTCCAAGCATAGAGGAATCGATCAGGGATTTTGATTTAAACGGGGAAAACACTCCGTTTTTTGACTTTTTACCACTTGTTACTGAAAGTGAAGAAGAAGGTGCTGCAGATTCAGTACCTATGGAAGAATCCATGGAAAATGACATACATATGACAGAAGAGAATCATGAAGCAATAAAATCAGAAACCCCTAAAACTGAACAAAAAGAAACAGGGAAGGACTCCATTGAATGGCCCGTGGAGGATGACATCCCTTTTTCGTCTTCATTGCGATTTGTTTCCTTTGACGCTGAAGCGGATATTAACGAAGCTACGAAACCAATAAGTCAGGAGACCTTGGACATTCTTTCCAGTCTTCCCGAACCAAAATACTATGATGCGGAAACCATGATCACCATGCGTTTATTGGATGACATAGAGGAACTGGGCGATCAACGTGAAATTCCCTTGTTGGAAGAATTATTTTCAAAATCGAACCATAAGGCCATAAAGCATAGAATTGAGCAAATCATGCAACAGTTCAGGATATCGGAGCCAAAGCATTTTTCAAAGGATACGATGGCGTCCCCAAAGAATGATTTTAAGCCCTTTAGTGTTTTTGAGGATCTTTTTCGAACCTGTGATGATGAGGCCAAACTCATTTTGATGGATGAAGTGGTCGCCGTGGGTGATGAAAAGGAATTACATTTTTTAAAACGACTCACCAATGATCCAAATATGGAGATTCGGGAAAAGGCCGCAGAGGTCCTCGAAGCCTTGGATAATCGCTTGTTTCAGGAAAATCTGACCTTTGATCTTTCTGAGACTTTTGAAGCCCCCAATACGAAATCCCAAACGGGGAGTAACAGGAATTCCTTATTGAACCAATTATTGGCATTTCCAAACAAAATGATAGATAGAATAAATGGATAGCGGCGTATTCAATATGATTTTAGAGTACATAAACATTGTTTTCCTAATGTTTACGGTCATCCTGTTTACCATGTTCACCATCATGGGGTACTTATCGACCCGGAACTCCATACACTACAGAAACAAGAA
>NZ_JBATHS010000018.1:0-34954 GCF_049667165.1 Maribacter sp.
AAGGCCAAGGAAGGAAAGATCAAGGAATTGATCTTCGCACTAAGTTCAACCATGGAAGGTGATACGACCAATTTCTATATTTTCAAACAACTCGAAGGGGTCCCTTTAAGAACATCGACTATTGCCCGGGGTATTTCCATCGGCGATGAATTGGAATATGCAGATGAGGTAACCTTGGGACGTAGCATCTTGAATAGGATTCCCTTTGAAAATTCATTGAAGGCAAACTAGAAATATAAATTTATTTGCGCTAATTTTTGTTTATTTTGCAAATAACCAATCTAAAATAGTGTAGCGTTTAGCAATATGTCAAAATTCGAATTGAAATTACCGCGTATGGGTGAAAGTGTTGCAGAAGCAACATTGACCTCTTGGTTGAAAGAAGTTGGTGACACCATTGAAATGGATGAAGCCGTTTTTGAAATTGCCACGGATAAGGTAGATTCTGAGGTTCCTAGTGAAGTAGATGGCGTATTGATCGAAAAATTGTTCAAAATTGATGATGTGGTCAAAGTAGGCGATACGGTGGCTATTATCGAAATGGGAAGTGAAGGGCAAGATGATGCTGAACCCGAAATGGGCACTGAGGAAGTGCCTGAAATTTCCAAAGCGGTTGTGGAGGAAATATCCCAGACGGTCGAAACAGCCAAGGAAATGGTAAGTGACAGACCAAAGGATCAGGGTACTTCTGAACGATTTTATTCCCCCCTGGTCAAAAATATTGCCAAACAAGAAGGGATTTCCATGGCCGAGCTTGATGATATCACAGGTACCGGTTTGGAAGGTAGGGTGACAAAAACAGATATTCTGGCCTATATTTCATCCCGAAAATCTCCCGAAGTACCGGCAGTGCCAACCCCAGCGGAAAAAACGAAATCGGAGCCCATATTCGAAGCTCCCCAAGTCGCAGTTGAAAAGCAACAACAACCCGGCATGGTATCTTCCCAAAGCCATGAAATCATCGCGATGACACGCATGGGAAAACTCATCGCCAAACATATGGTCGATAGTGTTTCTACTTCTGCCCATGTACAGAGTTTTATCGAGGTCGATGTCACCAAGATCGTAAATTGGAGAGACAAGGTGAAGGATGCCTTTTTTAAGGCTGAAGGTGAAAAATTAACCTATACCCCCATTTTTATGGAGGCTGTTGCCAAGGCCTTAAAGAAATATCCCATGATGAATATTTCAGTCGATGGCGATACCATTATAAAGAAAAAGAATATTAACATCGGCATGGCCGCAGCTTTACCCGACGGTAATTTGATCGTTCCGGTCATTAAAAATGCAGATCAATTGAATTTGGTCGGTATGACCAAAGTAGTGAATGATCTTGCCGAACGATCAAGGAACAATCAACTTAAACCTGATGAGGTACAAGAAGGTACGTATACCGTTACCAATGTAGGTACTTTTGGCAGTGTTTTTGGCACACCGATCATCAATCAACCCCAAGTGGGTATCTTGGCTCTTGGTGCCATTCGAAAGATTCCTGCGGTTATTGAGACCAGTGAGGGTGATTTTATTGGCATACGAAGTAAAATGTATCTATCACACAGCTATGACCATAGGGTGGTGAATGGTGCTTTGGGCAGTATGTTTGCCAAGGCCGTGGCCGATTATTTGGAGGCATGGGATGTAAATCGCGAGATTTAACCTTTGTTTTGGGTGGGTTTCGCAAATTTATAAATTGGTTGAAAAAGGGCCAAAACTGTTCGATTTCCTTATTTATTACAGCTATCTTTGAATCTTCTAATTCAAGTACCAGCCTTTTCAAGAATGAAATTTCATTTACTTTTGACTAGAAATGTCCTTTGTTTCCTTTTTTTGTTAGCGACTTCCATCTTGTTTTCCCAAGAGAAAGACCCCATCAACCTTTTTATCGATTGTAATTGTGAAAAGAGTTACTTACGGCAAGAAATAAATTATGTGAACCATGTTCGCGACCAACAATTGGCCAATGTTGTCCTTATGATCTATGATATTGCGAATGGTAGTGGGGGCCGTACCTTTAAACTAGATTTTAAGGGCACCGGTGCTTATGAAAATATCGCGATAGAACGATCCTATGATTCCAATGCCAATATGACCTCCGATGATATTCGTAAAGGGTTATTGGAAATGGCCAAAAACGGACTTCTACCGTATCTCATCGAATCTGATATCTCAGATAAAATCTCCTATAAGATTACCGCCGAGGGTCTGGCCCAAAGACAGGATATAGATTTTGACGACCCTTGGAACAATTGGATTTTTGAGGTATATGGTGAGGCCCAACTCGATAAGGAATCCAGTAGAAATGAATTTGAATATGAGATTGGCTTTGAAAGCGACCGGGTTACCGAAAAGTGGCGTATCCGTGCCGATCTTCAAATGAACCTATCGAATAGCAAATATATCCAGGATGATGAGGAGTTCTTGAGCAAGACCGAAAAGTATTTCGGTTATGGGAGCATCGTGCGAAGTCTTTCCGATCATTGGTCGGCTGGTATTTTTGGCGGCGCCAAATATGATACCTATACGAATATCGATCTCTCCATGAGTTTGACCCCTGCCATTGAATATAATATTTTCCCCTATAGGGAGGTCCTTAGAAGGGAAATAGTCTTCGCTTATAAAATCGGATACATTTACAATAACTATATTGATACGACCATTTATGGCCTTGACAAAGAGTCGTTGTTCAACCACTCCCTCGATGTGCAATTAAGGTACAGGCAACCTTGGGGGAATATCTATTCAAGATTCAGGGTCATGAGTTTTCTGAATGATTTTTCCAAAAACAGAGTCGAACTATATGGTAATTTATCCCTACGGATTTTTAAAGGACTGGCCGTTCGGTTTTCAGGAAATCTGGATATTATTCGAGATCAAATAAACCTGCCAGGCGGTAGTGCATCCTTGGAAGACGTTCTTCTGCAACAAAAACAGATTGCCACCGATTTTGAAGTTGGCTTTAGGGTAGGGCTGAGCTATACCTTTGGATCCGCCTACAACAATATAATCAATACGCGTTTATAACCCAAGTCCCTATGCGCTAAATATACCGAAAAGCATAACGGATTCGCAATCAGGACACGTTACACGATTATTCAATTAATGGATGTATTCATTTCGTTACTGTTCATGAAGACTTATCTTTGCTCAAATATTAGGAGAAATGGAGCTAAAGCTGACACGACCGATTTGCTTTTTTGATTTGGAGACCACGGGAACCAATGTTGCCCGGGATAGGATTGTAGAGATATCCATTTTAAAGGTATATCCCAACGGAAATAAGGAAAGTAAGACCTGGTTGGTGAATCCAGAGGTCAAGATCCCCAAAGAGGTTGTTGAAATCCATGGAATTTCCAATGAGAAGGTGGCCAATGAACCCACTTTCAAGGAATTATCCAAAGAGATTTACAATTTGATCAAGGATAGTGATTTAGGCGGGTTCAATTCCGATCGCTTTGATATTCCATTATTGGCAGAGGAAATGCTCAGGGCAGAGGTTGATTTTGATATGAAGCACATGGTATCGGTAGATGTGCAGACTATTTTTCATAAAATGGAAAAAAGAACGCTTGAAGCGGCCTATAAATTCTATTGTGATAAAGACCTTAAAGATGCGCATAGTGCAGAGGCCGATACCCAGGCAACCTACGAGGTTTTGTTGTCCCAATTGGAACGTTATCCCGAATTGGAGAACAACATCAAGAAGTTGGCCGAATTCTCGACCCATAGAAAAACCGTTGATTTTGCAGGGTTTATAGTACTGGATGAAGAAGAAGAGGAGGTTTTCGCCTTTGGAAAGCATAAAGGGAGAAAAGTCTTGGAAGTGCTCGACAAGGAACCCGGTTATTATGGTTGGATCTTGAATGCTGATTTTCCGTTGTACACCAAAAAGGTATTGACCCAGATCAAGTTAAGTAGATTAAACAACAAGTTGGGTTAAATGCGATGCATTACTATTTTTTTTGTTTTCTTATTTGCAGTTGGTGCGAGTGCCCAGGAAGTCCTTTTTGAGGGTTATGTCCTTGATTATAAGACCAAAGAACCGATTCCATATGTAAACCTTAGTTTTCTCAATACTTTAAAAGGAACGTCCACGGATGAAAAAGGGCATTTCTTTCTTGATCTTCCCACCCTTTTTTTAGAAAAACAAGTACATATCTCTTCCTTGGGGTATAAGGATACCATCGTAGAAGCCAATGCTATTTTCAAGGAAAAGCGGTTTGGAATGGTTGAGGAATCCTATGAATTGGATGAAGTAATTGTCTCTGGATCTTTTGGGAACTCCGATGTCCTGAATCCGATAAGCAGTCACAGTCTTACCAGTGGGTTTTCGTCCTCTTCGACACCTTGGGTTTTGGCGCTCTATTTTCCAAACATAGGGTCACAGAAAAAATACGTCGAAAAGGTAACCGTTTTTTTTCAACAGAACAGTATGTTCAAGCGGAACAGTGCCAAGTTTCGGTTACGGATCTTTGATGTTCACCCGAAGACGAAAATGCCAAAATCAGATATCCTGCACAAAAGCATTGTATTGGAATCAAAAGTCGGCGATGATTTTGTTTCCATTGAATTAACGGCATTCAATTTGAAGATTCCGGACACGGGCATATATGTTGGGGTAGAATGGCTGTTCGTTCCTTTTAATTGGTACCACTATACCTTTGAACATCCCATTACAAAAAAGAAAATGGTCGAAGACAGATTTGCACCTACCTTTGGAGCAATCTATAATAAAAACCAAAATTATAAGGCCATGGTTTATGGTATGGGGGAATGGACCGATTTTAAGGTGAGGTCTAAGGATAACACCCAAAACCTTGTTCCTGCCATCAGTCTAAAACTATTGAAAGAGTAATGTCATTATGAAGATTATTTGTATCGGCCGAAATTACGCCGCCCATATTGAGGAATTGGCCAATGAGCGCCCTAAAGACCCAGTGGTATTCATAAAACCCGATTCTGCCGTTTTGCCCAAAGACCAGGATTTTTATATTCCCGAATTTACTAAAGAGGTACATTATGAGGTTGAGGTTCTGATACGGATACATAAGGTCGGCAAGCATATTGATGAACGTTTTGCGAACAAGTATTATAATGAGGTAGGCTTGGGCATCGATTTTACTGCAAGGGACTTGCAATCGGAATTAAAACTAAAGGGATTGCCTTGGGAAAAAGCGAAAGGCTTCGATGGTTCGGCCGTGATCGGTAAATGGTTGCCAAAATCGGATTTCAAGGATTTGAACAATTTAAATTTCACCTTGCAGAAGAATGAAGAATTGGTACAAAAAGGAAACACAGGCTTGATGCTCTGGAGTATCGATGAACTAATAGCCTATGTCTCTAAATTTTTTACTTTAAAAAAAGGCGATATTTTATTCACAGGCACGCCTGCAGGTGTTGGTCAGATAACAACAAATGATTATCTTTCGGGAAAGTTGGAAGGACAAGAACTTTTTTCGTTAAAAATTAAATGATGATATACAATCTTGATAAATTAAATGAGATGGCTGATGGTGACGAGGATTTCATCAATTCTGTTATATCTGTCTTCTTGGAAGAGGTTCCACAGGATCTCGACGGACTGGAAAAAGCATTGGATCAGCAAGATTATCAACAGGTGTATCAATTGGCCCATAAAATCAAGCCCAATGTAGATCTCTTGGGCATGGAGCAAACCCGAGCGGTTGCACTTCAGATTGAAACCCTTGGAAAAAACGCGGCCAATATGCGTGAGATCCATGAGGTATTTCCCCTATTGAAAAAAGACATTCATCAAGTAGTGGGTGAACTTAAAAAGGATTTTAATCTATAATGTTTGCCGAAATCATTACGATTGGTGATGAGATCCTAATTGGTCAAATCGTTGATACCAACTCAGCTTTTATAGCCAAGGAACTCAATAAAATAGGCATATCGGTTTACCAGATCACTTCGGTACAGGATGAGCGTAGGCACATACTGAATGCCTTGGCCGAAGCAAAGGCAAGAGCCCAAATTGTGTTAGTCACTGGGGGTTTGGGACCTACCAAGGATGATATTACCAAGCACACCTTTTGCGAGTTTTTCAATGATACGCTGGTACGTAATGAAGAAGTATTAAAGCATGTTGAGGAATTGTTCGCTAGCATTATAGGGACGCCCATATCAGAGGTGAATCGTCAACAGGCCATGGTCCCATCGAAAGCGACGGTATTGCACAATGCCAATGGAACGGCACCGGGCATGTGGATGTATTCCGATGGGGTTGCCTTCGTGTCACTCCCAGGAGTACCTTTCGAAATGAAGGCTTTAATGGTCAATGCGGTCATACCCAAGATCGTCGAGGAGTTCAAACGGCCATATATTGTTCATAGAACCTTGGTTACTTATGGTCTTGGTGAAAGTGCCTTGGCTGAAAAAATCGAGGACTGGGAAAATAAGCTCCCCCCTTTCATTAAACTGGCTTATTTGCCGAATTTAGGCAAAGTCAGGTTGCGTTTAAGTGCCAAAGGGGATGACAAACAGGTCTTGATAGCCGCCATCGAGGACCGGATAAAGCAATTGCAACCCTTGATAGGGGACCTTTTATATGGTACCGAAGATGAGGAAACCCTTGAAGTATTGGTGGCAAAATTGTTGACGGCAAAGCAGTTGACCTTGGCGACTGCCGAAAGCTGCACAGGAGGTAAAATTGCCGAAAAGATCACTGCCATAGCGGGAGCATCGGCATATTATAAAGGTAGTGTGGTAAGTTATGCCACCGAAACCAAGATCAACGTGCTTCATGTGCCAAAAAAAATGATAGAAGACCACTCAGTGGTCAGTGCCGAGGTGGCGAAGACCATGGCCATAAACGTCAAAGCCCTATTGAATGCCGATTTCGCAATCGCTACCACAGGGAACGCAGGACCCACAAAAGGCGATTCCGATGCCGATATAGGTACGGTGTACATTGCCATCGCCACCCCAAAAGAGGTGATTGTTGAAAAATTCATGTTGGGAAAACAGCGAATTAGGATTGTTCAAAAGGCTGTAAATAAGGCTTTTGAGTTGCTTCAAAAAGAAATAATAAAATTCTGAAGTAGAATTTTGTCCATCACATAAAAATGATATAAATTTGCAGCCTGTTTAAAATGAAAAATTAGGCGCAATGTCAAAAGTTTGTGAAATTACGGGTAAGAGGGCGATGTTTGGAAACAATGTATCGTTTTCTATCAACAAAACAAGGAGAAGATTTAATGTGAATCTTTCCAAAAAGCGCTTTTATATTCCGGAGGAAGATCGATGGATAACGCTAAAGGTTTCAGCAAAGGCGTTGAAGAGCATAAATAAAAAGGGCATTTCTGCTGTTTTAAAAGAGGCTAAAGCACAGGGGTTGGTAAAATAATCCCCAAAAGATAGATTACAATGGCAAAAAAAGGGAACAGGGTACAGGTTATATTGGAATGTACGGAGCATAAAGAATCCGGACAGCCAGGTACTTCAAGGTATATCACTACAAAGAACAAGAAGAACACTCCCGAAAGGATGGAAATAAAGAAATTCAATCCGATCCTGAAGAGAATGACCGTTCATAAAGAAATTAAGTAATACGACATCCTCACTTTGGTGAAAATGTCAATCAACATATAAGGTAATGGCAAAGAAGACAGTAGCAAGTTTACAAACAAGTTCAAAACGATTGACCAAGGCAATAAAAATGGTTAAATCCCCGAAGACTGGCGCTTACACCTTTCAAGAGTCCGTTATGGCTCCTGAAGTGGTAAACGAGTGGTTTGCTAAATAGAATTAATTGATTCATTCAATTTTTAAAAGCTCCTTTTGAAAGAAAGGAGCTTTTTAATTTTCATATCTTTGGCGAAAATTGTTCAGGTATTATGAGTTTATTCAAAAAGATATTTTCCTCCCAAAAGAAAGAGTCCTTGGATAAAGGGTTGGAAAAGACCAAAACCACCTTTTTTTCGAAGCTAAGCAAGGCTGTTGCAGGTAAGTCCAAGGTAGATGATGATGTATTGGACAATTTGGAAGAGGTTTTGGTTTCTTCCGATGTGGGTGTCGACACCACATTAAAGATCATTCAGCGCATAGAAGCCCGTGTTGCCAAGGATAAATATATGGGTACGGACGAACTGAATGCCATTTTACGTGAAGAAATCGCTGGCTTGCTTTCAGAGACGCATGTGGGAGAGGATACTGATTATAGTATTCCAAAAGACAAAAAACCCTATGTTATTATGGTCGTTGGTGTCAATGGGGTGGGCAAGACGACCACCATTGGTAAATTGGCCTATCAATTCAAAAAGCAGGGGCTTAAAGTGGTATTGGGTGCCGCAGATACGTTTAGGGCTGCTGCCATTGATCAATTGCAAGTATGGGCCGATAGGGTAGACGTGCCCATTGTAAAACAAAAAATGGGCAGTGACCCCGCATCAGTGGCTTTTGATACCTTGAGTTCTGCCATAACAAATGGTGCAGATGTGGTTATTATAGATACCGCGGGAAGATTGCATAACAAGGTGAATTTAATGAATGAGCTTACCAAGGTGAAACGGGTCATGCAGAAGGTGGTCGATGATACCCCTCATGAGGTACTTTTGGTGTTGGACGGGTCTACCGGGCAAAATGCCTTTGAACAGGCCAAGCAATTTACCAAAGCCACTGAAGTCACCGCTTTGGCAGTGACAAAATTGGACGGTACCGCCAAAGGCGGGGTGGTCATTGGAATATCGGACCAATTTCAGATTCCTGTCAGATATATTGGTGTTGGTGAGGGTATTGAGGATCTACAGGTATTCAATAAGTACGAGTTTGTCGATTCTTTTTTTAAGATATAAAGAAAATAATTTGTCTTGACTTTTGTGATAATGCAGCGTATAATTTAAGTGATTTAATTTCACCAAAGTCTCTGACACAAATTTAGAGTCTTAATAAGTATTAAAATGGTGTTGGATAAAATGTAAAAAGGGTCATGTATAAAGCGAATATCCTTACTGTATTGAAAAAGTTATGGGCGGCTTTAACGGATTTAATTCCAATAATTGTTGTGGTCGTTTTTTTTCAGACAATCGTTATTCAGCAACCATTTCCGGAAGTTGGGGAAGTTATTACGGGCATTCTATTAGTTATATTCGGTCTGATGCTTTTTATTGAGGGATTGGAGATAGGCCTCTTTCCTATTGGGGAGGCAATGGCGTACGCATTAGCGAGGAAGGCAAGTCTTTTCTGGTTGATGTTATTTTCTTTTACCCTGGGCTTTTCCACTACTATAGCTGAACCGGCATTGATAGCTGTGGCAAAGGAGGCTTCAATAATCTCATCGGATGCCGGGTTGATCGAGAACAATCAAAAGACTATGAAAATGTATGCTTTTGGTTTACGATTGACTGTTGCTTTCTCAGTGGGCTTGGCGATTGTTATTGGGGTATTGCGAATTCTTAAGGGTTGGCCGCTTTATTACCTGATTATAGGCGGTTATGTTTTGGTTATGTTAATGACCATTGTTGCCCCTGAAGAAATCATTGGACTGGCCTACGATGCGGGTGGTGTTACCACTTCGACCATTACCGTTCCATTGGTTACGGCGTTGGGGGTTGGTCTGGCTACCGTGATTAAGGGTAGGAGCCCATTGCTTGACGGTTTTGGTCTTATAGCCTTTGCGTCACTTTTGCCAATGATCTTTGTTATGGCGTATGGTTTATTTTGGTTTAACTAAAAGCTGGGTTTATGTTTGATTTTATGATGGAGTTTATATGGATCCTTATTTATACATTTAGGGACGTATTACCTATCATAGTATTGATTGTTTTTTTTCAATTGGTGGTCTTAAAACAACCTATACCCCATTTGAAAAAAGTCATCGTGGGTGGAATCTATGTGGTGCTGGGACTCGCATTGTTTCTTATGGGATTGGAAAAAGCCTTGTTTCCCATTGGAAAAATTATGGCTACGCAATTATCTGACCCCGCTTTTATAACGGCCGGCGGAAACGCATTATCTAATTGGGAATCTTATTATTGGATATATATTTTTGCTGCCTTAATAGGCTTTTCCACGACAATTGCCGAGCCATCACTTATTGCGGTTGCCATAAAGGCAGGTGAAGTGTCAGCAGGGACCATTAGCCCATGGGGCCTTAGATTGACCGTCGCCATAGGAGTAGCTTTTGCATTGGCATTGGGAACTTTACGGATTGTTACCGGAACACCTTTGTATATTTATATCATGGTGGGTTATCTTATTGTAATTGTACAAACCGTTTTTGCGCCTAAGAGGCTTATCGCATTAGCTTATGATTCTGGGGGGGTTACGACCTCAACGGTTACCGTGCCCTTAGTCGCTGCCCTTGGATTGGGATTATCCACTGCAGTTCCAGGCAGGAATCCTGCAATAGATGGATTTGGCCTTATCGCATTTGCTAGCCTTTTCCCAATTATTACAGTATTGGGCTATGCCCAGTTTATGAGCCTAAAAACCAGATTGTCAACTATTAAAAAAGAGAAAGATGCAATTTAAATTAATCATGGCCTTGGTTAAACCCCATATCACTGATAATGTTGTCGATGCCATGAAAGGAGCTGGAGCTACCGGAGCAACGATTATTCCTGCAAGGGGTACAGGAATTCATGAGGCTAAGACCTTTTTTGGACTAAGTATTGAGGATAAGACAGATATCATTGTGTTTCTTGTAGAAGAACATGTGGTAGAAAACCTTTTGGAAGTTATTAGATTGGCAGGTAAATTTAATGAGCCTGGAACGGGGATTGCTTTTGTTCTGCCCATAGATCATATAGTTGGTTTGGAAAGTCAAATGAAGAAGTTCAAAGATCAAGCTCGGGACAAGTATTTTTAGGCCCGTATGGAATAGCATAATTACCATATTGAAAGGATCAAGGTAAAGTTTCATCTTGGATAGTGCAGTTCAACTACAGGTAATTGGGCAAACATTGAGTTTTTAAAAAGAAGATATGGATACAAAAAGAGGATTTCAAGGTGCCAAGGACGTAATGAGGAAAAAGGTGGTGTTAATAGATGGCATGGCGACCGCCGAAGAAGCCGTCAAAATAATGCGCCAAGAGAAAGTCGGCGCCTTAATAGTTAAAAAGCGTCATCCACAAGACGCATACGGCATTGTTGTTGTCAATGATTTCATCAATGGGGTGATTATTCCGGATAAAACCTCCAAAGAGGTCAACGTTTTTGAGATTATGTCCAAACCCGTTATTAGTGTACCTGCTGATATGGAAGTGCGCTATGTTGCTAGCCTAATGATGAAAGTAGGGCTTAGAATTGCCCCGGTTGAAGAAAAAGGTGAGTATATAGGTATGGTTTCACTATCAGACCTAATATTGGGCAACTTACTTTTTTAGCAAACTAATTTTCAAAACAGCTATTGGAAATCCCTTAAGACTTCTCATTTGGATTATGTATTGGTTTAGGAAATATCATCATGCCCAAGCCTTGGAAATCGAAATAATCATGAGTAGGTCAATGTTCATTCCTATGTCCTTTTTTTGGTGCTTTTAGTGTTGGGGGGTCTACCGGACAAAATGCCTTTGAACAGGCCAAGCAATTTACCAAGGCCACTGAAATGACTGCATTGGCAGTGACAAAATTGGACGGTACGGCCAAAGGTGGGGTGGTCATTGGAATATCGGACCAATTTCAGATTCCCGTTAAATATAGCGAAGTAGGTGAGGGTATTAAGGATTTATTTTTCTAATTGATCACATCATTGATCTTACCCCAAAGTTCATTATCAAATGAAGTGGGACCAAATTCCTCTGAATTGGCAGCATCCCCCATGCGAACAACGACCAAGCCTTGACTAGGGACCACGTATAGTTTTTGATCGAATGCGCCCAGTCCGGCATAAAGATCGTCAGGTGCGGAAGGAATTAATTTACCCGGATATAAATCTTCAGATTCGGGTAGTCTAAAACCATTTTTCCCGTTCAACCAATACAGGTAACCGTATGATGGGTTCAAAACTTGGGAAGTAGTTGTCGCCTGGTTAAAATAAGCCTGATCTTCCCATATTTTGGTTTCTTCCCATTGACCTTCATTAAGATTCAAAAGGCCAAAACGGGCCATACTTCTGGCCGTACTGAAATAAAGATTAAGATAACCCGTCTTGATCCAAGAGCCTTGCATTCCTATTCTATCACGAATCTTACTACTGAAATAGGTTTTAAAATCTTGGTTTGTAGCCCCAGCAACGATATCATCCAACAAGGAATAGGTAGCATTGTGGTAGTACCAAAAAGTGTTGGGATCCTCTTTGTAAATTAAACATTCCTTATCGGTACAAAAATTGTTTTCGACGGTATAATCCAATCCCGTTGTCATGGTTAAATGATGTTTCACAGTAATATTTTGTTCTTGCTCCGGGGTAAGTGATGACCACCCTACGCCCAAATAATCCGATGAAGGATTGTTAATGTCTAAAAATCCTTCCTGTTGTGCGATTCCTACGGTAATACTGGTCAATGTTTTGGCAGCCGAGTTCCATGAATGATTTTTTGTAGCATCAAAATCCCCAAAATATTTTTCAATGACTATTCTTCCATCTTTCAGAATTATAAATGCATCTGTATTGTTTACTTCTAGAAAATCGTAAAGGGATTGTTCAGCAGCTTCATTCCAATCCAATTGAGTTATAGAAATAGTTTCCCATTCATTTTCATTTAAAGGCGGAAAATACATGCCCAGGGGTTCTGGCAATTCATCTTCGGGAGTATCCGTATCGCTGCTGCAGCTTATAAGCATACATAGTGCGATCAAAACTAAAGAAAATGGAATGGACTTCATCTGTCGATTATTTGAGGTTTATGTACTATATCTGTAGAAGGTATAACGTAAAACCGGAAGAAATCGTCTTTAATCCCAATAATTACTGCTTCAAGTTGTATTTTTGCACACCATTAAAAAGCTATGCGTACAAAATCACTCAAAAAAAATAAAATCAACGTGGTAACCTTAGGCTGCTCAAAGAATGTATATGATTCTGAAGTGCTTATGGGGCAATTGCGCGCTAATGACAAAGAGGTGGTGCATGAGGAAGAAGGTAATATTGTGGTCATCAATACCTGTGGATTTATTGCAAATGCCAAGGAGGAAAGTGTGAACACTATTTTGGAATACGTTGAAAAGAAGGAAGCCGGTGAAGTGGATAAGGTTTTTGTGACAGGTTGTTTGAGTGAACGTTACAAACCAGATCTTCAAAAGGAGATCCCAAATGTGGATGCTTATTTTGGCACCAGTGAATTACCGAATCTACTAAAGGCTTTGGGAGCTGATTATAAGCATGAGTTGATAGGGGAGCGGTTGACTACCACCCCAAAAAATTATGCGTACCTCAAAATTGCCGAAGGATGCGATCGACCTTGTTCTTTTTGTGCCATCCCCTTGATGCGGGGAAAACATAAAAGTACACCCATAGGGGAATTGGTGATCGAGGCTGAAAAATTGGCTGCGAAAGGAGTTAAGGAATTAATATTGATTGCCCAGGACCTTACCTATTATGGTCTTGATCTTTATAAAAAACGAAATCTAGCCGAATTACTGCAAAAATTGGTCAAAGTGGAAGGTATCGAATGGATTCGGTTGCACTATGCATTTCCAACTGGGTTTCCAATGGACGTGCTTGAAGTTATGAAAAATGAACCCAAGATCTGTAACTACCTTGATATTCCATTGCAACATATCTCCGATGCTATATTGAAAAGTATGCGCCGAGGCACTACCCAGGAAAAAACCACGAAGCTTATCCAGGATTTCAGAAACTATGTTCCGAATATGGCCATTAGAACCACGTTGATCGTGGGTTATCCCGGAGAAACCGAAGAAGATTTCCAAACGCTAAAAGACTGGGTAACGGCCATGCGTTTCGAGCGTTTAGGCTGCTTTACCTATAGCCATGAGGAAAACACCCATGCCTATAATTTAATCGATGATGTTCCTGAGGAAGTAAAGCAAGAACGTGCCAATGAGATCATGGAAATTCAATCGCAGATCTCTTGGGAACTGAATCAAGAAAAAATAGGAAAAACATTCCAATGTATCATCGATCGCAAGGAGGGCAACTATTTTGTGGGTAGAACGGAGTTCGATTCCCCAGATGTGGATAATGAGGTCTTGATCGATGCTTCAAAATTCTATGTAAAACAGGGTGAATTTGCCATGATCAAAATCATCGATGCTGCCGATTTTGACCTCTATGGGGAACCGGTATAATCACTACATCCACAATAGCAGTATAAGAAACTTCGATTTTCATACGATTTATATGTAGGGGATAGGGAATATAATTCCTATTTTTAGGAATACTAATAACCTGTACCCGACCCTTCATTATGTTGTATATCCTCGCTTTAGTCCTTTCCTTGGCATTTATCATATTGGGCATCGTAAAATGGAAAATCCATCCTTTTTTTGTGCTTCTCATTGCGGCCATTGGCTATGGTTTTATTACCGGAATGGAAATCCCGAGCATTTTAGCCGCGATCAATGAAGGTTTTGGCGGCCTTATGGGCAGCATAGGTCTTATCATTTTTTTTGGGGTGGTTATTGGTACGGTTTTGGAAAAATCGGGAGGAGCTATGGTAATCGCCGTAAAAATGATCGATGTTATCGGTGAAAAATCAATTCATTTGGCCATGTTGCTGACCGGGTATATCATGTCGATCCCTGTTTTTGCCGATAGTGCCTTTATCATGATGAATTCTTTGAACAAGGCTTTATCACATCGGGCAAAAAAGTCCTATGCTGGGACTTCGGTTGCGTTGGGATTGGGGCTTTTTGCCACCCATGTCATGGTACCACCGACCCCAGGGCCTATTGCGGCGGCAGGTATATTACATGCCGATTTGGGAAATGTCATATTATGGGGCATTATAGTGAGTTCAATTGCTTTGGTCCCTAGCTATTTCTTTGCGACCAAGTTCGCCTCAAGGGTGAAGATTCCTATTTTCTTGGAAGAGGCAAAGGTAAAGGGGTATCAGCCTAAGCTGCTGACGTCCTTATTATCAATCTTTGTACCCATACTTCTCATTGTGTTGAAATCAGTTTTTGACTATCCTGATGCCCATTTAAAGTCGAGTGTACTTTATCCGATGATTTCATTCTTTGGGACACCGGTGATCGCTTTGTTGGTGGGGGTGGCCCTCTCCCTGTTGCTGCCCAAGAAGTTGGATGATAAAGTATATTCGGCTACAGGATGGTTCGGGGATGCTTTAAAGTCAGCTGCTCCAATCATCCTGATAACAGGAGCGGGAGGTATTTTTGGTAAGATGTTACAGAACTCCGGTATCGCAGCGTTGATAACAGAGAACTTTTCAGATTTGAGTATTGGTCTGTTTTTGCCTTTTTTATTGGCTGCCTGTTTAAAAACCACACAGGGTTCATCTACGGTGGCCTTGATTACCACAGCATCGATCATTGCCCCCATGATGCCGGCCTTGGGTTTGGAAAGTACCATGATGACCACAATGACCGTTTTGGCCATAGGAGCGGGGTCATTGGTCGTTTCCCATGCCAACGACAGTTTTTTTTGGGTGTTTACCCAATTGACCGGTATGGATGTAAAACAAGGAAATAAAACCTTAACCTTAGGAACCTTGATTCTTGGGGTATCGGCTATCTGTGTCATTTATGTGATCACATTTTTTGTCACATAAATCACTCTATCATAAAAAGGGCATTTGCGAAGAACAGCTTTCCATTTTCCCAAAAGCCTCGGAACAGCGGATTATCCACCATATAAATCACATGCCCTGAGCCATGCGGTTCTACCCCGAACACCAAGGTATTTGCGATTTTCTGTTGGGCCTCACTTCCTGCAAAGCCGGCAACAGGAATGTTTTGATTGTCTTCAAGATAAACGACAGAGCCATTTTTTAAAGGGGAATAGGCATCCGATCCCAATTTTAAGGTGAAATAGGAATCCTGATACCCGTAGGCCAAAGGATGGGTATTGTCGACCTTTGCCTTGAAAATCGCCCCGGTAATGGCTTTTTTCATGGATTCCCTTTGGGATTCGTCAAATACTTCCAAGATTTCTGAAGAGTCTTTTTCAACTTCCTTGGTCTTGATTTCAAAGCCATTTTCCCCAGTAAGTCCCTTAATGGCACCACCCATGGCAATCAATTTACCTCCATCTGATACCCATTGCTTTAATTCGCCCACTTTGGTATCATCCAGGAATTTTTTGTAGCCAAAGCCGTTGGGTAAAATAAGGATATCGTATTCCGAGAAATCCACACGTCCCATATACTCCGAATCGATTACCGTAATGGGATACTTGAGTTGCTGTTCAAAAAAATGCCATACTTCACCAAATTGAAGGGTTGATGTGGGTTCTCCAGACAGTACCGCAATTTTTGGATTTGTGATCATTTGAACATACGGGGATCCAAAATCCTTTCCGGAATCAACCAAGCCAGAAGAAACAGGCTGAAGCAAAATGTTGTGTTTATAGGCAATTTCCGTTAAGCTCGATAAAAATGATTTATGGTTTTGGTTATCACCTTTCGTAATAATCAAACTTCCTCTTTGATATGTATTTCCTTCAATAGAAAATGCTTTATTGGAATGACGTACTTTAATTTTACTTTTTAATAGCTCAGCCAAAAATTTGGCGTCTTTTAGGCTCTTCCATTCAGAAAGAAAGGCATAAGCATTAGCGGAAATATTCGCGCCTTTTGGGGGGTTGATTGTCGAACTTCGATTTTGTTCAGAATCGACCTTTGATTCAGATGCTATAGCATCCAAACCATAGGCATAGGGCAAAGACCATGCTGTGATATCATAGGTGACCGAATCACTTAATTTAGCATTTGGCTCTAACAAAACCTTCACCAAGGTACGCTTCGGTTGGTCCATGGAGACCACCAAACTGTTTTCTGTACTTTTAAGGCTACCCGATTTGCCTGTATTGAATTTAAAACCTTTGATGGTGCCAGCCTTTCCCCATCCGTATTTAATTTGGTGTTGGTCCAGAAGTCGTGTCAATGCGGCAATATTATCGACATTCCCATTTAGAACATAGCTTTTGTATTTGTAGTTTTTGTTCTCATAGAACTTTTTGAATTCGTCGTTCAACTTTTGGGCATTTTTGGCGGCTACTTCCACGGTAGACAGTCCTGTGGTCCTGTGATGGGCAATTCTATCATTCAGGGTAAGGGTATCCCCAATAGCGGTCACAATGCCCAATCCGGCCCTGCCGCTACCACCCTGTTCATACGTCATACCAATACCTCCATTATAAATGGGATACGTATCCCCATAGCTGGGATAAAGCAAATCAAAAATTTCTTTTGTAAAATAGAACCAACCATTGGCATCAAAATACGTTGCATGGTTTTTGGCAATAGTTGTCTGAAATTCCCTTTGAAAAGGGGTGATGACCTCGTGGTAGGGTTCGGCAGCTGGTGCAAAATAATAGGGGTTATCAACCCCCTGTTCGTGAAAGTCCACATGAACATGGGGCAACCATTGGTTATAGACTTTCAGTCTATTTTGGCTCTCGATCTGGGTAAGCCAGGCCCAATCCCTATTTAGATCGAACATATAATGATTACTTCGTCCATTCCACCAACCTTCATGGTGTTCCTTGCTATTGGGGTCTACATTGTTCGGGGTGTTTTTATATTGATTGTACCAATTTACATAGCGATCACGACCATCGGGGTTTATACAGGGGTCCATGATCACTATGGTATTCTCCAAATAGGCCCTTTTATCGGTCAATAGATCATATATGGTTTGCATTGAAGCTTCCGTACTGACACTTTCATTTCCGTGTACATTATAACTTAGCCAAACAATGGCCTTTTCGGCATTGCCTTCACCCAGGGTACTTTTTATATGTTCGGTGCGTATCTGTTCAATATCCTTAATGTTGCCGGCTGCGGAAACAAGGGCTAGAAGCAACGGTCTCCTTTCGTTTGTTTTGCCATATTCCTGAAGAAGAATACGGTCTGGAGCATTTTTTGCCAGATATTCATAATACGCAACGACCTCATGGTGCCTTGTGAATGTCGTGCCCAGTTCATACCCCAAAAATTCCGAGGGTGATTTTAGGCTTTGTGCCGCTATGGAATAGGTTAAAATAAACGTGGTGAGCAGTAAAATTCGCTTCATTTTCGGTATTTCGGTTTATGGTGGACTAATTTATGAATTATAGGAATAGGTGGCCTTAACTTTCTTTAACTTGCCACCTTTTGCGGATTAAGGGTTAAAGTAATTAACGTATTTTTAGGAACAAGAAGACCCAAGTGTTTTATATTTACCTGGATATTTTGATGATTTATGGATATTGACTGTTTACCTTTTAAACAAACTGGATATTTTTCCGAGTTATTCTGTGATTATATCGATAAAAAGGAAGGACTAAGTTCCTTTTACAATCGCTTTCCCGATTTGGAAGGTTTTAAGGCGCAGCTCGAGGAAAAGTTGGTCAATTATCCAGAGGGTCATCGAACCATTTTGTACGATGCGCTCCAGGAACAATACCAAGGGATTACTCTTTCAAAAAGTACCAAGGAGCATTTAATACAGCTCAAAGAGCCCATTACCTTTACGGTCGTTACCGGGCATCAACTTAATTTATTTACAGGACCCTTATATTTTCTCTACAAGATAGTATCGACCATCAATCTGACCATTGCGTTAAAGAAATCGTATCCAAAGTTCAATTTTGTCCCAATATATTGGATGGCCACTGAAGATCATGATTTTGAGGAGATCAATTTTTTCAACTTCAAGAATAAAAAAATTCAATGGAATAGGGATGCTTCAGGCCCCGTGGGACGATTGAGTACCGAAGGCCTACGAGAAGTCTATGCTACCTTTTCCCATGAGTTGGGAGGGGGTGCCAATGCTGAGGCCTTGAAAGACCTATTTGAAAGGGCCTATCTACAACATCCCACATTGACCGAGGCAACACGTTATTTGGCCAATGAGCTCTTTGGAAAGTACGGTCTAGTGATTGTCGATGGTGACGATAAGCGTTTAAAAAAGTTGTTGGTGCCCTATGCCAAAAAGGATATTCTCGAGAAAGTTGCCTTCAACAAGGTTTCCGAAGCCAACGCCAAATTAAGACAAATGCCCGAATCCTATGGCATTCAGGTAAACCCAAGGGAAATCAACTATTTTTATGTCAAGGATGACCTTCGGGAACGAATCGTTCAGAGAAAGGATATTTTTCAGGTATACAATACCGATATTCAATTCGATAAGGAAGCTTTGATAAAAGAGTTGGAAAACCACCCCGAACGATTTTCACCCAATGTTATCAGTCGACCCTTGTACCAAGAAATTATACTTCCCAATCTATGCTATATTGGCGGTGGTGGGGAGTTGGCCTATTGGCTACAGTTGCGGTCCACCTTTGAGGCCATGGGGGTTGCCTTCCCCATTTTATTGCCAAGGAATTCGGCCCTTGTGTTGACCCAGAAACAACAACAGAAGTTAGATAAAATGAACCTATCGGTGGCCGATCTATTTTTAAGTCGAAACCAATTAATCAATAAAAAAATACGGGAAATTTCGAATATCGACATCGATTTTTCGCCTCAGAAAGAGGTGTTAAAGGCGCAGTTCAAGGATATGTATGATATCGCTTCCCAAACCGATGCCTCTTTTCTGGGGGCAGTCAAAGCCCAGGAAGTAAAGCAATTAAAAGGTTTGGATGCCTTGGAAAATCGCTTGCTAAAGGCCCAAAAACGCAAGTTGAAGGACCATGTGGAACGAATGACCCTGCTACAGAACGAATTATTCCCGGGGCAATCGTTACAGGAAAGGCATCTCAATTTTTCTGAATTGTACCTAGCGTATGGCGAGGGGTTGATTCCCATGCTTATAAAAGGGCTTCACCCACTGGAAATCAATTTTGCCATACTGCGTCATTAGAGGAATTTTAAAAGGTTCTTAGACGACATTCCCGTATTTTTGTATAAAATCCATTTGATGCACAATATTGATATTGAGTTGGTAGAGATGACCTTGGATGTCATGAAATACGCTATCAATCGAATTACGAATACAACCCCCGAACTAGGAAAACCAAAAAAGGAGGAGGAACTTCGTGCACTGGTCGGAGAGACCATAACACCCAAAGGCATTGGGGGCGAAAATGCGTTTCGATTATTCAGGGATGTACTGGTCAAGGCCACCGTGCCCATTGATCATCCCCGGCATCTGGCATTCGTTCCGGCAGCACCTACACGGGCAGCCATTATGTTCGATTTGGTTACCTCGGCCTCTAGTATCCATGGGGCCTATTGGATGGAAGGGGCGGGTGGAATCTTCTGCGAAAATGAAGCCATGAAATGGTTGGTGTCCTTGGCAGGGTTGCCTGAAGGGGCGTTTGGTGTTTTTACGAGTGGCGGTACGGCCGCGAACCTTTCGGCCATGGTGACCGCAAGGGAGAATTGGAGAAAAAATCCAGAAAATCGGAATGTTAAGGCCTTGGTCATTACCTCCGAAGGCGCACATTCATCAATTAAGGCGATGGCCAAGGTCATCGATGCCGATGTCCTCATGGTAGAAACAGAGGATCTAATGTCGGCCACAATGTTGAAAGAGAAAATTGCCCGGTTGGATGCCATGCAGCGCAAACGACTCTTTGCCGTAGTGGCCACAGGGGGTACCACCAATGCCGGTATCATTGATGATTTGGAGGGCATCGCCCAGGTATGTAAGGACGAAGACCTTTGGTTTCATGTCGATGCCGCCTACGGGGGGGGTGCTTTGGCATCCGATACCGCGAGGCATTTGTTTAAAGGCATTGAAAAAGCGGATAGTATTACCATCGACCCCCATAAATGGCTTTTTTCGCCTTATGATTGCGGGGCGGTAATTTATAAAAATCCTGAGTTGGCCAAAGAAGCCCATTCACAAGAAGGCTCTTATTTGGAAATCTTCAAGGATGAAGGAAGCAGTGGTTTCAATCCATCTGATTATCAAATACAGTTGACCCGAAGATTACGGGGGCTTCCGCTCTGGTTTTCCTTGGCCATGCATGGTACCGATAAATATAAGTGGGCCGTGCAGGAGGGTATAAAATTGGCGAATTTGGCCGGCGAACTCATTTCGGACCATAATGACCTGGAATTGGTTCGGGAACCTGGTCTTTCCTGTGTTCTTTTTAGGCGTAAGGGGTGGGCTCCTGAAGATTATAGGAAATGGACCTATAAGAACCATGATGATGGTTTCGCTTTGGTAACGCCTACGAAATGGAAATCAAAAGGAATATCGGAGACGGTAGCCCGGTTTTGTTTTATCAATCCGGACACCACTATTGAGGATATCGTTGCAATTTTGCAGTCGATGGAATGATAAGCCGTTAGGGCACCAAGTATTCCTTAGACCAAGTATCCCCATTTTTGGTGAACTTCACCTTGATATGTCTTTCGGGATCGAGCATTAGATACTCAATCCTAAAAGGTTCGATGTCCACAATCGAAAAAAAGTCACCTTCTTTTAAATATTCCAAGGAATCAGGATGGGCTAGGGCAGTTCCGGGGGCCGTCAGGGTCTGATAGTCTTTCTTTGCCTCGTCACCTATCCCTTCCCAGGTTTTCTGAATCTGGAATTGATCTGAATTGATACTTGCCATGCCTTCAATACGCAATTGCAGCAGCTTCGACGGATTATAGAACAATAGGGTGACACGAGGATTTTCTTTGATATGGACTACTTTTTTGGAACGCTTGTCCGTAAAAAAGGTCATTTTTAGATCTTCCGAAACATTTCTAAGGGCAACCAGCCTTAATCTGGCAAATTTGTCGACACCTAGTGTAGCGATTGTGAAATAATGGAAGGGATGCTTTTTTTCTTTGGCACCCTTTTGTAATTCCAATTTTATTTCATCAAAAAAGTTCTTCATTGCATATCAATTATATTGACTTCAGCTAAAGATAGTGAAAATGACCTATAAAAAAATAATAATTTGGCCTTGGGGAGGGGTTTTCCAAGGCATTACAGCCCTGTATTTTGAATTTAAAAAAAAACAATAAAAAAAAGTAGGGTATTTTAAGGGTCGGTTGTTATATATACAAATTGCTATGAATTGGAAAATTAAATTTAATAATCAATACGTTCATGTGTTAGGTTGGTTTTTTGATTTTGATTAAAAAAGCCTCGATGTAGGGTCGAGGCTTTTTCTTTTTATGTAAGGAAGGTTTTGGTTTCGTTTGCAGATATCACAACCATTTCAGAAAGAAGTCCATGATATCTTCCTTAAAATCGTAATGCAATTTTATATAATGTCTTAGATCGTCATATAACGAGCGCTTTTCATATTGTATCTGGCCGTCTACATTCTTGTAATGGTCCGCGCTATGCAGATTGCCTAACTTGGCACGGCAACGATGCAATAATTTATTAATGGCATCACGTTCGATTATTATTCTATTCTGATAACTCTCCAATTCGTATGAGGACGTTTCAATATCATCCCTACCGGCAATTTCTTCCAGTTTTTGTTGAAACATATCCAGTTCGGACTTATGAAACTTCAATTCCCTTTTCCAAATTTCCAGATTAAAGGTAAGATCACTCGAATACACTGCTTCTGTCTGCATATTATAAGGTTTTATGTTTAAAATAAATTGCGATGGGTTCGTACAATAAAAATAACGAATTTCTATGAAAACCCCTTGTAAAATGACGATAAATAGGCCTCTTATTTGAGGTGTGGCCCTACTTTTCCCATTGCAATCCATGGCGCCCTTTAAAATTGGGAATCCCGTCTTTGGGCATAAACCCTTAATTCTTGTTTATAAGTTTTCGGTTTGTTGGATAAATATCCGCATCAGAAGCTTTAATGATTTTTGCATTTTACTATTTTTGCCCATGCAAAATAACGTCCTAATACTTGATTTTGGTTCCCAGTATACGCAACTCATCGCTAGAAGGGTTCGGGAACTGAATATTTTCTGTGAAATAAAACCGTATAACAAAGTTCCAAAGGATATGTCGATCTATAAGGCAGTCATTCTTTCAGGTTCACCTTATTCGGTCCGATCGGAAGATGCACCCCATCCCGACCTATCCCAGATCAAAGGAAAGATTCCGCTTCTAGGCGTTTGTTATGGGGCCCAATACTTGGCCCATTTCAATGGAGGACTGGTGGCGCCATCGAATACTAGGGAGTATGGCCGTGCCAGATTGACTAATATAAAAAATGATGAACGCTTCTTTTATGAAATCATCGATGGAAGCCAAGTTTGGATGAGTCATAGTGATACCATTCAGGAATTGCCCGAAAAGGCCGTGATTTTGGCGAGTACCGGTGATGTTAAAAATGCTGCGTATAAAATAGATGGAGAATTGACCTATGGCATTCAATTCCATCCTGAAGTCTATCATACCACCCAAGGAAAATTGCTATTGGAAAACTTCTTGGTTCATATCGCCGGCTTGAAACAAACCTGGACACCGGATGCTTTCGTGGAAACTACGGTGGCCGATCTTAAGCAAAAAATCGGGAATGATAAGGTGATTCTAGGATTGTCAGGGGGAGTAGACTCCACCGTTGCTGCCGTTTTATTACATAAGGCCATCGGCAAGCATTTGCATTGTATTTTCGTAAACAATGGGTTACTGCGAAAAAATGAGTTCCAGGATGTGCTCGACCAATACCAACATATGGGATTGAATGTAAAAGGGGTAGACGCTTCGGCACGCTTTTTGGATGCATTGGCAGGGGTAAGCGATCCTGAGGAAAAGCGCAAGATCATTGGTAAGAGCTTTATCGACGTTTTTGATGATGAGGCCCATTTGGTAGAAGATGCGAAATGGTTGGCACAGGGCACCATTTACCCTGATGTCATCGAATCCGTTTCTGTGACAGGAGGCCCATCGGCCACCATAAAAAGCCATCATAATGTGGGGGGTTTGCCCGATTTTATGAAATTGAAAGTAGTGGAACCTCTTAAAATGTTGTTCAAGGATGAGGTGCGAAGAGTCGGGGCGAGTATGCATATAGAGGATGAGCGATTGGGTCGGCATCCGTTCCCTGGACCGGGATTGGCCATACGTATTTTGGGGGATATAACCCGTGAAAAAGTGGCCATTTTACAAGAAGTTGATGCTATTTTCATCGATGGTTTAAGGGAATGGGGACTTTATGACAAGGTATGGCAGGCCGGGGCCATGCTTTTGCCCGTAAATAGTGTAGGCGTCATGGGCGACGAAAGAACATATGAAAAATGTGTAGCTTTACGGGCCGTTGAAAGTACCGATGGTATGACGGCTGACTGGGTGGATCTGCCCTATGAATTTTTACAAAAAACGTCCAATAGGATAATAAACAAGGTGCCGGGCGTAAACAGAGTGGTTTATGATATAAGTTCTAAACCCCCGGCTACCATAGAATGGGAATAGTTATGAATCAGATTTTCAAGAATGGCTTGGTGTTCCTACTTTTCATTATGATGGGGAGCACGGTAATGGCCCAAAAATTCACGACCCATGCGGTAAAGAAAGGAGAGACTTTGGAAAGTATCTCCAAACAGTACAACGTGACTCCATATTCGATCATGACCTACAACAAAGAGATCAAACAAGGTGTCGCTATACAACCCAATACGGTTTTGGTGATTCCGATTGGAGCCAAGGTGCCTGAGGTCAAGGGAGACGGTACCGTGAAGGAAACCGAAACGCTTTTTGAAAAGGAAGAACCCGTACAGGAGGAGCCAATAGGTTTTACGACCCATAAAGTTCGAAAAAAGGAAACGCTCTATGGTATAGCCCAGCGCTATCAGATCAAAGAGGATGACATAAAAAAGTATAATACTGAATTATACGCATCCCAACTTAAAAAGGGCATGAAACTTAGAATTCCCAAGTATAAAAGGGTCAAGCCCGACGAGAATGCCCTTACTGAGGAAGATTATGAAATATATACCGTGGCCCCAAAGGAAACCCGTTGGAGTATTGCCCATAAATATGGGATTACCATCGATAGCATGTTGGTGTTGAATCCTGGGCTATCGAAAATAAACGATTATTTATCTGAAGGTCAAGAACTCAGAATGCCCAAACCTCCAGGAAGTACCCTTCAAGGCCAAGAAACACAGTTGTATATGTCGTATACCGTACCGGCCAAAATGAATTTCTACCGTTTGGAAAAAGAATTCAATATCAAAGCGGATGAAATTGTCAGGCTGAATCCCGAAATAGCGGAACGGGGAGGTTTGAAAGAAGGCATGGTCATTCGTATTCCGGAAATAAAGGCCGATCCTGGTGCGGTAAATACCGATAACTTTATTTTTTATGAGGTGAAGCCTAAACAAACCGAATTTTCGCTCACCCGAAAATTGGGTATTTCCTATAAAGATCTTTTGGCATTGAATCCCGATTTAAGGGAAGGCTTGAAAGCAGGGATGATCTTGAAGTTGCCCAAGGACCAAATGGGTGATTTTGAGGTACGCCATTCCTTGGTGCTTGACAAGATCAATCTTTTGGATAGTATAAATCCGATCAACCATCCGAAATTGGTATTTCTTTTCCCTTTCCGGTTGGATCGATTGGATTTGAAGAACAAAGAGTCGGTACAGGAAATCATTGAGAACAGAAACAGTTTAAAATATAGTCTGGGGCTTTATTCGGGAGCCTTAATGGCCATAGATTCCATTGCTAAATTGGGTGTTTCCGTAGATGTAAAGACGTATGACAATCAATTGGATCTTTCGAAGACCAAGGAAATTCTTCTTCGGGAAAACTTGGCTGATGTCAGTGCCATTGTAGGTCCCCTGGATCTTCCTTCCTTGAAGGAAGTGGCAGTGCGGGCGGCCCAATATGGGGTACCCGTTATCGCTCCCATACCTGCAAAAAGTGATTTAAGCCTGAACAATGTATTTTTTTCCTATACCTCAGAAGAGGTGTTGCGCGACAAAATGCTTTCCTTCGTTCAGGATAGTTTGTCCGATCAGAATATGATCATCATTGCCGATGAAAAAGGCCAAACAAATAAGGCGTTGATCCTAGAAAGATTTCCCAATGCGAAAGTTCTTCAGGTGAAGGAAGAGGAAAAGAATATTGGAATCAATAGGGATAAGTTGGCCACATATCTATCTGAGGAAGTCGAAAATTGGGTGTTTGTCGAAACTGGGAATTTTAAGTTGATCGCGAGTGTTGTTTCCATATTAAATGCTTTTGAGTCTTCTTTATTAAATCCGGACACCAGCAAGTCAAAACTCAAGATACGGATGTTCACGACCAATAAAAACAGTGATTTTGATAATGATATCATTTCGAGTACCCATTTATCAAATCTTCACTTTACTTATCCCTCTGTATATCGGGAAGCGACGAATAGTGGATTTATTGAAGCCTATATAAAACGCTTTGGGGATGAGCCCGACCGATATGCGGTACGCGGTTTTGATTTAACGTATGACCTGCTTTTGAAATTGGCGTATAAGAACAATTTGAAAGATGTTTCCAAAATAATCGGGGAAACGGAGTATACCGGGAATAAATTCTCCTATGAAAAGGACATGGGCTCTGGATATTTTAACCAGGCTTCCTATATTATGATGATCGATAATCTAAGGGTGGTTCAAGTAAAATAATAATAGCATGACCTCTAAAGTAACGTATACTGGAAATTTACGGACCACCTGTGAGCATATTCGCTCAGGGGACACTTTTATTACCGATGCCCCGGTGGATAATAATGGATTGGGGCAGGCGTTTTCCCCAACGGACACTGTTGCTACCGGTCTGGCCAGTTGCATGCTTACAATGATGGGCATAAAGGCCAGGGATTTAGAGATCGATTTGATCGATACTGAGGCAGAAGTGACCAAACATATGGCGTCCGACCCCCGAAGAATTTGTAAAATAGAGGTAAAAATGACGTTGCCTTCCGGTGTCAATGACAAGCATCGAAAAATATTGGAGCATACGGCCAGAACATGCCCCGTGCTTTATAGTTTGCATCCTGATATCGAAAAAGTCATTTCCTTCCAGTGGATACGTTAAGGTATATACTTGTTTTTTTTATGGCCATGGGAACGGGGTACGCCCAAGGTGATGATGAAGCCATACCATGGAGTCCGAACCGCAAACTGACATGGGAAGATTTTAAAGGGGAGGCTCCCGTTAGGGATAGGGCCGCTGCCACGACGGCCAGTGGCATCACCTATCAATTTGCAACCATAGGGACCCCTGATAAAATGGCCATCGATTATACGGTCACCACTTTTTTTTATCCTTATAAATCCTGGTACCAATCCCATTTATGTGATTCCTTGATCTTGAGCCATGAACAATTGCACTTCGATATCTCAGAACTTTATGCCCGTAAGATGCGAGCGCGTTTGGCAACAGCAACATTCACCAACAATGTCAAGGCTGAGGTAAAAACCATTTATCGCGAAATTCTTGAAGAATTGGAAGCGTTTCAAGACCTTTATGATAAGGAGACCAATTTTTCAAGGAATGAGGAACAACAATTGCTTTGGAACGCCAAAATTGAGGCGGCATTGACCGAGTGATCTTTTGTTTATAAGGGTAAGAATATGAGGGGTAAAATATGGTTTTGGAAAATTCCTTGAGATAAATCCTATGGAGATACGACCAGATTATAAGAAACTTATTGAGCTTGCCCATTATAAAATGCCTTTCGGTAGGTTCAAAAATCGTTATTTGGTCGATCTGCCCGAGCCCTATTTGGTATGGTATCGGCAAAAAGGATTTCCCGATGGAAAGCTTGGGGACTTACTACGGTCGATGTTAGAGATTAAAATCAATGGTTTGGAACCCCTTGTTCGTAAGATTCAGAAAGAATTTCCTAGGTAATCCCTACATTTTGTTAATGCAATTTGTATTTTTGCTTGCGTTACGAACTCAATCGAACGCTTCATGTCACAGACGAAATATATTTTTGTAACCGGTGGGGTTACGTCATCTCTTGGAAAAGGGATTATAGCCGCATCCTTGGCCAAATTACTTCAAGCTAGGGGTTACAAAACAACCATCCAAAAATTAGACCCCTATATCAATGTTGATCCAGGAACCCTGAATCCATATGAGCATGGGGAATGCTATGTGACCGATGATGGGGCGGAGACCGATTTGGACCTAGGGCATTACGAGCGTTTTCTGAATGTAAAGACCTCCCAAGCCAATAACGTAACGACGGGAAGGATTTACCAGAGTGTCATCGAGAAAGAACGTCGTGGGGAGTTTTTGGGCAAAACCGTTCAGGTCGTGCCCCATATTACCATTGAGATCAAGGAGCGGGTTCAGATACTGGGCAAAAGTGGTGAATACGATATCGTAATTACCGAAATCGGAGGTACTGTGGGTGATATTGAATCCCTACCCTACATAGAGGCCGTACGCCAGTTGTTATGGGAGTTGGGCGACAATAATGCCATTGTAATACACTTAACACTCGTGCCGTATTTATCGGCTGCCGGGGAGCTTAAGACAAAACCTACACAACATTCGGTGAAAACCTTGATGGAGAGCGGAATTAAAGCCGATATCCTGGTCTGTAGAACCGAACACGAATTATCGGATGAAATCAAGGACAAACTTGCCTTATTCTGTAATGTACGGCGCGAAGCGGTAATTCAATCGATTGACGCCTCAACGATATACGATGTGCCCATCCTTATGCAAGAGGAAGGTTTGGATACCGTAGCCCTAAAAAAATTGGCATTACCTGATGCTACCATCCCTGATTTGAAACAATGGGATGAATTCCTGTACCGTCATAAAAATCCCAAACACGAGGTAACCATTGGTTTGGTCGGTAAATATGTAGAGTTGCAGGATTCCTATAAGTCCATTTTGGAATCTTTCATACATGCGGGAGCCAGTAATGAGGTCCGTGTGAATGTACAATTCATCCATTCGGAACACCTTTCCAAGAAGAACATTGAAAAAAAATTACATGGATTGGACGGTATTTTGGTGGCCCCAGGATTTGGGGAGCGTGGCATCGAAGGGAAGGTCGAAGCCGTGCGCTATGCCCGGGAAAACAAAATTCCGTTTTTAGGGGTATGTCTGGGTATGCAAATGGCGGTCATTGAATTTGCGCGTAATGTATTGGGTCTTGCCAAGGCCAATTCCACCGAAATGGATGGGAGTACGCCAGATCCCGTGATCAGTTTAATGGAAGAACAAAAGACGATTACCAATAAAGGAGGAACGATGCGATTGGGGGCTTGGGATTGTCATTTGAAAGACGGCACCTTGGTGCAAAAAGTGTATCATGGGGCTGTGGATATTTCGGAGCGTCACCGTCACCGGTATGAATTCAACAACGATTATAAGGACCGATTGGAAAGTGCCGGGTTAGTGACCTCCGGTATCAATAAGGAGACAGGCTTGGTCGAGATCATAGAATTGCCCGATCATCCTTGGTTTATCGGGGTACAGTACCATCCTGAATATAAAAGTACCGTAGCAAATCCTCATCCCTTATTTGTCGGGTTGGTCAAGGCTGCATTAATCCATAAAAAAGAACAAACTAATGCCAGTATGGCATAAACTGCCTATTTGGACATATATTTGCAGACTGTTTATGACCTTCACGAAGTACGGGTGGGTACAAATTCAATTTTAAATGGAAGAAAAGAAATTAGATATTAATTCTATTATCGGCTTTGTGTTGATTTTTGGGATACTTATTTTCATGTTTTACCAAAACAGACCTACACCGGAAGAACTAGAGGCCCAAAAAGCCAAACAAGAACAGGTCGAGGCCGAATCGAAAACGGACGAAACACCCGTAGTCACCGAAGAGGCTCCCGTGGCCATAGATCTTCAGGATTCCACCACCGTTGCCAATTATAAAAGTGCCATCGGGGCTTTTGGTTTTACGGCACCTTCAGATGGCGTTTCTACCTTGCAAAATGAATTGGTCACCTTGAAAATAAGCAATAAGGGAGGACAGATTACTGAGGCCAAAATGCGGAAATTCGTGACCTATGATTCCGTCCCGGTATATTTGGTAAAGGATGGGAATGCCTCTTTTGGCCTGAATTTTTCTACCACTGACAATAGGGTGCTGAATACCAAGGACCTTTACTTTGAGCCCTCTACGGAGAAAAATGGGGACAATCAAGTGCTTTCAATGAAAGCCAAGGTGTCGCCTGATAAATATCTTGAATATCGGTACGAGATGAAACCGAATGATTATTTGGTTGATTTCACTATTCGTTCCCAAGGGTTGAATGGGGTAATCAATAGTAGCAGTCCTATCCAATTGGAGTGGCAATTAAAAGGAATCCGCCATTCAAAGAGTATTGAATACGAAAACAGGTATACGCGTCTTACCTATAACCATGAAGATGGGAAAATAAGCAAACTCTCTGAGGGCAGTGATGATGAGGAGATCGAATCGGATGTGAAATGGTTGTCGTACCGACAGCATTTCTTTAGCTCGATCCTGGCCACGAAGGAAAAATTCAAGAAAGCGGAATTATCGTCGGTAAACTTGGTGAAAGAGGAAAGTAGAACCTTCGGATTTACCAAGATGTACGATTCCAAAGTGGCATTGGAGATGAATGGGGGCGAGCTTTCCCAGAATCTGAATTGGTATTACGGCCCAACGGATGTTGATGTGTTGGAGGAGTACCAAGATTTAGGACTGGCAGATTCAATTCCTTTTGGCTGGGGGATTTTTGGCTGGATCAACAGGTATGTATTCACTCCTTTTTATTCCTTTTTAAGTACGTACTTCCCTTATGGAATAGCCATTGTCATTATGACAATTTTAGTTCGTTTGGCCATGTCACCGGTGACCTATAAGTCGTACCTGTCCCAAGCAAAGATGAAAGTCTTAAAACCTGAGATTACCGAGTTGGGTGAAAAGTATAAGGATAATGCAATGAAAAAGCAGCAAGAGACCATGAAGCTTTATAACAAGGCCGGGGTCAGTCCCATGAGCGGTTGTGTGCCCGCATTTTTACAGATGCCGATTTTCTATGCCCTGTTCATGTTCTTCCCAACCTCCTTTGCATTACGTCAAAAATCGTTCTTATGGGCAGATGACCTTTCATCTTTCGATACAATTTATCAATTTCCGGAAGGATTTTCAATTCCCTTTTATGGCGATCATGTAAGTTTGTTCCCGATTTTGGCATCAATAGCCATCTTCTTTTATATGATGATGACCACAGGCCAGAATATGCCGCAGCAACCGGGCATGCCGAACATGAAGTTCATTATGTACTTGATGCCATTTATGATGCTCTTCTTCTTTAACAACTATGCCAGTGGCTTGAGTTTATACTACTTTGTATCAAACCTGATTACCATTTTCATCATGTTGGCTATCAAAAAGTTCATCCTGGACGATGAAAAGATCCATGCACAGATACAGGTGAATAAACAGAAGCCCAAAAAGGAGAATAAATTTCAACGTAAGATGCGCGAAATGATGGAGCAGGCAGAAGAACAAAAGAAAACTGGTAGAAAATAAAATCGGTTGCTGAAAACAACGATTATCTGCAATTCCACTTCGCTCTAAAAGTGCAACATATCAATAAAAAAAGCCCTGGCAGTTTCGTCAGGGCTTTTAGCATTAATTAGGTTTAGTTTGGTAAGATTTGGGAGTTCAAAGATGGGTTTAAATAGTCCGTTTACGAATTAAAAGTTGTAAAGCGTCTGATTATGTATGCCAAAGGTTCTGGTATTGTTGTTTGTAAAATATTAAGGTGATTTAAGATGCGGAAATACCATAAAAAAACTTCCAAGTTTAAATGCGATTGATATTCGAATTTAACACGAGGAAGTTTTTGAACAACCAATAAATAATCAACTAAACAATACCTGACTTAATGACCTAAAAGCGTTAACACTTCTTGGGAAAGTAAAACCTTATCGATAACATGAACCACGCCATTACTGGTCATAACATCGGCTATGGCTACGTTTGCATCGGTATGTGTTTTATCCCTAATGGCCACACCATGATCTATGATTGCAAATAATGATTCGCCATGCAAGGTTACGATTTCCTGATGGTCACTTAGGTCTCCGGAGGCTACTGCTGCCCCTGCGACCACATGATAGGTCAATATCTTTGCCAATAAGGCCTTTTCTTCATCTGTATCGAAATCAGCTATGGAGCCGCAATTGGGTATCAGGGCCAATAGATCTTCAAAAGCCGCATTCGTCGGTGCAAAAACCGTAAACGGACCTTCGCCACTAAGGGCTTCCACCAATCCAGCATCGGCTTGGATCAAGGCATCAACCAAGAGACTCAATTCATCTACGCTCTGTGCCGTTTCCACAATATTAGGAACTGGTGGGCTTAAAATATCCAAAACTTCTTGAGGCAACAACACTTTATTGATTACGTGGACCACACCATTACTGGCCTCAACATCCGCCAAAACCACTTTCGCATTGTTATCAGTAGCATCTTTTATGTAGACCATTCCACCCATAAGGCTGATTCCTACCTTTTCCCCTTGTACGGTTTCAATCATTTGGCCATTGCTCAAGTCTGTTGAGAATGCAGCGGCACCAGCAACAACGTGATACGTCAATACCTTGACCAATAGGTCTTTTTCAGCTTGGGTATCAAAATCAGCCAAACTATGGTAGTCATTTCCGAGGGCATCCAATAAGGCCATAAAGGCTTCGTTGGTCGGTGCGAAAACTGTAAACGGTCCATCTCCACCTAAGGTTTCTACCAACCCAGCGTTCGCTTGTTGTAAGGCACCTACCAATAGGCTCAAATCATCGGTTTCAACGGCAATTTCAACAATGGTCTTTAAGCTGGAAGCAGCTAGTATATCCAATACCTCTTGGGGTAATAAAACCTTGTTGATCACGTGAACCACTCCGTTACTGGCCTTTACATCGGCAAGAACGACGGTTGCGTTTGAGTCCGTGGCATCTACGATATGTACCATGCCGTCTTTGATATTGACACCTACGCTTTCCCCTTGGAAAGTTTCAATCATCTGGCCATCGCTCAAGTCTGTTGAGAATGCAGCGGTACCAGCAACAACATGATACGTCAGTACCTTGACCAAAAGGTCTTTTTCCTCTTGAGTGTCAAAATCTGCCAAACTATGGTAGTCATCCCCAAGGGCATCCAATAAGGCCATAAATGCTTCGTTGGTCGGTGCGAAGACCGTAAACGGGCCATCACCACTTAAAGTTTCCACCAACCCGGCATTCGCTTGTTGGAGTGCACCTACCAAAAGGCTCAAATCATCGGTTTCAACTGCAATTTCGACTATGGTCTTTAAACTTAAGGAAGTAACAAAGTCAATGGCCGACTGTGGCAATAAAACTTTATCTATCGTATGGGCAACCCCGTTGGAAGCCATAATATCTGTCCCTGTTATATTGGCGTCAACATCCGAAGCATCCCCTATAACGAAGGTCTCCCCTGAGGCGATAACATGGATGGAATTTTCACCCAATGCGGTAGCGACCGATCCTTCAGCGAGGTCATCGGCTTTAACTTCTGCGGGTATAACATGATATAGAAGAATGTTTTTCAATAACATCATTTCTTCCTCGGTATCGAAATCATCCAAACTGTTGTAATCATCTCCCAAAATATCCAAAAGGGCAACGAATGCATCATCGCTTGGGGCAAATACCGTAAATGGCCCTTCGCTACTTAAGGTTCCTGCCAAGTCCGCTTTAAGCACGGCAGCTTCCAAAATAGAAAGGCTTTCAGCTTCTACAACAATATCTACAAGGGTTCCTAATTCCTCTTCCTCTTCTTCCTCACCATTCAAAGCATCTATAATTGCTTGTGGTAAAAGCACTTTGTTAATAACGTGTACTACACCATTACTAGCCATTACATCGGGAATCAACACAGAGGCATCGGTTTCGGTGGCATCTTGTACAAAAACACCGCCATCCAAATTAATGGCCACCTCTTCCCCTTGAACGGTAGCTATGGTTTGCCCATTGCTTAAATCGGTGGATTTGGCAGCCACCCCTGCAACGACGTGGTAGGTGAGAATAGTGGCCAAAAGGGCTTTCTCCTCATCGGTATCAAAATCATCTAAGGAATCATAACCATCCAAAGCACCAAGAAGTGCCGTAAAGGCTTCATTGGTTGGTGCGAAAACGGTGAATGGCCCTTCGCCACTTAAGGTTTGAACCAAATCGGTACCTTCCTTTTCGTCTGCCTTGGTCAAAGCGGCGACCAAAGCGCTTAAAGCGTCTTGGCTTGCAGCTGTTTCAACGATATTCAGTTGAACATCGTCCTTGGCTTGATTATCATTCTCATCCTTGTCACAGGATATAACGAACAATGATAATAACGCCAAGAAAAAAAATCTTTGGAGTTGTTTTACATTTTTCATAGTGGGTGTTTTTAGAAATTAAAATGTTTAACGTTTACATTAAAAAGATAAACAATAATACAAAAGGTTGCGTCTTGTTCAATATTAATTATAAAAAGTTTAACAAAATAATTGAAACTCAATGCCTTGTCTGTCGGATTGGTCACAAAAAAAAGCCGCACAAGGCGGCTTTTTCAATCATCAAATCAATTTATCCATCAATTTGTCGTATCGGGTATCATGACCTGGTTCAATACATGTATTACCCCATTATTGGCTTGAACATCCACGGCGATTATTCCAATACCTGAATTTCCAGCGCCATCGGTGACATCAGCGATATTGTCCCCTGTGCCAGGAAGCGTAATCGTCATACTATCCCCTTCCAAAGTGGTGGCTACAGTATCCCCATCTGGGGTTAAATCGGTAGAGCGAACATTGGCTCCTGCAATTACATGATGCTGTAAAACTTGAGTCAACACATCTTCTTCAGGTATAGCGGCCAAGGCTGCAAATGCCTCATTCGTTGGCGCAAATACAGTAAACGGCGCTGGGTCAGTACCATTTGGTGTACTTAACACCGCAACGAAATCAGTCGCAGGAGTCAATTCGGTCAACGCAGTAACCAGGGTTGAGAAATTTGGATCTGCAACTGCAAAAGTAACTACCGTTGGTAAATCAATTACAGC
>NZ_JBATHS010000019.1:0-7817 GCF_049667165.1 Maribacter sp.
GTCAATGGCGTGCGGAACTCATGTGTGATGTTGGTGAAGAAATTCGATTTTAAGGCATCCAACTCCCTCAGTTTATTATTTCTTTTGGTGCGATTTCTAAAGAGCGTAAATATAAATAGCCCGGCCAAAGAGGTCAATCCCAACCCCCCGATCAGTATATTGCGCTGGCTTTTCTTTTGCTGTTCTATTAATGCTTTTTGTGAAGAGAGTAAGGCGATTTCCTGTTCCTTTTTCTCGGTTTGGTACGTGGCTTCAAGGGTTTTGGAAGTACTCCTATTGAATTTTTCCAATAAATCTATTTTCAAATCATAAGCTGCTTCATAATAACTACTTGCCTCTTTGTAATTGCCTAATTGCTTATGACAAAAAGCGAGGTCTCGAATGGTACGATGAAAAAGTTCAATACTGTCCCTTTTTACTTTTTGAAACAAGGATTTTGCAGTTTCTAACTGATCAATGGCTTTGCCATATTCATTCTTCTTTCTCCCTAAAAAATTACCATAATAATATATGGCCTTGGCCTTTTCCAGGGTATGGTCTTCGGCAGATAGGTAAGCGATCATATCTAGATATGTTTTTTCTGCCTTGTTAAGGCTATCGAGGCCTGAATAATAAGCTGTCTTCATTAACAGGGTTCGAGCCACTTTAGCATAATTGTCCTGCTTTTTAAAATAGGGTAGGGCCAGATCTATATATTTTTTGGCATCACTGAATTCCCTTATCATTTGATTAATATCGGCAAGTTGTATGTAGGTCAAATGTTCACTTTCAACATCATTAATTTCATTGGCTACATCCAAGGCCTCATACAATAAACTATGGGCCATATTCGTAGTTTCGTGGGTAAAGGACAATTTAGAAATTTCCGCCCTTCGTAACATCGCGGTAATAGTGACAGAATTTTTAATCTCAAAATTTTTAGAAATTGAATCAATTTTAAGAAAAAATGGAATGGCTCGATTGAATTCTTGTTTTTCAAAGTAATCCTCTCCCTCTTTGAAATAAGATTGAATGAGTCTATCTTTTTCTATGGATTGAATATCTTGTCCATGTAAACATGAATGGAATAGTACCAGGAATAATGGTAAAAGGTACTTCATAGATGACAATGGTTAGTGTAATAAATATAGTAATTATTTCATTGTCAGTACCTTGTGCTTATTTGCCAAAAAAGTCCAACAGCGTGATAACAAAAAACCGAGGTTTAAGCCTCGGTTTTTATAATTTCCTTAGCTTGTTTACTTGCTAAATGCTGTAAGAACAGTCGTGCCTATAGATTTGCCGGCCTTATTATAGCTTTCTTGTTTGATCATACCAACCCCCTCGGCATACCAAACCCGCGAAGGCATCGATTGTTTTACCATCATGGCTTTCATCATATTGTCGCTGTAGATTACATAGCAATTGAAAGTGCCTGCCGGTGTGGTAACACTTTCTTGCTTTTCAACTTTTCGGTTCACCATATCTACCGTCGTGTTCATGTTAATACCCCCCATACTTATTTTAACGGTAACATTGGCATCCGATAGTTGCTGACCAACACTAAGGTCATTGGGCAATTCAATATCGGTGCCCGAGATATCCATTTCCATGCCTTCATATTGTTCGAACATACTACTTGGCACAAGGGACTCATAGTCAATGGTGACCATATTTCCAGAGCACTTAAAACTGTAATCTGTTTTGTAGATTTCCTTTCCTTTCTCATCTTTTAACTCTATGGCCATGGTGGCATTGGTAACATCACCTGAGGTTTCCACATGGGTGACCTTGTAGGTGGCGACACCCTCAGGTTTATCTTTTTTATTGTAGTTGGTATACTGCAAAGTTGCACCCTCTATCATAGGATAATACTTGCTACACTCTTGGGCGGTGGCGATTGTTGTCATTACTAAAACAAGGCCTACTAGGAATATTGTTTTTTTCATAATCATGTTCTACAGATTGTCTTTTAAAGGTACATATAAAAATAAGTTGATTACAAGGATTTCGCTTTCAATATTGATGAAAATCTATTTCCTGGTCCACCCAATTTAACAATGAATTTACTCTAAAAATCTGTATTGATATGGTTGGAAGCCAGAATTGTATAAACGGTAGGGATAACTGTATAGCCGGTAAAATAACCTAATTCATTTGATACACGATGATCGAATTTTTCTGGTCTTGGGTAACCACCTCAAGCTTTCTGTTATTCTCCATGTCGGTAAGATCCATGGGTGAAGTACCGAACACGGGAAAATCGGATATGGGAACGGCCTGACTGTCGAACAAATAAACTTTTTGATTTTGGATATCGGTGACGCCCACATATATCTTATCATAGATATAGAATATTTTGGGTTTGGAATATACCCCAAAATCAAGTGTCACCCTATTTCCCTTTATGCTCAATACATTATCGTTCATATATACAAAGGTATTGCTGGTGGCGTCGATCCCGTGATCTTCATTCAATCGCAACGGCGTGGTACCTGATTTTCCGTTTGTTGCAATTTGGTAAAACACCCCTTTTTTATCGGTCAATATGAACTTGTTTTTGTAGAGGAACACCTCATTTGATGAAAAATCGATATTCCCCTTCACTTTCGTACGTATATTGCCCACTCGATTTAGGATCTTCAACGCGCCGTTTTCAAGCATAAAGACCAAATAATCCTTCCCTGAGGTTGCCAAATGCTTCGGGGCCCTCAAAATCGGACTCTCGGCTTGGGTATACTTAAAACCTTTGACTATTGCCCCTTTGTTATTGTACATGTAGACCTTAGTGCCTTGTGTAACGACAAAGCGATAGTCTTTTCTTTTTTCATAGTCAAAAACAGCCAATCCGTTGAGATTTCCCCCTTCGAATTTTTTTGTAAAGGGGGCAACTTCTTTTCCGTTTCGGTCCAAGATCAAGAATTGATTGTTGGTCGTAAAAGCAAGTTGCAACCGGCGGTTTTTATAAAGATCCACTTGGTGGATTTTCCCTTGTATCTGTCCTTGCAATTGCTTTTTCCATAACAGTTTTCCATTCGTTGAAATCAGGTAGAGGTTGTTTTCCTGGTCCTGAACCACAATTTCTTTTTTATGGGTGATATGATTTTCGACGAATTGTGGAGGGGTCCCCAAATCGGCATCCAAAGACACCGTATACAAGGGTGATACCTTATTTATACTTGATTTTCTACCTGTTTGTTGAACGACCATATTCGTGTGAAAGAAACCGTGGTCGGCCACGACTTGTGCCGCAAAGGTATTCTGCTCGAAGTCGGCCTTCTTGAAATCGGCACTAATTCCTGGGGCAAAATCCTCATCTATGATGTTTTCAATACCCTTTGAATCTGAAATGAAAAGCATGGAGGATTCCTCCGCAAATGCATCCATGGCCGAGGCATATACATCTGTTTCCTTAAAAGAAGATCCGCCCTTATAGCTGTTGATGACCGATTGTATGGCCTCATTTTTTTCAGCAAAAACAAAGGCATTTTCTATAATCGTGCAGTAGTTCGCCTTATAATCAGAAAGTAAGGGATTCAAATATGGATTTAAAAAATCGGGCTTGCCTAATGTCAGAATTTGAGTGCCTTGATATTCCGTTTCCGATGTTTTGATGCTTGTAAGGTATGCTGAAAGCAATTCAGAGCCAAAGGTGTTCAACAGTACGGTTTTATTACCATTCTGATAGATAATTCCAATCTCCTCAAGGGTGTTCAATAAAGAGTCTTTAGGCAAACTTTGTTTTAAATACCGCTGTTGGTTCAAAGCGAAGGTGCTGTAATCATCAAAGGTAAAGGACAAAATGGCATCGGCCGTCCGAGGGGCGAATGTCGGTGTGGTATTCGCCAAAGGATTGGTATTCTTGAACAGGCTTAAATAGTTTTGAATGGAATCATTCGCCATTGATATCCCGTTCAAATGCAGATGGTTTTGCGTGGCATCGATATCCACAAGGATCCAATCGGAAAAATTCGATACTTTCAAAGCGGAATGCGCTTTCAAAATAGATGATGTTAAAGATTCGCTTTTCTCAAGATGGATCATCAGGGAGGCATTTTTCGTCGAACTTGCAATTGCGTATAGTTTCCTTAGTTCGCTGGAAGGCAATGTGGGTTCAAAATCCATGATGAGATTTTCCATGAGTACTTTAGAAGAAGTCAGTATCAATTTACCCGCAAAGTTTAGGCTATAGATAACCTTCCCATCCAAATCATAGGTATTGATGTTTTGACCTTCAAATGAAATCGTTTCTCTTGCGATGTTTTGAACGCTATCCAAGGTAAACATGCTGGTTGAATCGATTGTTACAAAGGTAAATTCATAAGAATCCGCATCAACCTCAGAGAAGGCCAACAACGATTCTGTTTCCGAAGTGACCTTATCGAGAAGTTCCAGTTCATCCAAAATCGACTTGTATACCCCTGACGATTCCATTTTAGTAAGGAAATCATTGTTTTTGAGGTCACTCTTAAACCCATTTAAATGGTTTATTTTAAAGATGATACCAGCATTTTGGGGGATGAAATCGAGTAGGGAGGAAGCCTTTTTTTGCTGTTGGGTGCAACCAACAACCAATACAATGAAAAGGCCAAGAACAAATCTGGAATTCATTACTGATGATTTACCACAAAGTTAGTTTATTAAAGTTTTAGTGTCAACTGTTCTGGCAATTGTCTAAAGCTTTTTCTATGGTATTTGGTTATGCCGTATTTGCGAATGGCCTCCCGATGTTCCTGGGTAGGGTATCCTTTGTTTTTTTTCCAATTGTACATGGGAAATTCCTCATGTAATCGTACCATATAAGCGTCGCGATGTGTTTTTGCCAAAACCGAAGCGGCCGCAATACTCATATACTTGCCGTCACCCTTCACAATACATTCATAGGGGACCATCTTGTACGGTTTAAACCGGTTGCCATCGACGATTATGAATTTTAAGTTTCCGATAAGTTGGTCTATGGCCTTGTGCATGGCCAATATAGAGGCATTGAGGATATTTATTTTGTCGATTTCCTCTGGGTAGATGTGTGCCACACCATAACACAGGGCACTTTCCTCGATAATCGGTTTCAAGAGCTCCCTTTTGGTTTCAGAAAGTTGTTTCGAGTCGTTTAGCAAGGAGTTCATAAAATGTTCGGGCAAGATAAGCGCCGCCGCGGTAACAGGCCCGGCAAGACAACCACGCCCAGCTTCATCGGTGCCCACTTCATCGAATGAATGGTGAAATCTTTTAAGCATCCTTGTTTGATATGATGGTTGACAAAGTTAATTTTTTCGATACAAATCAAGGGTCCATAAAAAGCAAAGTGAGGGTTTATTGCATTATGTTGTAAAAACTTTCACATATTATTCTAAACAAAAAAATTAACTTTGCTTCGTAAGCTGTTTTATGAAATACGTATTCCTACTGCTATTTGTATGTACTTGCCCATTGCTTAATGCACAGGTAGATTCTCTTCCGTCAGGTAAAAAAGTCGATTCCACCAGATTTAAAATGATGGCCAAAAGGAAATTGCCACCTGCGAACGATGCGGCCCAGGAGATTACCATTAAGGATTATAAGATCATTTCCTATGCGAGGGATACTACCTATCTCGATACCACCCTTACCATACAAAAAGAATACAAGTACAATTATTTGCGAAAGGATGATTTTGAATTAATGCCTTTTGCCAATGTAGGCCAACCCTACAATAAATTGGGGGTTGATTTTGAGAGAAGGCAAATGTTTCCCAGATTGGGGGCAAGGGCCAAACATGACAACTATTTCGAGGTTGAGGATATTGACTATTATAATGTAGCCACCCCAATGTCCGATCTGTTCTTTAAAACTACCTTCGAACAGGGGCAGTTATTGGATGCCCTGGTTACATTGAATACTTCAAAACGTTTTAATGTTTCCTTGGCATTCAAAGGGTTTCGATCGCTGGGAAAATATCAATTGAATCAGACAGAGTCGGGCAATTTTAGGACAACCACCAATTACGTGACCAAAAACGGACGTTATAGCCTACGGGCGCACATTGCTGCCCAGGACATAGCGGCAGAGGAAAATGGGGGATTGATAAATAAGGAAGATCAATTTGAAAACGGCAATGAGGATTTTTTAGATCGCTCGCGTATAGATACAAGATTTACCTCGTCAGATATTGGTGAAAATAAGATTTTGGGCAAGCGGTATTTTTTAGAGCATCAATATAAATTACTTAGAACACAGAAAGATTCCAGTAAGGTAGAAAAGACCTCTTTGGCCATAGGGCACACCTTTAATTATGAAACCAAGTATTATCAATTTAAGCAAAGCAGTTCAAACGAATATTTTGGAGCTGTTTTTGATACGCCCATTAATGACAAGGCCTATCTTAAAACGATGTACAATGAGTTCCATGCCGAATTTTATAATTCCACTTTGGGCAGGTTACAGGGCAATATAGGCCTTTATCATTATAACTATTATTTCAATAGTTTGTTGGTCACTGCCGATGGGCAACGGATTCAAAGCCAATTAAAGGGCGATGAGATAAACCTCGGTGCCAAGTATTCGAAACAAATTGGCGGATTTTTGGTGAAGGGCGATGCGAAGTACAATCTTACAGGTGATCTTACCAGTAGTATTTTGGATGCCTCGGCCAGCTATAGGTTCAATGAAAATAACAAAATAGAGTTTTCAGTACACGCATCGGCGCGTATGCCAGACTTTAATTTCTTATTGTACCAAAGTGACTATCAGAATTATAACTGGCAGAATACCTCGAATTTTGAAAACCAAAAAGTAAATAGCCTGCAATTTCAGCTTTTCTCAAAAAAATGGGGTAACGTATCGGCAAAGTTCACCAACATGGATAATTACACGTATTTTGGTACGGATCCAACACAGGAATTGGTCGAAAATCAAGAACAAGCCTTCATTGCTCCTTTTCAGGAGGCCAATAGTGTAAGTTATATCAAGGTGAAGTATAACAAAGAATTCAGATTGGGTGCTTTCGCATTGAACAATACGGTTATGTATCAAAATGTTTCGCAAAGCAATGATGTACTCAACGTACCTCAATTGGTGACTAGGAATACGCTGTATTTTTCCTCGGATGTCTTTAAAAAGGCGATGTATCTGCAGACCGGGATTACCTTCAAGTATTTCAGCGCTTATTCGATGGATGGGTATAACCCACTCCTTGGGGAGTTCTTTGTACAGGATACTGAAAAATTGGGTGGCTTTCCGATGCTCGACTTTTTTATAAATGCCAAAGTGCAACAAACACGTATCTATCTAAAAGCCGAACATTTCAATTCCTCCTTTTCGGGCTACGATTTTTATGCGGCCCCAAACTATCCCTATCGTGACTTTGTAATTCGATTTGGACTGGTCTGGAATTTCTTTTCCTAAATAGCTGCAGTATCGCTCTTTTCCAAAAGGTAGTATTCGTAAATGGTGAAATCATATACATAGAAAGAATATAGCTGATAGTTACCGATTGTTTTTTAAGGGCCTGCCAACACGGTGGCACATGATCTGCCTGCAGGCACAGGTTGGCTATCACCACTCGATTTTTATAAGTACGGTATCGTAGTTGGGTCGCTTATAAAAGAGCTCAAACAAATGGTTCCATCCCTGATTCAATTTTTTTTTACCACTGGGGTTCTTGCTATTCAAGGTATTATGATGAATTTAACGAAAGGTTTCAAAAAAAATTCATTTAGGTATTGTGTAAAGAAAAAAACCATCTTATATTTGCACCCGCTTTGGGACACAGGGTCTGCCTTTAAGGAGGCCGGAAGAAGTGTTCTGGAGGGTTTTCCCCGGGTAGTCTGGGGAATGAAGAAGTTCATTGGAATATTGTA
>NZ_JBATHS010000020.1:0-18089 GCF_049667165.1 Maribacter sp.
GCTGAATGTACAGGGATTTTCACTAATTTGGAAAAAGCACAATACCACATCGATGGTGGTGCCAAAAAAGTGGTTATTTCAGCCCCATCACCAGATGCCCCAATGTTTGTTATGGGTGTAAATCATAAAGAGGCCAAAGCTTCTGATACAATTGTCTCCAATGCTTCTTGTACTACAAATTGCTTGGCTCCTATTGCCAAAGTGTTGAATGATAATTTTGGGATTGCAGAAGGATTAATGACCACCGTGCACGCAACAACAGCAACGCAATTGACGGTTGATGGCCCTTCAAAAAAAGATTGGAGAGGTGGCCGTAGTGCACTTCTGAATATTATACCCTCATCAACAGGTGCTGCAAAGGCAGTAGGTAAAGTTATTCCTGAATTGAATGGTAAATTAACAGGAATGGCCCTTAGGGTTCCAACTGCTGACGTTTCCGTTGTAGATTTAACGGTACTATTAGAAAAGGAAACCTCGTATGAGGAAATCAAGAAAGCCATGAAGGCAGCATCGGAAGGTCCTATGAAAGGTGTTTTGGGCTATACGGAAGAAGCAGTGGTTTCACAGGATTTTGTTGGTGACAGTCGCACAAGTATTTTTGATGCGGGCGCTGGGATACAATTAAGCCCTAAGTTTGTGAAAGTTGTCTCTTGGTACGACAATGAAGCAGGATATTCAAATAAAATGATAGACTTGGCGCAATACGTGCATAGTCTTTAAGTCTAAATTATTATCTTCATACAATCCTGAAAATTTGTTGATACCAATGATTTTCAGGATTGTTCTTAAATAGTGACCTATGATATTAATTGTTGATAGTGGTGCTACAAAATCCGATTGGATAGCTCTTGATGAAAAAGGAAACCAATTATTTATGACCCAAACCTTAGGGTTAAGCCCAGAGGTCTTGACGCGTTCGGTGATTGAGGATCGTTTGGCCAATAATTATGAACTTTCAAAAAATAAGGACGATGTAAGTCGATTGTACTTCTATGGGGCAGGTTGTGGTACGGATCGCATGAAAAATTTTCTAAAGGAAATATTCAGTGATTTCTTTCCAAATTCCAAAACTGAAGTTAGGGAGGATACGTATGCCGCAATATATTCAACAACCAAAATAGGGCAACAAGCCATTGTATGTATATTGGGAACCGGTTCCAATTGCTGTTATTATGACGGAAATCAACTTTTTCAAAAAGTAATCTCATTGGGCTATATTCCAATGGATGATGGAAGTGGGAATTTTTTTGGTCGAAAATTGATTAGGGATTATTATTTCCATAAAATGCCACAAGCATTAGGGATGAAATTTGCCAAAGAGTATGATTTGGAAGCCGATGTTATTAAGGAAAACTTGTATAAGCAACCCAATCCTAATACCTATTTGGCCACTTTTGCCAGGTTTATGATCGAAAACAAAGAGCATCCCTACTGTAAAGGGGTTATCGATAAAGGTTTCCAGCAATTCGTGAATAACTATATCATGCAATTTGAACTGGCTACGAAAGTGCCTATCAATTTTGTGGGCAGTATCGCCCATTATTTAAAGGATGAACTTACTACAGTCCTTGAACGAAATGATTTGATAGTTGGTGTTATTCGTCAAAAACCAATTGAAGGACTGATGGAATTTCATAGAGAGACCTTATAGTCACTATTTCACTGCAATCAACGATATTTCGATAGTCCCGAATTTTGTTGGAGATTGATGAATTCAACCATATCTCGTGAGAGAGCAGTTGTAACATCGGAACTGATACCGTAAACCTCAGTTGTTTCTGAAAATCGGTTTATATTGCTGATGAATATCGATATCTCGACCATCTTCTTCAAAGTCATCCCTACTTCAAGGAGGTTGACTTTATGAGTATCTAGAATGGTTTGGCCCTTTTGAAATATCACCTTCCATAAGATTGCCATTTATAAGGCCTCTAGGTGTAATACCCTGTTTAAGAGAGGTTGTGCCTTAGCTGACAAAAACAAAGCCCTGACGGTGGACCGTCAGGGCTTTGTTTTTGGTAATATTTAGATGTAAATCACGCAATAGTGATTTTCTTGTCCAAATAAACGTCTTGAATGGCATTTAAAAGCTCAACACCCTCTTTCATGGGTTTTTGGAAGGCCTTTCGACCGGAGATCATTCCCATACCGCCTGCACGTTTATTGATTACAGCAGTTTTAACGGCCTGAGCCAAATCATTCTGACCTGAAGATCCACCAGAATTAATTAATCCTGCCCTGCCCATAAGGCAATTGATCACTTGATAGCGCGTAAGATCAATTGGATGATCCGAAGTCAATTCTGAATACACTTTGTCATGTGTTTTGGCAAAATTGATAGCTTTGAAACCACCGTTATTTTCAGCCTGTTTTTGTTTTACGATATCCGCTTGAATGGTCGCTGCCAAATGATTGGCCTGCCCTGTAAGATCAGCAGATGCATGATAGTCCTTTCCGTCTTTTTTAAAAGCGGGATTACGCAGGTATGCCCATAAAACGGTTACCATTCCCAATTCATGTGCATATTCGAAAGCCTTGGACACTTCCTCTATCTGTCGGTTGCTCTCTTCCGAACCGTAATAAATAGTAGCCCCGACCGCTATACATCCCATTTGAAAAGCCTGATCGACACTGGCAAACATGATTTGGTCAAATTTGTTAGGATAGGTCAGTAGTTCGTTGTGGTTTAATTTAAGGATAAACGGAATCTTGTGTGCATATTTTCTAGATACAGACCCAAGGACACCAAGAGTGGATGCAACGGCATTACAACCGCCTTCAATAGCAAGTTCAACAATCTTTCCCGGATCAAAATATATTGGGTTTGGCGCGAACGAGGCGCCTGCTGTGTGTTCAATACCTTGATCTACAGGCAGTATAGACACATATCCGGTACCCGCCCCACGTCCATTATTAAACAAGGTTTGCATATTTCTAAGTACGACAGGGTTTCTGTCCGAGGTTGTCATAACACGATCCACGAAATCCGGACCGGGTAGATGTAAATGTTCTTTCTTTACCGTGTTACACTTATGATCTAACAGGTAACTGGCTTCTTTGCCTAAAATTTTCTCAATGTTTAATGACATAATAGTGCTGTTTTAAACTACAATTAAAGATACGGCGATATAGCCATTTTAATGCTCCATTTCTAAGGTTTTTTTTAGGAAATGTTAATAAGATTATCAGCATAATTTAGTACTTTAACATACCTTTTTTTGGTCTTGGTTTTGAATAGGCATTTAAATACATATATATTATGGCACAAGTAAATAAAATCAAAGGAACTATTGGTATTTTGACTGGTGGCGGAGATGTCCCTGGACTCAATCCGGCTATTAGGGCCGTTACATTCAGAGCCATTCGTGAGGGCTACAGGGTAATTGGATTTAGAAGAGGATGGGGAGGTTTAATAGATATTGTTAGAAGCAGTAAACACGACAATAGTAATAACTTCAATGAATTGTCCCAAGTTGTGGTGAACAAAGCGGCAAGAACCGGAGGTACATTCCTGCATACTTCAAGGACTAGGGCAAGTCATGTATCAAAATTGATGGTGCCTGCACATCTAAGGGATTCATATAATAAAGAAATGAATGATCTAACGCCTGAAGTAATCAAAAACCTTGATTGGCTCGGCGTAGACTATTTAATTGCCATTGGGGGTGACGATACCCTTAGTTATGCTGTACATCTTTTTAAACAGGGTGTAAAAGTCATGGCTATTCCCAAAACCATGGATAATGATGTTCCTGGAACGGATTACTGCATTGGATTTAGCACCTGTGTTACCAGAACCATTAGTCATACAAACAGTCTTCGGACTGCAGCGGGCTCACACGAGAGATTTTTGGTAATGGAAGTATTTGGACGTTATGCGGGGTTTACCGCAATGTTACCCACTCTGGCCGGAGCAGCCAATAGATGTCTGATACCCGAGGTACCCTTTGATATTGAACTCCTAACAGAATTACTCACTGAGGACAGGAATAGAAACCCTAGTAATTATTCTATTGTTCTTATATCCGAAGGGGCAACATTCAAAGGGGGTGAAATGAAATATGAAGGGATGGAAAAAGATGCCTTTGGCCATGCCAAACTTGGGGGTATTGGGGATGAAGTCTCACTTGCATTAAAAAAATTATCCCCTAAATATAATAAGGGGAACCGGGTAAATGTGATCAATCAGAAACTCGGATACCTGGTACGCTGCGGAGATCCTGATTTTATTGATTCTATTGTGCCAACGGCCTATGGGAATCTTGCGCTCGATTTAATACTAAAAGGAATATATGGCCGCATGGTAGTCTTAAAAAATGGACGCTATGACCATGTCCCGATAGAAGTTGTCACAGAAACCAAAAAGTTTGTAAATGTAGAGAAGTTCTATAACCGTCCAAAGCTACATCCCTATTATAAAAACTTTGAGATGCTTCCACTGTTCATCATGACCAATGACTGATACCAATTAGTGTTTCAGTGGGAATGCGCTTAAAATGAAGGGATTTTTGGTGCGGACAGTCAAGAAAATCAGGCATAGCCTTACTTCGGCAAGTTCAGGCCGAGAGGTCATGCCTGATTTCCCTTTTTCATTTTAGACAAAACCTATTTCTAGTCCAAGACGAAGTTTTTCTTATTTTGACTACTGACCACTGACCACTGACTAAAGAACAGCGATCATCGATATTTCAACATTCACGAATTTTGGCAGGTTTGCCACTTCCACAGTTTCCCTAGCGGGCGCATTGGCTGGGTCAAAATAACCGCCATAAACCGTATTAATGGCAGAGAATTGGTTCATGTCACTAATGAATATCGACGATTTGACTACATTTTCAAAGGTCATCCCCGCGGCTATTAGAATGGCGCTGAGGTTTTCCATACATTGTTTGGTTTCTTTGGCTATATCGCCCTCTACGAGCTGCCCGGTTACCGGGTCGAGCGGTATTTGACCTGAAATATACAGGGTGTTCCCAGTTAAAATGGCCTGGTTATACGGTCCGATCGGAGCGGGGGCATTTTCAGTATTGATTATGGTCTTCATAGGTGGTTTATAAATAAAGTTTAGAACTAGAGTATACTATTCGTTATTGGCTATTGGCTATTGGGAAAATGACAAGGTACAAAGTAGAAGGTACAAAGTAAGAAGTGTTTAGTAAAAAAGTAAAAAAGGTAAGGTGTATAAGTTTCGTTAATTGTTTTAACTCTTTTACTGACTACTGACTACTGACTACTGACTACTGACTACTGATCACTAACCCCCCATCAACTCTCAACCAACAACATTCAACGCAAGCATTACCTCGATCGTTGGCTTCTATTTTCCCATTTTAAATCACTAAGGATGGAACTCTTGATCCCGATAAAGAAATACCATCTTTTGTAGGTGCCAAAGGGCGTCCAATTGAAACGCATCACAAAACTCTTTAAATCCCGTTCAAAACGTAATTGGGTCAACGTAAATCCTTTGCCTTTGAAATCATAACCGGAAGAGCCGCCAACCTTCCATCTTGGCGATAGTTCAATATCCCCTGTGAACATCAAAGAATGGCTACTGAATTCATTTTGCCGTGCCGCATTCGAGTAAGAGGCAGAATATGCCAATCTCAGATTCCAAGGTATTTTAGTACCGTAAATAGGATTTTCGACATCCTCACCGGCTTTAGGATCTTTCATTGGGTTGTCTTGAAAACTATCGGCCCTTCCAAAGAGGTCGTCCGTTCGGCCTCCACTTTGGGCCACATAATCGAATTGACTTATATCATCTTCCTTGTCTTCGTCCTTATCTTTTTTAAAGGTTTCATTGCTCAAGGAATACCCAACATTCATATTGGCACGCGTCAGTCGAAAAAGGCTTCCCCCATTATTCATGTTCAGGGTGTTTATCCTTCGTCCATTGTTATCAATGGCATAAGGATCGAGTCCTGCTGAGAAATTCACCGACATCTTGTTGTTCAAAAGCGTTGTCCCACCATTTACGCTAAGCGGGCTTAATTTCAAGGAGTCCGATTCAAAATTATACCCTGTTGAAATATTGAAGTTGCTTAAGATAGGCACCTTCTTTGGTTCGGTGGCTGTTGAGTCCTTGTCCCTTACCTTCGCTTCCAGGGTATTGGCCAAAGAGAAGCTAAGACTGTTCGATTTGCCTAGGCTGGGGGAACCATACAATGTTCCTTGAAATCTGGTATACTGCACCGAGTTGTCCGTAATGGGATTGGCATCGATATCATATTCATCATAGAATTGTTCAAAGGAGGGCGCATAGCCATAACTCACAGAGGGACGCATAACATGGCGAATGGCCTGTATTTTTTTATCTTCCCCAAAATTGAATGTGCCATATAATGTGGTTCCTATGCTGGCATTGAAATTATATTTATTGAAACGGTCAAAGCCGCTAATGGTATCGGTAACCACCTTAGCCTGCTCCGTATCATAGCTTTTGTTATAAGTTTGCATGGTCCACACATCCTCATAACTACCTCCGACACTGACACTGAAAAATTTCGCAATCTTGAAATTGGTGGTGATAGGTAATTGATGTTTTGCGCCGACCCTGGCACCATCGAACATTTCAGCCTTTAAAAAATCATCATCTGTGGTCGATATTCTGTTCGCGGCACTTAAATTGTACTGAAAATTGATATTTTGAATGATCCCTTTTTTAATCCCGTCCCTTTTGGCGAACGGGTAAACGCGTTCCATACTCGCTTGTAAGGTCGGAAGGCTCAATTCAATTATTTTGGTATTGGTGTTCTGGCTATGTGTGGCCGTTAAGCTCATATTCACCGATGGATAGGCCGGAAAGGTCTTTGAATAGGAAATAGACGAAGACAAGGTGTTGTTTTGGGTGTTGGGCAAATTTCGTTGTTGTAACGAATTACGATAATATTCGCTACTACCCATGTTCACCGATGCCGAAAACCTGGAATTTGGGCTTGCCTTGGTATCTTGGGAATGTGACATTTGAATGTTCCAGTTTTTGGTAAGGCTATAATCGCTGAACCCTTTTTGACTCGTCACTAAATTCTCGAACCTAAAGTTGATGTTTCCGCTATATTTATAGCGTTTGGTATATACCGATTGGGTTTTGAAACCCCAACTGCCATTGGTATAAAAATCCCCTGTAACCAAAACATCGGCATAATCTCCCAAGGGCACATAATACCCTATATCCTGAAGAAAATACCCCCGATCGGCCTGGTTTCCGAAGGTCGGCATCATGATTCCGGCAGACCTGCCTACGGTGAGCGGAAAGTAAGCAAAGGGCAAGGCAATGGGAGTAGGCACATCGGCTATATATAAGTTGCTGTACCCAGCGATCACCTTCTTTTTGGGCACGAACTTCGCCTTGCGTATCCGTATATAATAATCGGGATTTATGGTGTCGGTCGATGTGGTAATCCTGCCTTCCTTTAAAAAATAGACCGAATCGTTTTCTTTTTTGGTAATATCCGCATAAACTTTCATGGCATCGCTCCCCAATTGGCCCAAACCTGCCTGTTGTTCCGTCCTTGAATTCCAAATGATGGCTTTTTGGGTATCGAAATTAAAGCGGATCGAGTCGGGAATCACCTCATTCTGTCCTTGCTTGAAATAGGGAAGCTGGGAATAATTGCCCAAGGAATCCTTTATACGACCGGCATATACCTCGTTTTTCACATAATCCATTATGATGATACCCGCCTTAAGCTCTGTATCTTGATATTGGATTTCAGCTTCGTTGTAGAGATATATCTTTTGGTCCTTTTGACTCAGTTTTACATAATCCTTGGCCTTGTACTTGATAATATCCAGTAATAAGGGTGGTTTCGTTTGAACCGTATCCACTTTTAATGAGTCATTAACGAACTCTTTATTGAATTCCGCTGTTGAAAGTAGGGGTGCCACGATGGTATCTTCCACAGCCTTTATAGGCAAGGGCACGACTTTATCCTCCTGAGCGCGAGTAGAAATGCCACCAATTATAAGTAGGAATAGGAAAAGTAAATAGTGTTTATTTGATTGCAAGGCTATATATCCTATTTTTGTAAAGGTTTGGCTTGACTTTAAAGAAGTCAAACTTACATATATTTTTTGTTCCCCTAATAGGGTATTACAATAAATTTAACCAATTAAAGATCCTCAAATCTCCATATGAATATGAATATGAAACGTTTTTTTCTTACCGCCTTAATTCTTATGTCCTTACTACTTTCATCATTTATCAAGGACAATGGCCCTCGTAGGAATGATAGGAAGTTCATTGTCGTATTGGATGCTGGTCATGGGGGTCACGATCCGGGTAATTTAGGGAATGGGTACCTTGAAAAGAACATAGCACTCAACATTGTACTCAATGTTGGGAGAATCTTGGAGGCCAATCCTGATATAAACGTCATTTATACGCGAAAGGACGACTCTTTTGTTGACTTATATGTTCGTGGTGAAATCGCCAATAAGGCCAATGCGGACCTATTTGTTTCGGTGCATTGTGATTCGCATTCCTCCGATGCCCATGGTGCAGGAACCTTTGTTCTGGGATTACATGCAAACAAACAGAACTTTGAAATCGCAAAGAAAGAAAATTCAGTAATTTATCTCGAGGATAATTATGAGGATAGATATGCGGACTATGATATAAACTCCCCAGAATCGATTATAGGGCTGACCATTATGCAAGAGGAATTCTTGGACCAAAGTATTGCCTTGGCAAAAATGATACAGGATAATTTTTCTGGAAAATTGAATCGCATCAACCGCAAAGTTAAACAAGCTGGTTTTATCGTATTGCACCAGACCTTCATGCCCAGTGTCTTGGTTGAAACCGGTTTTCTTACGAATAAGGATGAAGGGGCCTATTTGAATTCAAAAAAGGGTCAGACCGAAATAGGTAAGGCCATAGCAGAAGCCATTCTTTATTATAAAAACAGTGTCAATACCGCTAAAACAGACCAACCGAGTGAGATTGTTGAGAAGGAGCTACCTAATAAAGAAGAGGTCGCAGAAACACCAAAAACCGAAACTGCGGTAACCGTCATCACACCTCCTAAGAAAGAAGATATGCCCGAATCCAAAGCAGTAGCGGTAGAGGGGGATTCCGAAAAAAAGGCGATTGAGGCCCCAAAAACCGCTGCCGGGAATGTCGAGGTGGAAAAAGAGACCGTGGTTGAAGTCGCAAAACCAGAACCTGCTGCCGTGCGGCCTAAGGTGACCTTCAAGGTTCAAATTATGGCAACGGCCAAGGATTTGGAATTAATTCCCCAAAATTTCAAAGGCTTGGGTAGAATATCACGAGAACCCTATCAAAACCTTTTTCGATATATGTATGGGATGACCTCTTCATATAACGAGGCAAAAATGCTAAAAGCGAATGCTGATGTAAAGGGGTTCTCCGGTGCTTATATTGTGGCTTATAAGGAAGGTGAAAGAATACCGGTAACAGAGGCCCTGAAATACGTTTCGGAATAACATCAGCAGTCTTAATTTTATTTCTAATTTTGTTCATAACGATAAAGCAATGAATTTGAAACTATCCAGGGAAATTAAAACGGGATTAATCGTAGTTGGGGGTATCCTACTTTTTATTTTAGGTTTCAGCTATTTAAAATCAACACCTTTATTCGATAATAGCAAAACGTTCTATGCGATCTATTCACATGTGGGTGGACTTCAGCCAGGGACCCAGGTTTCTATCAATGGGTATAATGTAGGTATCGTCAATGATATAAAGTTCAAAGATGAAACGGGTAACCTCTTGGTGACCTTTTCCGTGAACAATGAATTCAACTTCTCAAAGAACAGTATGGCAGAATTGTATGACACGGGGATTATCGGTGGCAAAGGCATACAGATACGGCCGGTATTCGACGGAGCCCCCAATGCACAATCAGGAGATACGCTTACCTCGTCGACACGGCCTGGACTGACCGAATTGGTGCAACAGAAACTTACACCCTTACAACAAAAGATCGAGGGCGCCTTTACCAATGCGGATAGTATATTGATCAGTGTTAACGAGGTGTTGGATGTAAAGACGAAAAATGAACTAAGGCAATCCATCGCGGGCCTCAATGACCTCATGAAAAGCTTAGGGGGAAGTGCGGAAATCCTTAATAAACTGTTGCAGAAAAACCAAGGTAAATTAGACAGTTCATTGACCAATTTCAATGCGCTATCCTCGAATTTTGCAAAACTATCCGATTCTTTGAATAACGCCGGACTAGGCCGTACATTGGCCAGTTTGGAATCGACCGTCTCTAATTTGGATAAGATACTGGGCAAGATAGAACAGGGTGATGGTACCATGGGGAAACTTATGAAAGACGAGGAGTTATACACGAATTTAACGAATGCCTCTAAGGAATTGGACCTGTTGTTACAGGATTTTCGTTTGAACCCTAAAAGATATGTCAATGTTTCGGTTTTTGGAAAAAAGCAAACGGAATATGCCCTTCCTGAAAATGATCCTGCCGAAGAAATAGAACAACCCTAAATGGAATATCTTCCCAACATACTATTTGCCCTGATCCTACTTGTAGGTATCATTTTTTTTGCCCGCAACGTAAAAAAATTAGTTAGGAATATTAACTTGGGCAAGTCGGTTGATGTCAATGATAATAAGCCGCAACGTTGGAAGAATATGGCCAAGATCGCTCTGGGCCAATCAAAAATGGTCGTAAGACCCATCGCAGGTATATTGCATATTCTGGTCTATGTCGGTTTTATAATCATAAATATTGAAGTCCTTGAAATAATTTTGGATGGACTTTTAGGAACGCATAGGATATTTGCAGGGCTAGGCGTGGTATATGATGTTTTGATCGCCTCGTTTGAAATTTTGGCATTTTTGGTCATCGTGGCCGTGATTGTTTTTTGGATTCGCAGGAACGTCATACGGCTTCAGCGTTTTATGAAACCGGAAATGAAAGGATGGCCCAAAAATGACGGTAACATGATTTTATATATCGAATTGGTATTAATGTTCCTGTTTTTGACCATGAACGCCGCAGATTTCAAGTTGCAACAACTTGGGGCTGTGCACTATACCGAGGCGGGTTCCTTCCCAATAAGCCAATTTATTGTACCCCTTTTTGATGGAATGGCAGCCCAAACCGTTGTTTTTATCGAGCGTAGTGCGTGGTGGTTGCATATTGTTGGCATCCTTTTCTTTTTGAATTACCTCTACTATTCCAAACATTTACATATTCTGTTGGCGTTTCCTAACACCTATTATGGAAATTTGGAACCAAAGGGTAAATTCAAGAATCTGGATTCGGTTACCAAGGAAGTGCGATTGATGATGGATCCCGATGCAGATCCATATGCTGCACCGGCGGAAGGTGTGGCGGAACCTGAAAAGTTCGGGGCATCCGATGTAACGGATCTTAGTTGGGTACAATTGCTAAACGCCTACACCTGTACCGAATGTGGTCGGTGTACGAGTGAATGCCCAGCGAATCTTACCGGCAAGAAGCTTTCTCCCCGTAAGATCATGATGGACACCCGGGATAGGTTGGAAGAGGTCGGAAAGAATTTGGATGCCAACCAGGGTAAATTTGTCGATGATGGCAAACAATTATTGGATGATTATATCACCAGGGAAGAACTATGGGCCTGTACGTCATGCAATGCCTGTACGGAAGCCTGTCCCGTAAGTATCGACCCCTTGTCGATAATTATGGATATGAGGCAATACCTTGTGATGGAACAATCAGCCGCACCAGCTGATTTGAACAATATGATGGGCAATATAGAGAATAATGGAGCACCTTGGCCCTTTAATCAGATGGATAGATTGAATTGGAAAGATGAATCCTAGGAAAAAATGAATCCTGAGTATGGGAAGTGAAATAAAAGTACCGACAATGGCCGAACTTTTTGCCGCCGGCAAGCAACCTGAAGTTTTATTTTGGGTGGGCTGTGCAGGCAGTTTTGATGACCGGGCAAAGAAAATAACGAAGGCATTTGTGAAGATTCTCAATAAGGCCGAAGTTTCTTTTGCCGTATTGGGGACCGAGGAAAGTTGTACCGGAGACCCCGCCAAAAGGGCTGGGAATGAATTTTTGTTTCAGATGCAGGCCGTTACCAATATAGAGGTGATGAACGGCTATGGGGTGAAGAAAGTGGTTACTGCTTGCCCGCATTGCTTCAATACCCTAAAGAATGAATATCCAGGATTGGGAGGTACGTATGAAGTGCTGCACCACACCCAATTTTTAAAGCAATTGTTGGATGAAGGCCGTATTAAAATGGAAGGGGGATCCTTCAAAGGAAAAAGGATCACTTTTCATGACCCCTGTTATTTGGGCAGGGCGAACAATGTCTATGAAACCCCAAGGGAGCTGATCAGAAAGTTGGATGCCGAGTTGGTTGAAATGAAAAACTGTAAAAGCCATGGACTTTGTTGTGGTGCCGGGGGAGCCCAAATGTTCAAGGAAGCTGAGAAAGGGGATAAGGACATAAACGTTGAGCGTACCGAACAGGCCTTGGAAACCAAACCGGAGATTATTGCCGCTGCCTGTCCTTTCTGTAATACGATGATGACCGATGGGGTCAAAAGCAAGGAAAAAGAAGATAAAATCGTGGTTATGGATATAGCCGAACTGATTGCCCAAGCAGAGGATTTATAAATTGACTATGAACCATATCACCCAAAATCATTTTTTATGTTAACAGCATTCGATGCTTTGCCTGATTCATCCAAAATTTGGATCTACCAAGCCAATCGCAGTTTTACACAGCAGGAAATAGCGGAAATAAGGCAGGAGTTTGATGCATTTATTGAGGAATGGACCACCCATGGAAGCGATTTAAAAGCCGGTTACGAAATACGTTACCATCGATTTATTATCCTTGCTTTGGACCAAACGGAAACTTCGGCCTCGGGTTGCTCCATTGACGCATCGGTGCATTTTATCCAACAATTGGAAAAGAAGTATGATGTTGCGCTTTTAGACAAGATGAATGTCTCCTACAAACAAGGAGAATTCATAGCCTACAAACCGTTGAATGAATTCAAGAAAATGGCAAAGCAAAAGGCTGTTTCAAAAAATACCATCGTCTTTAATAATTTAGTGACCAACAAAGGGGAATTTTTGGAACATTGGGAGGTCCCTGCTTCCGAAAGCTGGCATAGCCGATTTATGTAATATGTATTTGGAATTGTATTTGTAAGTTCCAATTCCGAAAAGGAATGGGATTCGATGAAATGCAATATTCTTTTTGCTTTTAAGTTATCTCCTTAGACTTGTCGAATATGCGATTATGTAGCATTTTTTCATTTTTCTTACTATCTATTGTCTGGGCACATGCGCAGAACAATCCATTGGTGGTCAAGGACAGTTTGGGGCAGCAAAAGTGGGTTGATGCCACTTATGAGGCCATGACCCTCGATGAGAAATTGGGGCAACTATTTATGGTGGGTGTGGGATCTGGCCAAGACAGGGCAAGTATTGTTAAAATGAAATCGTTGATACGGGATCACCATATCGGAGGTGTTATTTTCTCGACCGGTGGTCCGGTCAGGCAAGCTAAGCTGACCAATTCATTGCAGTTCGAATCAAAGATACCTATGTTGGTAGGGATGGATGCAGAGTGGGGGTTGGCCATGCGATTGGATTCTACGTATGCCTTTCCTTGGAATATGACCTTAGGGGCTATAACGGATAATGCAGTCGTTGAAAAGGTAGGGCAACGAATTGGGCTGCATGCCAAAAGATTGGGGGTGCATATAAATTTCGCACCAGATATCGATATCAATACCAATCCACTAAATCCGATCATCGGAAATCGCTCCTTCGGTGAAGATCGCGATAATGTGGCCAATAAGGGAATTGCCTTCATGAAGGGCATGGAAGGCGCAGGGGTCCTTTCTAGTGGCAAACATTTCCCGGGCCATGGTGATACGGCGACAGACTCCCATTATGCTTTACCTTTAATAGATTTCCCAAAACAACGCTTGGATAGTCTTGAGCTATATCCGTTTCGAAAATTGATAAACGAAGGATTGAGCAGTGTCATGGTTGCGCATTTGAACGTTCCGAGTTTGGAAATCAAGGAAGATTTGCCATCCTCCCTTTCCGAACAGATCATCTCTGGGATCCTGAAGGAAGAAATGGGGTTCAATGGGTTGGTGTTCACCGATGCCTTGAATATGAAAGGGGTGGCCGATCACGGAAAGAACGGCGATGTTGAATTGGCAGCATTTCTGGCAGGTAATGATATTTTGTTGATGCCTACCGAGGTTGCCAAGGCAAAAGAAAAGCTATTGAAGGCTTATGAAAAAGGCAGGATAACGGAAGAACGATTGGCAAATTCGGTCAAGAAAATCTTACAGGCCAAGTACAAGGTAGGACTAAACCAATATAAACCAGTTCAAATCGATGGCTTATATGACGACCTAAATGACCTACAAAGCGATTTGGTGTATGAAGAGGCCATTGAAAACGCCATAACCGTCGTAAAGAACAAGTTCTATCTTTTAGGCATTAAAAAGCTGGAAAACAAGAAGATAGCCTATGTTAAGTTCGGGGATGCCGATAACAAACCCTTCGTCGATGAATTGAACAAGTATGCCCAGGTCACCCAAGTGAACGGTAAGGACCTAGCAACTTTAAAAGAAAAACTAAAGGCCTACAATCTTATAATCATCGGCCACCATAAGAGTAATGAAAGTCCATGGAAGGCCTATAAATTGAACGATCAAGAGCTTGAATGGTTGCAAGGGATCGCTGATGAAAGAGGGTCGAACCTTGTGCTTGCGGTTTTTACCAAGCCCTATGCCCTTATGGAGGTAAGTTCTTTTAAGAATATAGATGGTGTAGTGGTCGCCTATCAGAACAGTGCGCTTGCCCAGCAAAAAACCGCCCAGCTTATTTTTGGGGCGATAGCTGCTAAAGGAGTGTTACCAGTGTCCGCCCATGCTGATTTTCCGGTGAATACCAATGTACAGCTTAGTTCCTTACATCGACTGGGGTATAGTTTTCCAGAACGTGTCGGCCTGAGTTCCGAAAAATTGCACGAAGTTGATGAATTGGTTCAGAATGGCTTGGATTCCCTGATGTTTCCTGGTGCACAAGTGCTTGTAGCCCGCAAGGGAAAAGTCGTCTATAACAAGGGGTTCGGACACTCAACCTATCAATCGAAAACAGAAATCAATACGGAGGATATATATGACTTAGCATCCTTGACCAAGATTTTGGCAACCTTACCCATACTGATGAAGATGGAGGAAACGGGGAAAATCGCCCTGAACGATACGTTTCAGGATTTGATACCTGAATATTCGAAAACTGCTCTTAGGAACGTTTCGGTTTTAAAGGCTTTGTCACATTATGGGCGCCTCCCGGCCTGGATCGCTTTTTATGTAAATACGTTGGATGAAAAAAGAAAACCTTCTTCCGAGTTTTATAGAAATAAGCAAATGGATGGCTTCTCAATCAAGGTCACGGATAACCTCTATTTAACCGATGCCTTTAAAGATTCCATCTATGATCGCATAGGGCGCCAAGACCTTAAATCGAACCGATATCGGTATAGCGATGTTGCTTATTACGTGATGAAGAAGTATATAGAAAAGACCTATGACAAGTCATTGGACAAGTTGGCTGATGAATTTCTATACCAACCCCTTGGCGCAAATAATACAAGTTATAATCCGCTGGAAAAATTTCCTAAAAATAAGATTGTGCCCTCCGAGGAAGACAAATACTTCCGCTATCAAACCGTGCAGGGGTATGTACACGATATGGGGGCGGCGATGCAAGGCGGGGTAGGAGGGCATGCGGGTCTGTTTAGCAACGCCAATGATGTGGCCAAGATTATGCAGATGTACTTGCAAGGCGGAGAATATGGGGGCACACGGTTTTTGGAATCCAGGACCATCAAGAAATTCAATACCTGTTACTTTTGTGATAAGAATGTCAGAAGGGGTGTGGGGTTTGATAAACCTCAATTAAAGGATAAAGGACCCACCTGCGGATGTGTTTCACGCAAGAGCTTTGGACATAGTGGTTTTACAGGTACGTATACCTGGGCCGATCCCGATGAGGAGTTGGTCTATGTGTTTTTATCGAATAGGACCTATCCCTCATCATCGAACACCCTTTTGGTTAAATCCGCACTACGTACGAGAATCCAACAAGCCATTTACGACGCTATTATTAATTAACCTGAGTTCGGTCAATATTGTTTATTATTAATAGCTAATTATAGGATAAAAGCCCAATTATGCTAATCCTGCAAGGTCTATTTTCGACCTTGCAGGTATGGTTTATTATAGGACAAAAGCCCAATTATACTAATCCTGCAAGGTCTATTTTTGACCTTATAGGTATGATTTGAAAAGACCTACAAGGTGTTCAAAACCTTGCAGGTCAAAAGTAGGGTGTTGACAAACAGTTTTTAACAATCGAACTCAGGTAATTTAGATTTTCATCCCCGATTGGTTTTTTACGCTGTTTACCTTGAAATTACAATGTTCTCTTCAGATAAAATTGCCAACTTCTTAAACTTTTTGTAAATAAAAGGTTGGTATATCGACATACCATACGATTTGACTAAATTTGGACAATGAAGATAGCGATTGTTTGTTACCCAACGTTTGGCGGAAGTGGCGTTGTAGCCACCGAATTAGGTATAGCTTTGGCCGATAGGGGTCATGAAGTCCATTTTGTAACGTATCGCCAGCCGGTACGATTAGAGCTATTAAGCCACCGAATACACTTTCATGAGGTTCATGTACCGGAATATCCCTTATTTCATTATCAGCCTTATGAATTGGCCTTATCGAGTAAATTGGTAGATACCGTTAAACTATACGGTATAGATTTGTTGCACGTGCATTATGCGATTCCCCATGCGTATGCAGGGTATATGGCCAAGAAAATGTTGGAGGAAGAAGGCATATACCTGCCTATGATTACGACGTTGCACGGTACGGACATAACATTGGTAGGCAAGCATCCGTTCTATAAGACGGCCGTTAATTTCAGCATCAACCAATCCGATGTGGTCACTGCGGTTTCTGAGGATTTAAAACAACGCACCCTTGAGATCTTTGATATCAAAAAGAAGATTGAGGTAGTTCCCAATTTCATCGATATAAACAAATACCAAAAAGGTTCCTATACCGATTGTCAACGATCTATGATGGCGAAGGAAGATGAGCGGATCATCACCCATATCAGTAATTTCAGGGCGGTAAAGCATATTCCGGATGTTATCAACATCTTCTATAAGATACAGCAGGAGATCCCGGCAAAATTGGTCATGGTGGGTGAGGGGCCGGAAAAGGAAAATGCCGAGTTCCTATGCGAACAGTTAGGCATTATGAATAAGGTACATTTTTTGGGTAATAGCAATGAAATAGATAGGATTCTATGTTTTTCGGACCTATTTCTACTGCCTTCCAAATCAGAAAGTTTTGGTTTGGCGGCCCTCGAGGCGATGATCAATAGGGTGCCTGTCATCTCAAGCAATGCGGGAGGCATACCTGAGGTCAACATACATGGGGTCACCGGATTTTTAAGCGATGTACATAATGTGGATGAGATGGCGAGCAATGCCTTAAAGATTTTAAAAGACGATGAGACGTTGGAACGATTCAAGGATAATGCGGCAAAAGTGGCTGCAAAGTTCGATATCCTGAATGTACTGCCGTTATATGAGGCGATCTACGAAAAGGCGTATAATACCCGATTGAAGGAGACATTAAATTAGGATGAGATATTTATGGGTAATCGTTTTCGCAGTTATTTTATCCTGTAATGGGCAGAAAAAGGCCGCTATGGAAAAAGGTGAAGGATCGAACAATGCTATTGCATCGCCCACGTTGGTCTTACAAGATAACTACAGTGGTGGTCTAGCTGCGGATACTTTGATCATAAAAGATAGGAAATCCCTTCAAAAATTCTTTTCAAAAGTAAATAGGACGCGTAAACCGGGGCTACCGCTCCCAGTGGTAGATTTCACCAAAGAGATGATACTCATTTATTGTAGTGGGGAGCAACCCCTGGGGAATCAAGTCTCACTTTCGTTGGTCGAAGAAAATGACCAAGAGCTGATACTGAAAACAACAACGGTGGCAACAACGAAAGAGAAGAGCGCTA
>NZ_JBATHS010000021.1:0-22313 GCF_049667165.1 Maribacter sp.
AACTGTATACTACCTTCCTCAAGTTACGAATCGGGTTATATTGATGCCTTGGATATGGTCGGCTATAGTTATAGGCGTGTCATCTATGATTATGGTCATAAAAATTATCCCGACAAACCCATCATGGGAACTGAAAATCTAGGTCAATGGCACGAATGGAAAGCGGTGATGGAAAGACCTTTTATCTCTGGAACGTTTTTATGGACAGGAATCGACTATATGGGCGAATCCAATGGGGGCTGGCCCAAAAAAGGGAGTTCAAGCGGTTTGTTGGATTTGGCCGGGTTCGAAAAGCCAGCATACCATATGTTCAAATCGTTATGGCAAAACAAACCCCATATACACATTGCCACACAAACCGAAAAGAAATCGATATATAAAATCGATGGCTCAGGAAATCCCGTGGAGAAAAAGCCCGGAGCATGGGAACAAGCTTTATGGGGTTGGCACGATGTCAATGCGCATTGGAATTATTCAGATAAAGAAACGGTTATTGTTGAAGTCTATTCCAATTGCGAAGAAGTCGAATTGACTTTGAACGGAAAATCATTTGGTATTAAAAAACTAGCTGATTTTGATGACCATATCTATAAGTGGGCCTTACCTTTTGAAAAAGGTACCCTAACAGCAAAGGGCATAAAAGGGGGCGTACCCGCAGAAACCGTACTTATAACCGCCCTAGAACCCAATGCTATTGAACTTACCGTGGACAATACCGAATTAAGGGCCGATGGCTATGATGTTGCCCATATTGTTGCCCAATTGGTCGATAAAGACGGTAACCCCGTAAAAAACAAGGAACGGGAAATTACGTTCATGGTCGATGGAGAGGTCAAGATACTTGGCGTTGATAACGGAGCTAACGACAATGTTCAAGACTTTCAATCGAACAAAATTAAGACCAGTCAAGGCAGATGCTTATTGATCATTCAAACCCAAAGGAAGCCGTCTGAAATTGATCTAAGAGCCGATTCAGGTGACCTAAAAAGCAACAAGCTTGCCATTTCAATAAAACCAGCCGATAACCAATGATATATAAAAAAGCAATTATTCCGATCGTATGCCTGTCAATACTGGCAGCTTGTAATGCGCCAACGGATAAAAACGAAAATAAAAAGAATATGAAAGAGGACTCCATGATAATCTCCGATGAGCAAATGGACAAATTAGGTATTACCAACAAAGAATACCTTAGTGCAGCATCGAAAAGGGCCTTAAAATGGCCAAACATAGGGAATGAATGGTTTATTGAGTTTAATGAACTGGAACCCTTGAAAGGTGATTTGGCTTATGAAGAGGGGGTCGTAAGAAGGGATCCCAGCGCCATGATTAAAGTCAATGGCAAGTATTATGTCTGGTACAGCAGAAGTACTGGCCCTACCCAAGGCTTTGGTGGTGATATTGAGAACGACAAGGTATTTCCTTGGGACAGATGCGATATTTGGTATGCCACATCCGAAGACGGGTACACTTGGAAAGAAGAAGGTCTGGCGGTCCCTCGGGGCGAAAAAGGTGCCTATGATGACCGTTCCGTATTTACGGTCGAGATTATGGCGCACGATGGCAAATACTATTTGTGTTACCAGACCGTAAAATCCCCATATAATGTACGTGTGAAAAACCAAATCGGTTTGGCGTGGGCCGATAGTCCTGATGGTCCTTGGACCAAAAGTAAAAAACCAATCCTAAGTCCTGCCGACAACGGCATATGGAAAGGAACGGAACAAAATCGTTTTCTTGTGGAAAAAAAAGGTGATTTTGATAGCCATAAAGTGCATGACCCTTGCATTCTTCCTTATAAAGGCAAGTTTTACCTTTATTACAAAGGCGAGCAGATGGGCGAGGAAATTACCTTCGGTGGCAGACAAATTCGTCATGGGGTCGCCATTGCCGACAACCCAAAAGGCCCCTATGTAAAATCGCCCTACAATCCCATAAGCAATAGTGGCCATGAGATATGTGTTTGGCCCTACAACGGTGGTATTGCAGCTCTAATAACTACCGATGGACCTGAAAAAAACACCATTCAATGGGCGCCTGATGGTATCAACTTCGAAATCATGTCAGTAATCCCAGGGGTAAATGCCCATGCCATTGGTTTAAACCGGTCCGCTGACAATGAAAAAGAGCCGACCGAAATTTTAAGATGGGGACTTACCCATGTTTATAATAACTATAACTATCAAAGTATCATGCGATTTACCTCTGAGCGTAAAACTACCCATGTGGCGAAAGGAGAATCGGCAAAATAAAAACTACCTTAAAGAATATAAAATTTTACAAACATATGAAAGCAACATTATACGAAGGAAACAAGACCTTCAATGTCATTGAAAAGGAAATTGAACAGCCAGGAAATGGCGAGGTCAGGATCAAGGTCGCATATGTCGGTGTCTGCGGAACCGATGTGCATATCTATCACGGAATGATGGACAAACGTGTACACATTCCCGAAACCATCGGGCACGAAATGTCAGGAGTCATAGACGCCGTCGGTGAAGGGGTTTCAGATTTTGCCATCGGGGACAAAGTAGTGGTCCGCCCTTTGGATGATCGGTTGGTAAAACCCTCCGATAAGGGTTTTAACCATATTTGTGCGGAATTGAAATTCATAGGTATCGATAGTCCCGGTGCGATGCAAGAATACTGGAACGTACCCGCATTTACCCTACATAAATTAAAAAAAGATACCGATTTAAAACTAGCAGCATTGATAGAACCTTTGTCTGTCGCAACCCATGATGTCAGGATGAGTGGACTAAAAGCCGGTGAAACGGCTGTTGTGCTGGGTGGTGGACCCATTGGTCTATTGGTGGCAATGGTTGCCAAGGAAGCGGGAGCAAACGTAATTGTTTCCGAAGTAAATGAAAAACGTATCAACAAGGCTAAAGAATTGGGATTGAATGCCGTAAATCCAACGAAATTGGATTTGGTGAAATATGTCCGTGAGCAAACAGAAGGTAGACTGGCCGATGTGGTCTTTGAAGTAGCGGGAGTACAACCTGCTTTGGATGTCATGACCGAAGTGGCAGGAATCAGGGGAAGAATCGTAATGGTGGCCATTCATGGGCAAAAGAAAGAAGTAGATCTTTTTAAATTCTTCTGGAAAGAATTAAAATTGATCGGGGCCCGGGTGTATGAAAAAGAGGATTATGAAAAATCAATCAAGTTGATCACAGCCAACGAATTGCCCTTTGAGGAAATGATCACCGATGTTCAACCTCTGAGCAATATTCAAAAAGTATTCGAGAACATAGACAATAATCCTGATGGCATGAAAGTCTTGATGGATTGTACCTTATAAAAACCTAAAAAATTAAAAAATGAGCATTTTAGATAAATTTAGCTTAAAAGGAAAAACAGCATTGGTCACTGGTTGTAAAAGGGGAATCGGCAAAGCCATGGCCATTGGTTTGGCCGAAGCAGGTGCCAACATCATAGGGGTTTCCGCATCATTGGAAAAAACGGGAAGTGCCGTTGAAAAAGAAGTGCAGGCCATAGGTAGAAAATTTAGTGCCTATCAATGTGATTTTTCGGATAGAAAAGCATTGTACAAATTTATAGGAGCCGTAAAAAAAGAACATCCCCAGATAGATATTTTGGTCAATAATGCCGGTACTATTCTAAGAGCTCCTGCGGTAGAGCATCCAGATGAAATGTGGGACAAGGTCATTGAAGTAAACCAAAATGCACAGTTCATCCTCACTCGGGAAATAGGTAAGGAAATGGTAGCAAGGGGTTATGGTAAAATAATCTTTACGGCTTCGTTGTTGACGTTCCAAGGCGGAATTACGGTACCAGGTTATGCAGCCAGTAAAGGGGCCATTGGGCAAATGACCATGGCTTTTGCCAACGAATGGGCTGGAAAAGGGGTTAATGTAAATGCGATTGCACCAGGATATATTTCTACCGATAATACGGAAGCATTGCGCAATAATCCAGAAAGAAACAAATCAATATTAGAGCGTATTCCAGCAGGAAGATGGGGCCAACCTGAAGATTTCGCCGGACCAACCGTATTCTTGGCCTCTGAGGCTGCCAGTTATATGAACGGAGCTATCATTTTAGTCGATGGCGGTTGGATGGGTAGATAATCCAAATAATACAAAAGTGTAAAACATGACTGCAATAAAAGAATACAAATTATTTATAAATGGGAAATGGGTAACCTCCAATTCAGGAAAAACCCAAGAAGTAATCAGTCCGTCAACGGAGGAGGTTATAGCAAAAGTGCAAAGCGGCACCGTCGAAGATGTTGAAAAAGCATTGAAGTCGGCCGAAAAAGCACAGAAATCTTGGAAGAAACTTCCGCCACGCGAACGTGCCGATCTACTCTATAAATTTGCTGACGAAATCAAAGCGAATACGGATCGCTTGGCCGAACTATTGGTAAAAGAGCAGGGGAAACTTTTAAAGGTTGCCAAGTTCGAAGTAGCCGTTACAGCTTCCTTTATTGAATATGCCTGTGAAGGTGCCCGTAGAATCGAGGGTGATATTATTCCTTCCGATAATCCCAACGAACAAATATGGATCCAAAAAATACCAAGGGGTGTTGTGGTGGCCATAACCGCATGGAACTTTCCTTTGGCATTGGCTGGCAGAAAGCTGGGACCAGCGCTTGTTGCTGGTAATACGGTAGTTTTAAAACCCACCTCGGAAACTCCCTTGGCGACTTTGGAATTAGGCAATATAGCCAATAAAGTGGGTATCCCCCCTGGTGTAATCAATATATTGACTGGTTCTGGGCGCGTTATGGGAACAGCCTTGGTAGAAAACCCTATTACCAAAATGGTGACTATGACAGGGTCAACTCCGGTAGGACAGGAGATCGCAAGAACCGCAGCCCAAAACTTGACCCATGTACAATTGGAATTGGGTGGCAAGGCACCATTTATTGTATTCGCCGATGCCGATATTGATGCTGCCGTTGATGCAGCCTTACATTCCCGTTTTGATAATTGTGGGCAAGTCTGTACCTGTAATGAGCGTATGTACGTTCATGAAAAAATCTATGACACCTTTATGAAAAAGTTCATTGCCAAGACCAAGGCGCTGAAAGTTGGCGACCCTATGCTTGAGGATACCGATATGGGGCCAAAAGTCAACAAGGCCGAATTGGAACATATGGAGGAATTGGTGGCAGTGAGTGTAAAAGAAGGCGCAACTATAGCCACTGGTGGCAAACGACCTAAAGGTAAAGCGTTTGAAAAAGGATATTGGTTTGAACCTACCGTACTTACCAATGTTACCCAAGATATGACCATTGTTCACGAAGAATCATTCGGACCCATTTTACCGGTATTGAAATTTAAGACTTTCGATGAAGTCATAGGATACGCCAATGATTGTGAATATGGGTTGGCGGCCATGGTTTTCACAAACGACATGAATACGATCATGAAATGCAATGATGAACTGGAATACGGTGAAATTTATGTAAACCGAGGTCATGGGGAGCAACATCAAGGGTTCCACAACGGATACAAGTTATCGGGTTCCGGTGGGGAAGATGGTAAATACGGATTTGAACAGTATTTGGAAAAAAAGACTTTTTATATAAGACATAAGGCGTAGAAGATTGATGGGTACTAAAATAAAAAAAGTAGTAAGCGAACTTTTCAAGGTTCCATTGCCAGAGGTTCTAAATGATGCCAAACATGGGGATCATACACATTTTGAACTGGTGACTACCACCATCACCTTGGAAGATGGTAGTGAAGGAACAGGATACACCTATACCGGCGGTAAAGGTGGACATGCCATAAAGGCCATGATCGACCATGATTTTGCCGCTGTATTGGTGGGCAAGGATGGGGCCGATATCGACGGCATCTATGATTTCATGGAATGGCACATTCATTATGTGGGTCGTGGAGGCATCGCATCTTTTGCCATCTCTACCATCGATATCGCGTTATGGGACATAAAATGCAAAAAAGCCGGGCAGCCCCTTTGGAAAATGGCCGGTGGGGCAGGTAATACCTGTAAGGCCTATTGTGGTGGTATTGATCTGCAATTTCCTATTGAGAAATTGCTGAACAATATGAAAACCTATTTGTCCAATGGTTTCAATGCGGTTAAAATCAAAATAGGACGTGAAAACCTTGATGAGGATTTAGAACGGATCAAAGCAGTACGGGAATATATTGGTCCCGATATTACGTTTATGGTCGATGCCAACTATTCCATGTCGGTAGCGAAAGCCATAAAGGCCATAGATGGTTTTAAACAATATGACATTTTGTGGTTCGAGGAGCCCATTATCCCAGATGATTACAAGGGTTTTGCCGAAATCGTGGATAGAACTGGCTTTCCTCTGGCTATGGGTGAGAACCTTCATACCATTCATGAATTTGAATATGCCTTTGACCAAGCCAAACTATCCTACATCCAACCCGATGCATCCAATTGCGGAGGGATAACAGGATGGTTAAAAGCGGCCAGGTTGGCCGATAAAAATGGTATACCCGCTTGTTCACACGGTATGCAGGAATTACATGTAAGTTTGGTATCAGCCCAACCCAATTCCGGTTGGTTGGAAGTTCATAGTTTTCCCATCGATGAATACACCACAAGACCGCTGGTCGTAGAGAATCATAGAGCAGTTGCACCTGATTACCCAGGAACAGGGGTGATTTTTGATTGGGAAAAATTAAACCCCTATAAACAATAATTGAAACTATGAAGACTGTCGAAACTAATTTTGGAGCACTGGAAGGCAACCAAGTACGATTATATACCTTGGAAAATGATAATGGAATGCGGGTCAAGATCATGAATTACGGCGCTACGATTACATCCATTGTCTTACCTAAAAAAGAGGGTGCACCTGAAGAAATCGTATGTGGATTCGATACGTTAAAAAGTTACTTTTCCCCTGAATACAAATCCAATGCCCCTTATTTTGGGGGCACTGTCGGTCGTTACTGCTCCCAAATAAAGGATTCGAAATTCACTTTAAATGGTAAACAATACGAATTGGCTAAGATTGTTGGCGATAATAATCTACATGGTGGCAAGGTAGGATTTGATAAAAAAATATGGACTGTAAAGCCCTTTGCAAATGATTCGGCCAAACTTCAAATGGAATTGCTGAGCAAGGATTTAGAAGAAGGATTCCCGGGCAATGTTGACGTCAGGGTAACCTTTACATTGACCGATGATAATGCCCTTAAAATCAACTATGAGGCCACTTCGGATGCCGATACGCCATTTACAATGACCAATCACACCTATTTCAACCTTTCAGGCTTTGTTGATTCGGTTGAAGGTCTTACGGTTCAAGTACTATCCGACAAAAAGCAAGTTTGGGATGACACAGGAGCCGCCACCGGGGAAAATGCATCAGTGATCGGGGCACCGGATGATTTGCGCATCGCAAAAAAAATTGGTGATGTACACCAAGCCATGGGTGATGGTTTTGAACACTACTATCTTTTTGAAAACAAAGGATTCGATTTAGATAGGGTTGCAGAAATCAAAGACCCAAAAAGTGGTCGTTCTTTGGAAATCTCCACCACAGAACCCGGCATGCTTCTTTATACCGGCAAATATACTTCGGATGAACTTAAACGGGAATCGGGCCAGCAATATGGAAAGTACCGTGGTTTTTGTTGTGAAACCCATAGGTATCCCAACGGACCGAATATCGCTGAATCACCCAAAAGTATTTTAAACAAAGGTGAGGAATATGAAAGTACGACCATTTATAAATTTAAATGGTAAGAACATAAAACAACCAAACAAATCATAAATTATGACAGAAGGAGTATTATGGGCAATTTTTGCGGGACTGATGTTGGGCTTATATGCCCTACCAGAAAAATTCACAAAAGGGTTTAAATATGAAAATACCTGGAGTCTCTTTTTCTTGTTGACCATGTTTGTGGTTCCCATTATCGCTTCAATATCGTTGATCAATGGCTTCGGAGAAATCTTCGGGAATATGCCTGTTGATATTTGGATTAAAATGGGACTATCCAGTTTCCTCTGGGGGATAGGGGTTATGATGTGGAGCAAGGCTATAAACCATATTGGGCTTTCATTGGGCTTTTCCATTTTTATCGGAACTGTAATTCTAATAGGATCATTATTGCCTTTTATTGTTGATGGTCTTCCTCCCAATAATGTATTAATAATAATCCTACTTGGTATTCTGGTAGTGCTTTTAGGAGTTATCCTTAATGGGAAAGCAGGCTTGACCCGAGAAAAGGATGAATCCAAACTTAAAGAAAACGAAGAGGAAAAGTCAGAAAAAGGTTCTATGACCACGGGAATCCTGATTGCTGTCATAGGAGGCCTTTTAGCAACAGGGTTTAGCTATGCCAATGCTGTTGGGCGGCCCTATCTTCATGAAGCCAGTGTGGCGCAAGGCAATGCGGATTGGATTACGGCAGTGGCCATCATGTTCCCTATATTCATTAGTGGGGGCATCGTAATGACGGCCTATTTCTTATGGCAATTGAATAAGAAAAAAGCTTGGGGTGATTTTAAATCATCTTCTTTTGGTAAAAACTTTTTCCTGATTCTGATTATGGCCGTTTTCCATTATGCAGCTTCCGCCCTATTTGCTTTTGCTGCATCAAAATTAGGTGCTTCAGGCAATACTGTTGGTTATGCCATATTCAATACCGCATCAGTAGCAACAGCCATTGTTAGTGGTATTATCACGTTGGAATGGGTCAAAGCATCGGCAAAGGCAAGAAACATTTTATATACAGGGTTGGCATGTATGATTATTGGCATTGTGATCATTGCTTATGGTAATGGTTTAGCATAAATCTTGAAAAAATAACTATGCATAAATTCCATTCGGAAACTGTTTTTCTAATCATCCTGTTATTATTTTCCTGCAAGAAAGTGAAACAAGAGGAAAAGAAAATCATTGATTTTTCTGAACGGCCGAATGTCATATTGGTCATGACCGATGACCAAGGGATAGGGGATGTAGCTTGCCATGGCAATCCTTGGATCAAAACCCCGAATATTGATCAATTCTATGAAGAATCCGTACGACTTACAGACTTTCATGTAAGCCCTTTATGCACGCCAACACGTTCTGCTTTGATTACCGGTGTTTACCCTATAAATAATGGGGTTTGGGCTACTTTTAAAGGTAGGGATATGCTACATGGCACACTACCCACCATGCCTGAGGTTTTTAAAGAAAACGGGTATACCACGGCCATGTTCGGCAAATGGCATTTGGGAAACAACTATCCCGCAAGACCAACGGATGAAGGTTTTGATTATGCCGTACACCATAGTTCGGGTGGGGTTGGCGAACTCTCCGATTATTGGGGAAATAATTATTTTGATGATACTTATTTGGTCAACAACGAACCTCAACAGTTTACAGGGTATTGTACCGATGTGTGGTTCAATGAAGCGATTGATTTTATAAAGGAAAACAAAGAGGGGCCGTTCTTTATTTACTTGCCTACCAATGCACCTCATCATCCCTTATATGTGGCCGAAAATTATTCAGGCCCCTACAAATCATTGGAAGGCAAAAAGATACCCAGCGCCGAGTTCTATGGTATGATTACCAATATTGATGAAAATTTTGGGAAGTTGGACAAGGTTTTAAAGGAGTTGGAATTGGACGATAATACGATCGTGATTTTTTGTACCGACAATGGCAGTCAATTTGGGGTCAGTGAGGACTATAGTTTGGGATGGAATAAAGGATTTAGAGGAAGGAAATCCGACAAACTTGAAGCAGGGCATCGGGTCCCATTTTTTATTCGATGGCCCAAAGCGGCGATCATGGGCGGAAAAGATATTGATGAATTGACTTCCCATGTCGATTTGATACCTACCCTAGCCGGTTTGGCAAATCTAAAATTACCCGAAAATTTTAATGGGGATGGCATCGATATTTCAAAAGTATTATTGAACCAGACGGAGAAAATCGAGGAGAGAACGGTATTCGTACACCACCGCCAAGATTATCGTCCCCCTAAACCTATCGAAGGTTCCTGTATCATGAACGGAAAATGGCGATTATTAAATGGGGATGAATTGTACGATATAATTGAAGATCCCGAACAATTGAATAATCTCAAAGAAGAATATCCTGAAATCGTATCCAAATTACTAGGAGAGAACGAGAATTTTATTTCACAAGCCGAGCAAAAGGAAACTTACAGGTCTTTAGCCTATAAAAAAATAGGAAGCGATAGTCAGAAAAAAACCAAACTAACGGTGCAACATGCCATCGGTGAAGATGGCCCAATTTGGAAACAAGAGGAAATCGCTGCAGGTATTAAAAATAAGAATGCTTTGCATCCGATAGAGATATTGAAAAAAGGTACCTATCGTTTTAGTTGTAGGCGTTGGCCGGAGGAATGTCCAGGAAGCATTCAGGGCATCCCCAAAGAAAATCCTAAAGGACTTTTCTCCTATACCCCAATAACACCCCAAAAAGTCAAGATTAGCCTTTTTGGAAAAACGTATGAAAAGAATGTTTTACCTAATGATGAGCGTGTTGTTTTTGAAATCGATTTAGAACCCGGGAAGACGATGCTAGAAAGCCAATTTGAGGAAGATGGGGATATGTATGGTGTGTATTACACCTATATTGAACGAGTCCCAGAAAGCTGATATGTAGTCGTATTCCATCCTCCTTTTTAGGAATAAAAATCAATACGTACAAAAAAAAGAAACACCTTAAAACAATAAAGATGAATAACGATATGGATAGTGTTTTAATTACCGGTGCCAATCGCGGAATAGGCCTGGGCCTTGTTACGTATTATTTGAGGAAAGGTGTTTCGGTCCTGGCTACGGCAAAAAACCCCAAAAAGTCAGAGGCATTACAGAAACTGCAAAAAGAATATGACAAACAATTATGGCTATTCGAATTGGATGTGACCAACGAAAAATCCATTGCCAATTTCACCAAGCAATTAAAACGATTAGGGACCACAATCTCAGTTGTGATAAACAATGCCGGGATATCTATTGAAGAAGAATTTGGTCAATGGACCATGGCGACCTTCGAAACCCATTTTAGGGTAAACTACATAGGGCCAGCTTTAGTTTCACAAGCCGTCCTTCCTTTTATGGGTATTGGTGCCAAACTGATTCAGTTTTCTTCCGGAATGGGATCCTTGGAATGGAATATCAATCCTAAAAATGGCCTCGATGCCTATGCGGCCAGTAAATGCGCGTTGCAAAGCCTTACAATACGATTGGCAGAAAAACTGAAAGACAAACAAATTACGGTGATAGCCTTAAACCCAGGTTGGGTCCGCACAGCCATGGGTGGCCCGGAAGCCACTACTGGCATCTCAGAGGCAGTGGGGAATATGGCGCAGACCATATCACAATTGACCTTGAAAGATACTGGTCATTTTATTTCAGACACTGGGGAACCGATTCCTTGGTAATCAATATAAAGAAGAAAATCTTAAAAAGAACACTAATGAAAAAACCAATCATCACCTCATTTTACCTACTGCTAACACTTTTTCTTCTACATGGACTGGCAGCGCAAGAGCTAACTGGGGAGCAGAAAAAGTGGCATAAGATCACCTTGGAATTCGATGGGCCTGAAACTTCGGAACAGGCCGAAGAGAATCCCTTTTTATCCTATAAATTGAATGTTGTTTTCACCCATTCTGGAACAGGGCAAATATTTAATATTCCTGGTTATTTTGCTGCCGATGGCGATGCGGGGAATACAGGCGCAATAGCTGGAAATAGCTGGAAAGTCCATTTTACCCCCAATGAAGTTGGAGAATGGACCTATGAAGTCGATTTTAAAAAAGGGAAATGGGCCGCCGTGCGCACTTCCGAAAAATTGAAAAGCGGCGAATTCATGGATGGCGCCAAAGGAACGTTCGAAATTGCCGAGACCGATAAGACGGGAAGGGATTTTAGAGGAAAAGGGTTTCTTTTATATGTTGGCGAGCGTTATTTAAAATTTCAAAATGGGGAGTACTTTTTAAAATGTGGTTCGGATGCCCCGGAAAACTTTCTGGCCTATACCCAATTCGATGGTACTTTTCAAAACGACGGGCATAAAGATGATCTCGTAAAGACCTGGGATGCCCACTTAAAGGATTGGAATGAAGGCGATCCAACATGGCAAAATGGCAAGGGCAAGGAAATCATCGGGGCTATCAATTACTTAGCATCCAAAGGCATGAATGCCTTTTCTTTTTTAACCATGAATATCGGCGGTGATGACCAAAATGTCTTCCCTTATGTTGATTATGATACTTGGGATCGTTTTGATACTTCAAAACTAGATCAATGGGAAACACTATTTGAGCATGCCGATAAATTGGGCATGTTCCTACATTTCAAAACCCTTGAATTTGAAAACCAAGGATTATTGGATAATGGAGGAACCGGTCTTTTTACAAAATTATATTTTCGGGAATTAATAGCCCGTTTCGGCCATCATTTGGCCTTAAATTGGAACCTTGCCGAAGAAACCGGGGATTGGACAGAAACGCCACCGACCTTTCCTTTGGATGCTGCTGAGCGCATTCGTTTGGCGGAATATGTTTCTTCCATAGACCCTTACGATCATCACATAGTGATCCACAATGGTAACTGGTTTAACGGAATTTACGGTCCAACCACCAAATTTACAGGAGCCTCCTTACAAACCAATAAAGCGGATTTCAGTAGGGTACACCAACAAACGCTGAAAGTATTGAACGAGGCCAAGGATGCTGGAAAAGTTTGGGCAGTAGCTGTTGACGAACCTGGGGATGCACAACATTCATTATTGCCCGATGCCGAGAACCCCGAACATGATAATGCCAGAAAAAATGGCCTTTGGGGCGCCTTGATGGCGGGTGCATGGGGTACCGAGTGGTATTTCGGGTATGCACATCCACATTCAGATTTGACCTGCCAGGATTACCGTTCCCGTGATCTTTTCTGGGATCAAGGAAGAATTTGCTTGGAGTTCTTCAACAACAATAAGATTCCGTATTGGAAAATGGATTCCGATGATGCATTGATATCATCTGAAGGTGATTATGTTTTGGCAAAACCGGGAGATACGTATGTCGTGTTTTTAAAAAATGGTGGGGAATCGACTTTGGATCTTGGGAATTCAGCAAACGAATATACGGTTTCATGGTACAACCCTAGAAAAGGAGGTGCACTCTTAGAAGGAAAAACAAAATCCATCGCAGGCCCTGGAAAGCAATCCCTAGGCCCTCCTCCTACTAAGAAGGAACAGAATAAGGATTGGGTCGTTTTAATTGAACGCAAATAAGCCCATCAATCATGCAAACCGTAGGTCGTAAACTATTCCTATTTCTAACCATCACCTTTTCCTGGGTGGGGAATGCCCAACCAGGCACTATAGATTCATTTGAAGAACAGAGCCAAATTGTTCAAGACCTCAGTGGTTTTCGTTGGAAAATGAAAAAAATGAGGCCTGGCCAAGGAATTCAGGAAGGGCTACATGAACTGCCGGCAGAAGACATTGAAACCCTTGTTTGGAACCCCGCACAGGTTCCGGGCGATGTTTACACCGACCTTTGGAAAGCCGGGGTTATTGAAGACCCCTATTTTGGGAGAAATACGGCCAAGGCACAGTGGGTCATGTATGATGAATGGTGGTATGCCCTACAATTTAACGTCACCGAGGAATTAGGGGACAAGGTTGTGCGCCTCGATTTCGAAGGTGTGGATTATAGTTGTGAAGTTTGGTTGAATGGCACCCATCTAGGGAGCCATGAAGGTGCCTTCTCCCCATTTTCCTTTGATATCACGCAAAGTATACGAACTTCGGAAAATCGATTATCGAGCCAGAATATATTGATGATCAAACTTGATCCGCCCCCACAAGTGAATTTCAAGGTCGCAGGTCGAAAAACCCCTTGGTTTGGTGATTATTGGCGCGACTTGGTTCCTTTTGGAATCTGGAGGCCCATACGATTGGTGGCCACGGGTCAGGTCAGGGTAGAGAATCTATATATTTCTTCAACCTTGAACGACAATGGTACTGCTTATGCCCATGTTGAAGTTACATTGGAAAACACCACAAAAACACCAAAAGAAATCTCCGTGACAGCCGTATTGGAAGGAGAGAACTTTACATCAAAACCCATAAAGGAAAAAGTAATCGTTAAAGTACCCCAGGGAACCCATAAGGTCAAGAAGAGCATTTTGGTCAAAAATCCGCAACTGTGGTGGCCTTGGGATTTGGGAAAACCCAATCTTTACCAAGCTGAAGTCATCATAAAAGAAGGACCAAATGAACTCGACAGAAAAACCACCACATTCGGTTTACGTAAGGTCGAGATGGAATGGAACCCGGGCTTTTCCAAAGATGAGGTTAGTTTTCCGCGTACGGTGAAAATCAACGGGAAAAACCATTTTATCCGTTCGGCCTGTTGGGGAGGTCCTCCTGATATCTTCTTTGGGAGAACCTCCGTAGAAGAGTACATGAAGCTCATACAGATGGCAAAAGAGGCTAACATGAACAACATCCGTATTTTTGGTTGGCACCCCCCTGAGATTCCAGAATTTTATCAATTATGCAATGAAGCCGGTATTACTGTGTGGCAAGACGTGATTCCCTTAGGTACCGGAAATTTATCCCGGGAGAAGGAATTTCTTGATGGAACTATAGCGGAGGCCGTGGCTGTCATCAAAGAACGCAGGAACAACCCCTGTTTGATTCTTATTGAAGGTGGTGAGGAAGTATTTTTACGCGCTTCCGATCCAAAATTCACCAATGATTTTCTGATTCGCTTAGGGGACTCATTACAGCAGTATATCAACTTGCCGTATGTACCTGATTCCCCCTTGACTTCTGAAACCGCATTGAGCGTCGGCTACAAACCCAAAGAGGCCGTTCATGCATTGGCTTATTTTTATTCTATGGGAAATTGGCTTATGGAGGATTGGTTTTCCGCATTAAATTATCCAATAGTCCCGGAATTGGCCATTACCTCGGTTCCTTCTGTTGAAAGTTTAAAAAGATTTATACCTGAAAATGAATTATGGCCACCAGGATTGAGCTGGGGGCATCATTGGGCCGATTTAGACCGACTTAGAGCACAGAACTTCGATGCTTTCGGGGACGAAAAGACCGGTTCCTTGGAAGAGTTTGTCAACGCTACACAAGATGCCCAAGGTATTATTTTTCAACTTTCGGTAGAACATTTCCGAAGGGGCAAACCCCGGGTCAGTGGTATAGCCCTATGTCACTTTATCACCTATTGGCCAGATATGAAATGGGGCATAATCGATAACTATCAGCAACCAAAACGGTCGTATGACTATGTGAAGACTGCCTATCAACCCCTATTGGTCAACTTAAAATTCAATAAACGTAGATGGCAAAATACAGATTTCTTCCAAAGCCAAATATGGATTGTGAATGATTTTTACAACATATATAAGGACTGTCAAATTAAATTGAAAATAGTAAATGCAGAGGGGGAAACATTAAATGAGAAGGCCTACACGATACATCAAATCAAACCCAATAGTTCTGAAAAATTCTTTGATATCGATGTTGATATTCTGGAAAATGTAAAAGATAATTTTAAGGTACAATTATCTTTGATCGATACGAATGGAGTAGAGCTATCATCAAATAATTATATGTTCCTCATTGGCGACCAAGAGGCCGCTTCCATGCAGTTTAAAGAAATGGGCAAAACCATCAGGGAAAGGAACGGGGAATTTACCTATGGAAACTATTATCGTTTCTTCCCGATGATGACCAAGGAAAATCAAAGTGACTGGAAGAGTGGCACAGAAACACCACGCGCCAAAGGCTTTCATGACTAATGTAGCAACATAAGTCAACCCAAGGCACTAACCATTATGTACTTATTCATAATTCATATAAATGGTTCGCTTCTGCAAGTACTGTTCAATGCCATAAACACCATCCTCTCCACCAGTCCCAGCTTTTTTATGACCTGAATGGTACCCTTGAATATATCCTACGATCGGTTTATTGATAAAAATCGTGCCGATTTGGAATTCTTGGATTGACCGCATGATCAATTTATGATTTTGCGTATAGAGGTAGGCGGAAAGACTATCATCGCGCTTGTTCAACAGTTCCTTCGCTTCCTCATAGCCCTTTATTTTTACAATAGGGAGTACAGGGCCGAACATCTCCGATTGGATCGATGCTTGATCAGGTTTTACATTGGTTAGAATGGTGGGTTCATACCAATTCCCTTTTTCAAACATTTTTCCTTCAGGTCGCTTGCCCCCCAACAATAATTCTGCCCCTTGGGCGATGTTTTCTTTAACAACATGGGCTATATGTTCTAACCCTTTAGGGCTTAAACTTGGCCCCATATCAACATCGGTCATGGGATCCCCAACACGTATTTTTTGAACTCTTTTTAGGAGTTTTTCGGTAAACTCGTCTGCGATCTTGTGGTCGACAAAGACCATTTCATTGCATATGCACACTTGACCACAATTGGCATATCGGGAAACGGCGGCAGCTTCAACAGCTTTATCGATCTCGGCATCATCCAATACGATAAAAGGTGCCTTGCCCCCTAATTCCAAGACAAGACCCGCAATATTTTGGGATGCTCCTTTAAAAATCGCCTGGCCGGCACGTGTACTCCCCGTCATCGAAATCAGCTTGGTTATAGGACTTTCAACAAGATAAGCCCCTACATCATGCCCATAGCCGACAACCATGCTTATCACTCCCTTGGGCAAACCGACCTCATCAATTATCCGGCAAAATTCAGATGCCGTAACTGGAGTCAATTCCGAAGGCTTGATAACCATGGTATTACCGGTCACCAAGGCAGGGCCAATTTTACGACCAATAAGTGCCAATGGATAATTAAACGCCATAAGCCCAACGGTTACTCCATAAGGAACTTTATGGATCGAAAGCTGTTCGTTCGGTAGATCCGATGGGAAAATCGCGCTTTGTATTCTTCGAGCCGCTTCGGCAGAATACGTCATATATCGTATCGTATCATCAACTTCATATCGGGCCTCAACCAATGTTTTGCCCTGCTCCATGACCAAAAGTTTGGCAAAATGTTCTTTTTCTTCCCGTAATTTATCGGCAATTGCATAGAGATACTTCGCGCGCTCTTGGGCCGGAAGCATTTGCCAGGAAAATTGAGCTTTTTCTGCCGATTCAAGGGCGTATTGTGTTTCTTCTATGGAACTAATATATAATGAGGCAAAAACCTCTCCGTTAGCGGGGTTTTCAACTTCTATTTTATCACCTGAACTCTTCTTGATCCATTCTCCATTGATGTAACAATTGTATTCTTTGACTGCCATAATTCAAAAATTTATAATTATTTAAACTGAGGATCTCTCCTTTCTAAAAATGATCTAAGCCCTTCTTTAGCGTCTTCCGAATCATAGAGAGGATCAACCAATTGGTCTTCCAAAGCCAGTCCCTCTTTTAATGATAGTTCAATACCCTGATTTACACATTTTTTAATGGCTGACATGGCTTGGGCAGGACCCTTAGCCAATTTTTCGGCATAGGCGGTAACTGCCGTATCAAATTCATCCTTGGGGTAAAGTTGACTGAACAGACCGAGTTCATAGGCCTCCTGTCCGTCAAAGGTATCGCCCGTTAACAATAACTCCAAGGCCCTTGTTCTATTGATCAATCGAATCAACCGTTGGGAACCTCCATTACCTGGGATCAACCCAAGTTTAATTTCTGGTAGCCCTAATAGATAGGGCTTATCCGATCCTAATCTGATATCGCAAGCCATGGCCAACTCCAATCCACCGCCTAGAGCGTGTCCGTTAATTGCGGCTATGGTCACTTTTGGGCTTTCAGAAAGCAGGGTTGCCACTTTTTGTGCATGCGTGACCAGAATTTTATTCTGCTCGACACTATTCGCTTGAAACACCTTGATATCCGCTCCAGCCGAAAAAAACTTTTCCAATGCACTTTTAAGTACGATGACCTTTATATCCTGATGGTTTTCGGCGCCATGGATACATGAAATCATTTCTTTCATAAAATTGATTTCATAACAATTCGCTTTTGGGCGATTAATCATGATGTAACCGACTCCATTATGCTTCTCTAAATAAATCCCTGAATCCATTTTGCAGTATTAATTACCTTGTATCAAGGTATTGAATTCTTTACAATCCAAAGCCTATTTCAACTGAACGTTTATGATTTTTCTATTCCTTTTTATGGCTTCAAACTCCTGAAAGATTTGCTTGGATGCCTCCTCGCCTATCTCCAAATCGTAATTTCCTTCGGCCCTAACCTGTGGCTGATATATGTTCCCATTGATACGTAAGGAGGAAATCACTTCTTTGGTTTTGGAATCCCTAACGGTAACCACCTGATCTTCCAAAGACAGTTTAAGGGTAGGCAATTGATATCCGTTCTCTATCTGAAAGTTATCGGTTTGGGCTATGGTTATGGGCCAACCGGTATACTGTTTACTATTGGAATCATGAATATCCACATTTCTGGGCCAACATTCGAACGTTATGGTTCGCTTCGGTTTATTATAGCGTACGATACCAAAACCAGCGGCACGTGTAGACAATTTGCCCCCTTCCTCAATCTCTGGCAACGTAGGATTGGCGGCGGCCAAAACGGTCATTTTATTTTGAAAGCCATCCAAAAATTCACCTGTATAATACGGAGCATTTTTTTCTTTGTTCTTGCCCTTTAGTTTTGGGTGCCACCATCTCAACCAATAATTGGCGATGGCAGGGGTCGTGAAATTATAACCGGCATCATTGAACTCATCAACTCCAAGATGGGCAACGGTTCCTAAATGTGTATCCCCTGAAACCATGGGAGAAAAACTTTTTCGAATTACTTTTAGTGCCTTGTTCCTGCCGGTCTGGGGCCATGCATTGGAATCGAAATCGGCGAATATTTCCTTATCATATTTGCCGGTATAATTATCGATCATCCCCAATACGGTCTGTGACAATACGGTCTTTATTTCCGCATTTTCCCAATCAGTTGTCCAATCTTCCAAAAACTTCAATTGACGTTCCCCTAAAAGGGTAACGCCTGGGATGTCAAATCGTTTGGTATCGACCGTTGGGTCAAAAATGGCTTCATAAGGACCCTCTGGAAATATATCAGGATTGGCTTTGGCCACTTCCAATAGCCCTGATTTAAATTTACGGTCTTCTAGAATCGCAAAACTAACTCCGCCCCATTTCAAATCGGTATAATAGACCCCAAGGCCACGTTCAATGGGTCTTGGGTCATAAGGATCGGGAAGATGGCTGGTTTGTGCCCTTTCTACTTCCTTGAGGTACTCCACTGGCATATAATACCCTCCCGAAATACCTCTTCGTGCGTCTGCCTTTTTCCCGCCTTGTCCCCATAGGTTCCCTTGTCCTATATCATGATCATCCGGAATAATAACACAAGGGATATTCCTGAAAATCTCACGAAAATCCCTTCCGAATTTCAACCAAGCCAAATAATGCTCACTATGTTCATACACTTGGTCCCCTGAAAAAAAGACCAAATCGGGTTGAAGCCTGACCAAATTATCTACAATATCGGTTTTCGGTAAATCGCCCCCATGCTCTGGATACATAGAATTACAGGTCAACGCAGCCAATACGAATTCATCTTTACCAATAGGATTTTTGCGTATTATTCCTTCGTAGAAAGCCGTATTATTATGAGCCACCCGATATTTGAAATCCTTGGTATCATCCCAATTTTCGATTTTGAAGGGTGCCGTATAACCGGGATATACAATTTCTGATTGCCCTTGCTCAACCCATTTCCCTTCCACTTCAATCTCCAAGCTTGCCAAAAAGGGTTCCACATTCTTTATAGGGTTGAATTGCGCGGTGAGTTTTAACGTATTCTCATGAACCGTATACAAGGCAAAGGCGATTCGATCTTCTGCCTGAATATTTTCAGGCAATCGGATAATACTTTCATCTTGTGCTTGACCCATTTTAAGAACCATCAAACAGCCAATACATACCAGTTTTTTCATTTTCATTTTTTATTGGATGTTATAAATCAATTCCCTAAGGTATCAAAACGTCGGGTATATAAGCTTGTATTTATTTCCTTGGCCGCTTTAATCATTGATGGGTAGGGAATATCCGTTGTAGAGACAAAACCGACATTATAATTTTCACCATCATGGGCCCTTCCCGTTAATGGGGAATCCAAATACTGAAACCAATGTGCCCCCACAAAATATGGATTATCGATTACCGAATAGGCATAGTCTTTCCACATTCTTGCCCTATCCTTTTGATCAGTGGCTTGTACCAAACCAGAATGAAACAATCCTGAATCGGGTGCTCCCATATGATATTCGCCGATGATGGTGGGCATATCTACTTCTGCCAAGAATTCCCAATACTTTTCGCCAATACCTTCCTTATAGTAATTGTAACTAAAAACATCTACGAATTTAGCAGCGGATCTACGTACCTCTGGCGTAACTCCCCATACCGCAAAACGACACCCCAAGTACATATGGTTTGGCATTTTTACCGCCAACGCATCATGGACAACTTCAAAATATTTGGTGGCAAAAGCCTCTAACAATGTAGATAGATCCGCAATCATGGCGTCACTGAATGTTTCCCTACTTTTATAATCGATACCGTTCTCCAAGACCTCCCAGGAAGTCATATCAGTTTTCCAAGCTGAATTCAATTCGGAAATGGTCCTATATTTAGAACGCAGAATTTCCATACTCTTCTTTTTCAGAAAACTATCCATGCCTTTTGACAATCCATCCAATACAAGCCCATAATGTGTGCGTATTTCACCCTCGGCACCCCAACTTCTTTCATTATCGACGAAGACCCCTATGCACCAAGGGTTGTTCTTAACCTCGTCGGCAACCACATCAATCGATTTTTTCGCACGTCGTTCAAATTCTGGATCAAAGGGATCAGGCATTGGTCCCCAATAATCCAATCCTGAATATACCTTTTGGTAGTCGCCAATAATCCATCCATTTGCAAAAAAGGGCAGCTTGTTCCTAGGATAGAACGCAGGATCGATCCAATTTCCGAAAGAGGTAAATCCCCAGTTTCGCATACGGTTTTCTGTAACCTCCAACCATGTATCAAAAAAGGAATTAGGATATTCCTCTCCGTACCTTCGCTCTAAATTGGCCCGATAAAAACTATAGGTCTGCCCATGTTCAATAGGTCCAAGATGCGATTCTTTACGATAGCTGTAATGGTTTGCCAAGGCATCATCATAAGCGGGAAGATCGACGAACATATCATTTCTGGATTTGTTGATCACATGTCCCGTTTTCATGATTTCCACTGGCACCTCGATAATACCTTTCGAATCCTCAGGGGTTACATCCTCTGGATCCCTATATTTTAATTTTTCATCGGTATAATCAATTCCGGTATAAGTTGTGGAATTTGCCATACGAACATTAGCCAGCCCAATAGAGAAGAACAGGTGGCCTTCGGGGTCTATCAAGGCCCATTTGCCATTGACCTTTTCTTTTCTGAAGAAACCGGTAGCCTTTAGCTTTGGGCCATTTTTCCAACCTCCAAATTGACTTCTATCGGGCATTAATTCATATTCTGCCAATGAATTAAGTTCCTCTTTGGCTTTGGCCTGTAATTCCTCATCGGAATGGATCTTAATAGGAAATTCCATCTTTGCATTCTGACCATATTTGTCGACGATTCCCTTTAAAAAAGCCTCATCCCTTTCTGGGCTTTCGACCAAACGGATATTGTCCAACAATAGCGTTTTGTCTTTATACCCTTGCTGTCTATAGAATTTCAATGAACTTAATTCCGAAAAATCAGATTCATAGAGCAATCCACTCACTTTCATATGAATGGCATTGGTCTCCCAAGCAGGATAGGTGTCGCGTAACCCACTATTAAGATCATCCTTATGTGGGGTAAGTTCAAAGAAAAATGAATTATAATCCCCGGGAGGTATACTTACGATACGTCTGGTTTTTTGACCAGTCGCACTGACCGCATCAACCGTCAGAAAGGTCGATTCATCCCCAACACTCTTTGCATCGAAAACCAAACAGTACTGTTTGCCTTTACCAAATGCCCACGGCTGTTCCGGTTTAAACTCAACACTAGAAAATTTTACATCTTTTTTGAAATCTATTTTAAGTGCCTTTTCATTTGGATCGATCGCCGCCACTGCATCGAGAATCTCAAAACCTATCTTCTCGGCTGGCTGATCAAAATCGTAAAGGACAAGTTGGGAATCATAATCCCATACTTTGGCCAATTCCTGTGCCTCCCGATTGTTGGTTTTACACGAAAGAAGTATCCCAAGTGTTAAACAAGTGAATATTACAATTGGCTTGTATTTATTTGGATATTGCATCTTGTTATCT
>NZ_JBATHS010000022.1:0-3220 GCF_049667165.1 Maribacter sp.
TGTGGCAATCTTCATGGTCCAAGTACTGTCTTGCCCCACTAAATTGAACAGTCCTTTACCAAATTTAGGTGCGTTGGTTTCTTGGGAATATGAAGTAAGCGTTCCTAATAGGATCAATCCTAAGGTAAGTAATTTGATTTTCATTGTGTTATTAATTTTTGTCGCTACAAATAACACCTGCCAATGTTAAGTTAATGTTTTTTGAACATTAACTTTCGAATAACAATCAATTAAAAGCATAAAAAAACTGCCTTGGCCAAAGGCAGTTATTAGGATTCATGATAATATAGTCGACAAAAACTAATAAATTATATGAAAATACTAATGTTTGTCTTAAGACATTTCAAAACTAGGCGATAAAAACAAACTAAATGTAATGGGAACATTAAGGAATCATAAAATCTTTCCCATAAGGACAAAACCTGAAGTTCCTGATATAGAGGGCGGAACAATATTAATGTAAAATTAAGGTTAATAGAAAGTAACATTAAAGTAAATTCCTTAACTTTATTCATTAAATATACAACGTTGGTCATGAAGAATGCCATTTTACTTCTTATAATGCTATTGGTTTCGACCTTCACGTATGCCCAAAACGAAAAAAAGATTGGATTAAATGAGGAGACCAAGCTGATTGAGGCTACTTATTTTCATGATAACGGGAATGTAAGTCAGACAGGGACCTTCAATCTGGATGGAAAATTGCATGGAGAATGGCTAAGTTTCAGTGAAGAAGGTAAATTAATCTCTAAAGGGGCCTATGCAAATGGCCGAAAAGTTGGAAAATGGGTTTTTTGGTCCGGTGAAACCATGAAGGAAGTAAGATATAATATGGATGGTATTGCCAGTGTAGACGGAGTGAAGAAAGAAGCCCTGGTCAAGAATTGATTCACAAACCCTATCAAATTATAAAAATGAAACATCCCGCCTATTAGTGGGATGTTTCATTTTTAAGATATATCAAGAAATTATAATAGGCCTTTTACTTTAAGCTTGACGTTGGTGGAAGGTGAAAATCTGTTCTATCCGCAGTGTTGACGGCATAATCGTTCAGTAGAATTGTTTTTTGGGATAGCCCACATTGAATTTTGGAAGTCTTATCCTTTTCAATAAATACGGGAATCTCTAAGTTATCATAACCGGCATAACTCACCACCAAGGTGTGCTCACCTACCGGGACATCTTTCAGCTCAAAATTACCGTGAAAATTTGTTTCGGCTTTTTGGGCCTGGCCTTTCAATTGCACATTCGCCATTAGCATGGGTTCCTCGTTCATTTCCAAATCCAAAATCGTACCGGATATAGAACCTTGATCTTGGGCAACCAACTTAGCTGCTATTAGAAATATAACGATGATTACAATTTTGTCCATCATTGATTTTTGACAAATGAAACAACTTCAAATTAACTTAACGTTATGTAAAAGTTATCAATGGGCGGGTTTGAATTATTTTCGAATAGACTTCGACCTTCACTATTCTTCATGTTGTAAAAAAAGAAAGCCCTGAAAGTAACGTCAGGGCTCTCAGTGGTATTTAATTGTGACCTAGTTTCCCGTGGCCCAATCAAACATAGTGACGTCAACTTTTGTCCCGGTATTATATGGGCCCTCTAAAGTGGCATCGGCTCCTTCAATCTGAACGTTGGCCAAGGGACCAGCGTCTTTCATATCAACCAAGGTTGCATAACCCTCTACATATAGATTGGTAATTGTAGCCCCCGAAGTCTTCTTAAATTGTAATGCGGTACCATCCTGGGTAGAGACGGCAGTTAAATTCACAAGTTTAGGATTGTTATTTACCCCATCGGCTTCGACGGCAGTAGAAAAACCTGCATTTGTATGTGAAACATAGGCATTGGTCAAGGTGCCGCTCCAACCTTCAGTCCAGTCTATGGCATCATCCTCGTTGTTCTCAAAATAGAAATTGGAAGCGGAAACGGTGCCGCCAAAGAATTCAACCCCATCATCCTTGCCATCGATCATGGCAACATTGTCGATCGTAGTGCCAGAACCTACAGCATACAGGGTAAGACCGTTGTACTGCGAGTCAGGGTTGATCTGGGCGCCCGCATATCTGATGATCAAATAGCTGATAGCACCGGAATTATCGGTATCATCTGACCCACCATAGGAAATCTGTCCTACTTCGGCCGTGGCATTGGTGCCTTCGGTCGTAGTGGCATTGCCGGCGATGACTAAACCACCCCAGTCCCCTGGGCTTTCATTGGAAGAAGTCATCACTACGGGAGCAGTAGCGGTGCCTTGAATATCGATCATACCTCCTTTTTGAACTACGATGTATGTGCTGGTTTCATCTCCACTTTCTACATCGGCAATTATGGATGTTCCTGCAGGAATAGTTAAAGTGGCACCTGTTTCAACACTTAAAGTTTGTGCCAAGTAGTACGTGATATCGGCATCCAAAGTCAAATCAGCGGTTATACTACCTGATAATACACTGGTTTCAACAACGACTTGCGAATTTACCCAGTCAAAACTTTCAATAGCGACAGTTGGGGTAGCAATGTAACTCATCGTCGGGTCAGCATCGGAACCATCAATCTGTACATTGGCAAGTGGGCCGGCATCTTTCATGTCAACGGAAGTATCATAACCTGCCAATGAAAGCCCGGTAATCGTGGCGCCTGAGGTTTTCTTGAACTGTAGTGCAGTGCCTCCAACGGTTGAAACAGCTGTAAAATTGGCCAAGGTGGGGTTTCCGTTTTCCCCGTCAGCTTCCACTGCAGTGGAAAAACCTTCAATGGTATGTACTACGTAGGCATTGGTCAAGGTGCCATTCCAGCCTTCTGTCCAATCTACGGCATCATCCTCATTGTTCTCCAAATAGAAATTGGAAGCGGAAACGGTACCACCAAAGAATTCAACACCATCATCCTTGCCATCGATCATGGCAACATTGTCAATCGTAGTACCAGAACCAACGGCATACAGCGTAAGACCATTGTATTGTGAGTCAGGATTGATCTGGGCACCCGCATATCTGATGATCAAATAACTGATGGCACCAGAATTATCAGCATCATCAGTTCCACCATAAGTTATCTGACCTACTTCTGCAGTTGCATCCGTGCCTTCAGTCGTTGTGGCATTCCCTGCGATTACCAAACCTCCCCAGTCTCCGGGGGCTTCATTGGCAGAAGTCATTTCCACGGGATTGGAAGCCGTACCTTGAATATTGATTTTACCTCCTTTTTGAAC
>NZ_JBATHS010000023.1:0-4184 GCF_049667165.1 Maribacter sp.
AAAAACGATTGAGCCTGCGCCATGTAAATCATAACCTTGCATATCTACATTATATCCTGAAGCATATATCCAAGCATAAATGGTACCTCCATCTTCGGTTTCACTGCCTTGTATCGAATTGGACGTACTTGACCAGTAAAACGGATAATTAACTTGCTCAATGGTTCCATCAACTATATTTGTGACCTCCGTAAGATTGAACACACTTGTGTCCATGGCAGGAATTTCTGTTACTGAGTTATCGGCAATACTCTGCAATTCCTTAATATTAGGTAAACGCCAATCATCGTAACCAGCAACAGTAGCTGCTTCTGCATAGGCTAAAGCTTCTTTCCAGTATAAGTACTCCCCATTATCGTTCTGCGACCACATTAAACCGGTGGCATGATCGGTAACCGTTTCGTCTCCGTTATCAACAAACTCGTTGATGCCGTAGGTTGTATTCCCTCGAACTGCACGTACATATCTGGCGCCACTCATAGCCTTGATGTGCCCAGTCCAGTCGTTAACGATCCAATATGGATCACCTTGTACTTGCTCGTTCTGGTATTCACTTTCTACGAGATATTGGTTGCTGGTCCATGAATGATGCTGATTCATTTGCGTACCATCACCAGTCAGATTAAAATAGTCGGTATCTATCCATGGCCATCCTGTAGAAAAATCCCTAATAGACCATAACTCTTTTAACGTTGGCATACGCCAGTCGTCATAGTCACCGGTTGTTAGGGACGCACAATAGCTAGAAGCCTGACTCCATGGCATGGTTTGGCTTGATTGATCTTGGGCCCAAATCAGACCAGTATTGTTGTCTGTGACCGTACCATCACCATTATCGGTGTAGCTTGGTGCCGTTCCAGAATACTGTGAATCTTGTCCGTAAAAATCCTCACCTTCCGAAGGACAATCTATTTGTCCGGAATCGCCGTAGCATAAATTCTGGTTTGTATCCACAATAGGATAAGCGCTATCCAAAGAAATTTCTTCAGTCGTATCCTCTGTTGTATCGTCTGTTGTTTCAATATCATCATCAGTGCTGCAAGCATTAAATGAAAACAATATTAAAAACATTGCAATAACCAGTACGGTTTCTTTTTTAGATTTTATTGTCTGTTTCATAACTATATATTTTAATTTAGAAATGATTTAATTTCTTGGTCCTCCTTGACCTCCTTGTCTTTCCGGTTTAGGAGCGTTTTCTAATTCTTCCTCTGAAAGATATCCATCATCATCTGTATCTATTTTTGAAAAATCGCTTTTTAAAGGTCCTTTTACTTCAGATTCCGATAGTTTTCCATCCTTATTGGCATCCATTTGTGTTAATAGTTGCTCTACACTTGGTTGACCTCCTTGACCTCTTTGTGAAGTCTTGTTTGCACTCTCTGCTTCTGAAGACGATTTACAGGAAGCAAATAGAGAAATGGTTAAAATTGTAATTCCTAATTTTAGGTTTCTTGTGTTCATGATTTTTATTTTATTGATTCAATTTTAAATTATGCAACAAAGAAATGGCGGGATTGACCCAATAAAAATCCAAATCAATAGGTGCCCGTTTTTTATCTATGGATTGATTGATTCTTTAAACGAGGTTTTTGGCCAAATCGGGGTTTTTGAATTGATGAAGCGATCAAAGGTTAATTGGCATACAACCAAAAAGGGTGTCCAAAAAGTATCAAAACCTGTCAGTCTGAGCGCAGTAGAAGACCTTAAAGTATAGAACGCCAAAGCATTTCGACTGCGCTCAATGTGACAAAGAAGTTTAACTTTTTCTTTTTAGACAGCCTCTGCAACCAACTCAACTAAAAACCAAACTTTATAGTAATGCCACTTCATTGGGCCATTGCCCAAAAGGCTGCTTTTCAAATTGCATGGTGCCATCTTCCCCCTTATACATATTGATCCAAGCTTGCCAATTTTCATTGTCCATTTCGGGATAATCCAATCGGTAATGGCTGCAACGACTCTCCGTTCGCATTAGGGAAGCTTTGAGTTTCATTTCGGCACTCACGATCATATTGGCGGTTTCATGGGCCAATCGCAATTCATGGAAATTGGCGGCCCTTAACATGGGCATATGATGATCCCTTAATTCCTCGATATAGGCCAGTGCCCCTTGCATCATACGTTCCTTTTTTATGTATAGGACAAAATTCGGAATCATGATACCCTGCAAGGTCTGGGTTACCCAAGCTGGACTATAGCCCGCTTCCCGTTTCATAGGCGCTAGGATTTCCGCTTCTATTTCCATCATTTTGGATTTTGAAATAGAAACCGATTTTATGTTTTTACAATATGCGGCAGCAGCTTCGCCTGCCACGCCTCCCTGAACGGCAGAACCTGACAGTGAAGAACCGATTTGCGTATAGATAGCTCCCGACATATAGGAACCCAAGGCATCACCTGCGGCATACAAGCCTGGAATGTTCGATTCGCACTTTTCATTGATTGGAACCAATCCTTCAGATTTATGGATAGCCATCCCTGCGGAAGAACCACCAACTATACCACCTCCCATGCCCGGAGGTGCTCCATCTCCATCTTTTGGGGGCCTTTCCCCTTTACCTTTTGGCGGTCTTTTTCCGTCTTTTTCGCCCCCCCCTGGAGGTCCATCATCTGACAAAACCAAGCCTTCAGGTCTTTGTGGGCCATCGGTTTTAGCTTTACTGTTCGTACTATTATTCGAAGCGCCTGGAGGCCCCATTTTTAGTGGGCTACCGTTTACATAGGCCATATAATTCGCTTCCACACCAAGATCATGTCTAATTTCAATTCGTGTTGTACTTGGTTTTTGTTCGAACATATCGCCCCATCCGTCATAACAGGCTGCAGGATTTTCAGATCTGCCAGGGTGCCCATCGTTCCATTCTTTTCCAGTGACTTTTGCGCCAATATTGTAAGCCATTACGGTTCCATCATGCGTAAGGTCGCAAATAGGGAAGCCGTTGGGTTTAAAACCACCTGCTCCTGTACATAAAATCACGCTTTTAGCCTCATAAAACAGCACTTTCTGCTCATCAATGCTAAATCCCGCTGCACCTACAACCCGCTCGTCTTCTTTTATTAAATGTGTAATAGTCACACGTTCGTGAACAGGTATATTTCGCGCTTCAATGGGCTTGCTAAAACTCTTGTTGTATAATGAGGACTCAAAAAAGCCCCATTCCCGTAATTCATTTACGCGGGCAAGGGAATGTTCTGCAAGTTGTCTGGTATATGCTTTATTGTTGGTGCCAATAGCAGAGAAAGAAACCTTTTCAACAAACTCGTCAATGCTTGTTTTTTCATTTTCAGGGTCATAGGCAAATATCCCTTTTGCAAAAGGGGTCTGTCCCGATGCACCCAATCTTCCTTTCGAAACCATCATTACTTTCGCACCGGCATCATGGGCCTTTACCGCTGCAAACAACCCTGCCATGCCGCTTCCAATGACCAAAACATCGGTGCTCAATATATCAACTCCCAATGCATCAATATCAACTTCCAGCTCATTTATTGCCCAGTCTATGGGCATTCCCATGGCTGAAATTGCGGCAAAACTGGCAGCACCACCTGCTAAGGTCATAAACTTGCGTCGAGAAATGTTCTCTTTTTTGTCTTGCTTATTCATTTGATTATTTTAAGGGTATTTCTATGTTCCTTGCTGCTTTTTGATGTTTTAAAAAGATAGGTCCTGAGTAAAGCATAAACTCCAGTTGCCACGATCAAAACATAATAAACTGAGAATGAGGTGTTGCTATGTCGACCTATATTAATCACATGCCAGGTTGCTGTAATCACGAATACAAGGGTCAAGCAGCCGTGTAAACTGCGCCAAGTACTATATTTTAAATGAAGTTTAAACCTGAAAAATGCTGTAATCATAAGAATAAGCACACAGGAGTAGGCAATTAATCCTAAAATGACCCCTAGGCTACTAAAGGTGGTAATCAATTTGAGAAAAGCATCAGCCGGGGTAACCCCATTATCAAAGAATTTAGGAACGATAATAAAAAAAGGGTGTAACAATAAGGTCGATATAAATAGGTAACCAATGAACTTATGAATTTTCAACACATTGACCATTCGAATATCCTTGACCAATTTTTTGTTGATCCGCGATAAAAAGAATTGGGACATCAGGATTGTAAATCCTAAAATGGTTGTAAGCGATAAGGTTTCCATCAGAAAATTCCGTCTTGGAAAAT
>NZ_JBATHS010000024.1:0-3150 GCF_049667165.1 Maribacter sp.
AGTCCGAATTCAAAACCAAGTCCGATTCCTTTCCATAAGGTATACCCGAAGGAGTTGATCCACGTCCAGTTAGACAGATCACTGCTTTTATAACTCTGAAAGGTCGAGAAGTTGGTTTTAAAGTTCACCGCTCCCAATTGTTTGGTGTAGTCGACGACGATCTTTGCACCGGTAGAGGATTCATAGACAGCATCATCTTTCGCGAATACAAAGTTATAGTTCAATGGATGGATCACGACCACCATGTCGGTTATCGGAGTCCAGGTAGCACCTAACCCAACATCCAAATACCCCGGATCATTGAAATTATTGACAATCGAGGTACGGTATTCAGCCAAGGTTGAAATCGCAAATTTTTCGTTCAATTTTTGTCCATATAAGGAAACGATATTGAAAACATCCGTTGTACTGTTAAAGCTATCGTCATCGGTATCGATATCCTTATTATCCAATTTCACCCACTGTAGATTCATATTCGCCGAATTCCTCCAGAAGAATTTCTCCTTATTTAAATTTGCGAATGCATTTAGGGAAACACCTATATTCCCCGAAGAGTTATTGGGTGTGCCTTGTGAATACCAATTTTTGGAGCCGGATAGGTTGGCCCCAATGGTGCCGAATACCCCTTTTTTCCATCCTGGAAGGGCATTGATCTGTGCTTGAAGGGCATCGACCCTCCCTTGAATCGCTGCTATGGAATCCTTTTTAGGACCTTGCAGGGCCTTTAATTCATCCGCAGTTTGTGCATACGTGGCCGATAGGGCCAAAAATGCAACTAATGTTACTACTAAATTCCTCATAATGTATAGTGTTTATTTGTTTATAGGGCGCAAAAATAAGAATTGTTAACAATAAACAATTACCGTTATCAACAATTTTTACTTTTTATATAAGGGTACGGAAGAGCAAGCTTCACCGTACATGACGCTTTTTGCAACGGGCATCAGCCGTGAAGTTATCCACAAATAGGCATTCTGTGGTACCGGCTTATGGCTGCACCCTTTTATAATTACAGGTTTCCCTTCATACCCTGAAACATCGAGGTTCTCAATGATGGTTTGGTAGATCGAGGTTTCCAAGACTTCCAAATTTCCTTGTGCCACTTTTTTGGCATACGGTTGTAGTTTTGTAGCGATAAGCATATAGGCCCAACCTGGGATGATGGCATCGGCCGTGCAGTCGACAGCTACGTACTTATCTTGAAATTGGCTCCAATCATACGCGGCAATGGCGGCCCTGAATTCCTTCTCCCGCAACACCAACCCCTCATAAAGCCACTGTTTGATATCCAAAATAACACGTTCCCCATTCGGGTAATAGTCTTCCAGGTCAATGGTTTTCAATTGACTTTGGGCTACGCGATTTACAATATCAGACATAAGATTTCAGAATTAAGAGTTCAGCTCCTTTTTAAGATGTTTGATTAATCCAAATAATGTTTTTGAAATTTCATCACAAAGAGAATACAATATTTTAAATTCCAACTCACTTGCATACTGAATATCATAGGCCAAATACAATTGTGATTTTACCTCATAACACGAAGCTTGCGCAATATTAAGAAAATAGACGAATTCCTTGTTTGAAGCTCTGCCGTAACCCTCTGCTATATTAGAAGAAATAGAAATTGATGCCCTTCTTATTTGATCTCTTAAAGCAAAGTCTTTTGAAAAATCACTTTTCTGGGTCAAACTATAAATTTCTCTATTTAGTTCTCTAGCCTTTTTCCATGAAATAATCTGTTCAAATCCCTTCTCCATCCGATATCTAATATCTTACATCTGAAATCTATAACATTCCTAATTCCAATTTTGCCTCTTCGCTCATCAGATCCTGGGTCCATGGGGGATCAAAGGTGATTTCGACCATGGCATTCTTTACGGCATCCAACGATTTCACCTTCTCCTCGAACTCAACGGGAAGCGTCTCCGCGACCGGACAATTGGGTGAGGTAAGGGTCATTAAGATCTTCACATCCCGATCTTCGTTCACGAAGACATCATAGATCAAACCCAGTTCATAGATATCGACGGGGATTTCAGGATCATAAATGGTCTTTAAAACCTGTACGATCTTCTCTCCCAATTCTTGGTTGTTTATTACCTCTTCGCTCATTTTGTTCAAGTTTTTGGGTTTATAGGTTTATGCATTTATATGTACGTTTCAATACCTTACAAACTCGGCCTTTGGCCGAATAAACCCATAAATTAATTTAACTGTGTCTGGTAGGCAACGGCATACAATTTCAATTGTTTCACCATGCTTACCAAACCGTTGGCACGGGTTGGGGACAAATGCTCCTTCAGCCCGATCTCGTCGATAAAATCAGTGTCGGCGTCAATGATATCCTGCGGTTTTTGATTGCTGAAAGCACGAATCAAAATGGCGATGATCCCTTTGGTGATAATGGCGTCACTATCTGCCGTAAAGACCAATTTACCCTCTTTCAACTCGGCATGTACCCATACCTTACTCTGACAACCTTTGATGCTATTCGCATCGGTCTTATACTTTTCGTCGATCAAGGGAAGGGATTTCCCCAGCTCTATCATATATTCATAGCGCTGCATCCAATCCTCGAACATCGCGAATTCGTCTACAATTTCTTCTTGAATTTCCTTTATTCCCATGTTCTGACTTTGTGCAAAAATACGATAAGTATCATAGGTTATCAATAGTTGCCTGATTCCAAAGGGCTAGCCTATAACAACATCGCCATGGCCCGCCGTATTCCGGCAACCAAAATATCCAGCTCCTCCTTGGTATTATAAAAACTAAAACTAGCACGCACTGTACCGGGAATCTTGTAAAAATCCATGATCGGCTGTGCGCAATGGTGCCCTGTACGTACCGCAATCCCCAGTTTATCCAAAATAGATCCCAAATCATAGGGGTGAATACCCGCTACATTAAAGGAAATGACCGCGGTCTTATTCTTAGTGGGGCCATAGATTCGCAAGCCCTCGAGGGCCAACAGCTTTTCGGTCGCATAATGCAATAACTCCTGTTCATAGGCCGCAATGGCATCGAAACCAATGGCATTCATATAATCCAAGGCCGCGCCAAAAGCGATCCCACCACAAATATTGGGCGTACCTGCCTCGAATTTATGGGGCAGCTCGGCATAGGTCGTTTTCTCAAAGGTCACCT
>NZ_JBATHS010000025.1:0-2288 GCF_049667165.1 Maribacter sp.
GGTATAGATAGTACAAAAACCCTTGAAGTATCGTTTCCGGCAAGGGATATGCTTTTCTGTAGCAGTTTGTTAAACTGATCCTTGAACTGATAATTGTCCAAGTCTCGATATTGATTGTTCACGCCAATGAGTAGGGAGACTAGATCATATTCAGATTCTAAAGTTGCGCTTTCGATCTCGCTAAGCAATTTGTCGGTGGTCCATCCTTCACCGGCTAGGATGGTCGGAGGGTTTAGTAATATACCTTTTTTGGCTATGAGCTGTACGAATTGCTCGGGCCAACTATGTTGGGGCAGTTCACTGGTGCCAACGGTATAACTATCCCCTAGGGCTAAAAAGGAAAGACCATCCTTTTGGGAAAAGGCATTGATGGACCAAAGCACTATAAGAGTAAATAAAAAGGGTCTCACGGTATGCAGTATCATTTCAAGAGCGTTTGAATTTAAGATAAAAAAAATCCGATTCATAGGAATCGGATTTTTTTAAGTGAGATATGTTTTTAAAACTATTTTACTTTGTCTACAATGGCCTTAAAGGCTTCTGGGTGGTTCATGGCCAAATCTGCCAGCACCTTTCGGTTCAACTCAATGTTATTGGCTTTTACCTTCCCCATGAACTGTGAGTACGACATTCCGTACATTCTTGCCCCGGCATTGATACGGGTAATCCAAAGCGCGCGAAACGTTCTTTTTTTGTTTCTTCGGTCTCTATAAGCATATAACATTGCTTTTTCAACCGCATTCTTGGCTACTGTCCAGACATTTTTACGTCTTCCAAAGTAACCTTTGGCCTGCTTCATCACTTTTTTTCTTCGAGCTCTAGAAGCTACTGCATTTACTGATCTTGGCATAATTTTAATTGTTTTTGTAGTAGGCGGGCGATAATCGCCACTTTTCAATGTACTCGAACTCTAGTTATGTTCTTGTATTTTGCCCATCTCCAGGGTTAATGATTAATTACCGAAAAGGACAATTACTTTAAACGTAATTGTTCTTTAATACTGTTAACATCTGCATCGTGTACCAATCCAGAATGTGTTAACGCAAGCTTACGCTTCTTCGACTTCTTCGTAAGAATGTGGCTTTTATAAGCGTGCTTTCTTTTGATTTTACCGGTACCGGTAAGCTTAAATCGCTTTTTGGCACTGGATTTTGTTTTTTGTTTAGGCATTTTTCCTATTTATATTAATCTCACTTATTTTCATGCTCCCAAGCGTTATGCTGAGGAGGGTTATGCTGAAACTGTCCGCCAAAGACGGACAGTTTTCAGTATGCTATGTACCGATTTAATCTCGGTAAGTATTTATTTTCCTTTAGACTTGGGAGCGAGGAACATGGTCATACGCTTGCCTTCTAATTTCGGCATTTGTTCAACCTTTCCGAACTCTTCCAACTCGGAGGCAAGGCGCAACAATAAAATCTCACCTTGATCTTTATAAACGATAGAACGTCCTTTAAAGAAAACATAGGCCTTTAACTTAGCGCCATCCTTTAAGAACTTCTCCGCATGTTTTTTCTTAAACTCGTAATCGTGGTCGTCGGTATTGGGACCAAATCGAATTTCCTTAACCACAACCTTCGAAGCTTTAGCCTTCATGACCTTTTCTCGCTTCTTTTGCTCATAGAGAAACTTCTTGTAATCTATGATCTTACAAACAGGCGGGTCTGCGTTTGGTGAAATTTCTACCAGGTCCAAACCTAACTCCTCGGTTTTTGCCATTGCCTGTTGCAATGTGTAAACACCTACTTCCACATTATCACCCACCAATCGAACATTGGGTGAAAGAATTCTTTCGTTGATTTTGTGGGGGTTTTTATTTTCCCTTCTAGGTTGGGGCCTAAATCTTTTACGTATTGCTATGGCTATTTTATTTTAATTAAACTTCAATTTTTAAACGACTTTAAGGTACTATTTATTTCTTTAGTGACCAAGTCGACGAAATCCGCTACACTGATAGAACCTAAATCTTCACCCCCGTGTCTACGGATAGAGATCGTATTTTGCTCTTCCTCACTTTCCCCTACGATAATCATGAACGGTGTTTTGTTCATTTCTGCCTCTCGTATTTTCTTTCCAACGGTTTCGTTTCGGTTATCAATGAGGGCGCGAATTTCGTTATTTTCCAAGGATTTTAAAACTTTTTCGGCATATTTTTCATGTTTCTCGCTAACGGGCAGCACTATGGCCTGTTCCGGAGTCAACCATAAAGGGAAATTTCCACCGGTATGCTCCAATAAAAGGGCGATAAAGCGTTCCATACTACCAAAGGGGGCGCGATGGATCATGAC
>NZ_JBATHS010000026.1:0-27908 GCF_049667165.1 Maribacter sp.
CTTCCCTACAAGGCTCCGCCTTGATTGGTAACCGAACACTTAGAGGGAGGGATTGGCTCGCGCCCTTCCCTAAAAGGCTCCGCCTTGAAAGTCAACAAAAGAAAACTACACGCCCTAAAAAACAAAAGCAAGCTATGTTTTTTAGCTTGCTTCGTTTTCAACTTTTGTTGACTTATTCGTGACCCCGGAGGGATTCAAACCCCCAACCCTCAGAGCCGAAATCTGATGCGCTATTCAGTTGCGCCACGGGGCCGTTCTTATAAATACATTTCCTTAAGAGCGCGCTAAGATAACTTATTTTTTACAATCGCAGAAATGGTTTTTCCATCTGCTTGTCCTGCCAACTCTTTTGACACCATACCCATAACTTTACCCATATCCTTCATACCCTCGGCCCCAAGTACATCAATCGTCTGCACAACCACTTTCTCGATTTCCGCTTCGGTCAATTGCTCAGGTAAGAATTGTTCGATTATGGCCGCTTGTGCCAATTCGGGAGCTGCTAAATCATCCCTACCTTGTTCGGTAAAGATAGCGGCACTGTCCTTTCGTTGCTTCACTAATTTTTGAACCAATTTGGTTTCATCGGCTTCAGAAAGGCTACCTCCCGCCCCACTGGTCCGCGCCAAAAGTATGGCTGATTTAATGGCCCTCAGCGATTCCAGGGCGACAGTATCCTTCGCTTTCATCGCTGTTTTCATTTGATCCATAATCTGTTCTTGTAAACTCATGGCCTTACGCTTTTAGGGATACGAAGATAAAGAATAAACCCGAAAATTTGAGTTATTTTCGGGTTTAAAGCAGGTTGTTCAACAAGTGGTCAATCCACGTTATCGTGTAAAAATGAGTTGTTGGACCGCAACTGGATCTCATCGTTGCTGTCCTCACTCAAGGTTGTTCTTGAAACCTTCTTATATACAGGGTTTTCATCCAAATCAACCCCATGACGTTTATAGGCAGGCTCCTTTTCGATTTCATCGATATTACTAAGGTTGTTTTGAAACTTATAATTGAAATCCTTTAATTTTCTTCTACGTTCGTCGGCACGTTGCTTTAACAATTCCTCTATTGGACTGTCCATAGGATCCGTGTCTTCTTGGGTACGTCCTTGTATCTTTTCAGCACCTTTGGTCTCAATGGTTTTCCTTTCGAAAACCAATTCATCCTCGATGATCTTGGGCTCAAACTCTTCAGCTTTTGATTTGGCACCGGTCAATTGGTTTTCCAATTCCATATAATCATCCAGACTATAGCGTGTCTCCCCTTCCTTATTATATTCCAATACTGGAATAACCTCCACATGTCCGTTCACGTCCATATCCTTGACTTCATCATCCAAATTAAACGTAATGACATTCACATTTTCCTCTTCTTCTTTGGATTCATTCAAGGGCATATCAAAACTAATGGCGAATTGATCTTTTTCAACCATTTTCGCAGAAAGTACTTCTGGCTCAATAACCTCAATGTCATTAACCCCATCCTTGGCTTCAAAAATCACAAAATCATCCTCGGAAACATTTTCGGCGATGACCTCTTCATAAAATACATTGAAATTCCTGATATAATTCGTCGTAGGAATCAGGTCCAAACCATCGAATTCTTCCACTCCCGATTTAGTAACGGACCTAGTATTAGCCTCCTCATCCACAACCAATTGATGAACAATATGTTGGGGTGTTAGATCCTTTTCAGCTTTTTGTTCTTCTTCAAGGGTATGGATGATCTTTTTTGATTCCGTATTTACTATATCATCCTGTTGTTCGATATTGAACCCAGTAGCAATAACGGTTACGGCAATCGCCTCCCCTATGGTATCATCTTCACCGACTCCCATAATGATATTGGCACTATGTCCGGCCTCAGCCTGAATATGATCGTTGATCTCACCGATTTCATCTATGGTGATTTCCTGTGATCCTGAAACGATCAACAACAATACGTTTTTGGCTCCCGAAATTTTATTGTCGTTCAATAATGGTGAATCCAACGCCTTCATTATAGCCTCATTCGCCCTTGAAGAACCAGACGCTAAGGCTGAACCCATAATGGCCGTTCCACTATTGGAAAGTACGGTTTTGGCATCACGTAAATCTATATTCTGCGTATAGTGGTGTGTGATTACTTCGGCGATACCCCGGGCAGCTGTGGCCAAGACCTCATCCGCTTTTGAAAAGCCTGCCTTAAATCCTAAATTCCCATATACTTCCCTTAATTTATTATTATTGATGACGATGAGCGAGTCAACATTTCCACGAAGTTTTTCAATACCTTTCAAAGCTTGTTCGCAACGCATTTTTCCCTCGAACTGGAAAGGCATGGTCACAATACCTACTGTGAGAACATCCATTTCCTTAGCTTGCTTTGCAATAACAGGGGCTGCACCAGTACCAGTTCCCCCACCCATACCTGCGGTAATGAATATCATTTTGGTCGTATTACCGAGCATGGCTTTAATATCTTCCATACTTTCAATGGCCGCCTGTTCACCAACTTCTGGATTGGCCCCGGCACCCAAGCCTTCGGTCAAGGACACACCAAGTTGTATTTTATTGGGAACTGGACTATTATCCAAAGCCTGGGCATCTGTATTACAGATAATGAAATCAACTCCGTTTATGCCGGCTTGAAACATATGGTTTATGGCGTTGCTACCTCCTCCACCAACTCCAATGACCTTAATGACATTGCTTTGGTTCTTAGGTAAATCAAAAGAGATACTATCCATTTCAGTGTTCTTGCTCATACTGTTTTTATTACTGGTTCTTAAAAGTGTTTATTTTTTTTACGCTTGCTATTCAGCGTTGTCCAAGAAATCCTTCAATTTTTCGGACCATTTGTCAAATACTGTTTTTCGTTCTCCTTTGTGGGTCTTGGTGCCTGTCTTCGTTTCGTCAAGCTCGGCATATACCATTTCTTCATGTGTTTCGGTATGCTCGGCATTTTTTTCCTTACCACTATTCCTAACGGCATTCATAAGTAGCCCCACGGCAGTCGCATATAATGGACTTGCAACTTCTTCATCGGAATCCCCCGCCAAATGCTCATTGGGATATCCTATTCTGGTGTCCATTCCGGTAATATATTCCACCAATTGCTTTAAATGGTTTAATTGACTACCACCACCGGTAAGAACTATGCCTGCAATCAATTTTTTCTTTTGCTCTTCGTGACCGTAGTTTTTGATTTCGACATACACCTGTTCTATAATCTCAACAATCCTCGCATGTATGATCTTAGAAAGATTTTTAAGGCTGATCTCCTTGGGCTCACGACCTCTTAGACCAGGAATGGATACAATCTCATTGTCCTTATTCTCACCGGGCCATGCCGATCCAAATTTGATCTTCAACAACTCGGCCTGCTTTTCGATTATTGAACATCCTTCTTTTATATCATCGGTGATGACGCCCCCACCAAACGGGATGACCGCCGTATGCCTTATGATTCCGTCTTTGAAAATCGCCAAATCAGTAGTGCCACCGCCTATATCGATCAATGCCACACCTGCTTCCTTTTCTTCCTGACTCAGCACTGCATCGGATGATGCCAAAGGTTCCAAGGTTATTTTTCCCAAATCCAATCCGGCACTTTTAATACATCTTCCCACATTCTTAATAGAGGAAACCTGACCTACAACCACATGGAAATTGGCCTCTAATCGTCCGCCATACATTCCTATGGGCTCTTTGATCTCTGCTTGTCCGTCAACCTTATACTCCTGAGGCAGCACATGTATTATTTCCTCACCGGGAAGCATTACCAATTTGTACACTTGATTGCAAAGCCTGTCAAGGTCGTCTTCATTGATCACCTCTTCGGCATCTGCCCTGGTGATATAATCACTATGCTGCAAACTACGGATGTGTTGGCCCGCAATACCGACCACCACGGAGCCGATCTTTAAGCCTGAATTGACCTCGGCCTCTTCAACGGCTTGTTGAATGGATTTAATCGTCTGTGTAATATTATTGACCACACCCCTGTGCACCCCCAAGCTTTTTGATCTACCGATACCCAGTATTTCAATCTTTCCATATTCGTTTTCCTTACCGATTATGGCAACAATCTTGGTTGTTCCGATATCTAAACCAACTGAATATTTACCTTCTTCCATCTTTATATTATATTTTGGTGCACACTACTTGATTGTTAAACTCTAAGCTTACTATATCATATTGTTCCAAGGTTTTGTCCTTGTTCGCTTTTGCATAAAAGGCCTTGAAGTTGTTGAATTTCTCTTCCAGATTATCTATCCCCCCCAAATTCACAACAAACTGCTCCATCCTAAACTTCAATTGGTAATTGTCCACATCCTCTATATGAATGCCAATCACATTTTTGCGCAAGAAATCATCTTTGTTTATGTATTTTAAAATTTCATAAACATCCTCAAGACTTTCTCCCGATACCTTACCCGTGATTATAGGAACCCTAGCAGAATGACTTATGGAAAATGGCATACGCTTTCCTTCATCATCAAGATAAAATTTAGACTTCCCCTCAATTCGTCCGATTGGCCTACGTTGCACGATTTTAGACGTAAGCTCTCCGTTTACAGTAAGATAAACTTGGGCACTTTTCACCATTTCATTGGCCTCAATGACCTTCTCTATAGTATTCAAAACTAATTTTTCTTTAGGGACATTTGTAAGTGGCCCATAATTTTGTATTAACAATTTATTAACCATGCTTTGGGTAATATAGAGGTTCTGGTCCCCAACGAATTCTATAGTAAGACCATTAACGGTTTTGCGCTCACTTCTATGGTTAGAAAATGCATAAAGCCCCATAATGACGAGTATTAGGGCTATCAACTTTATGTAATTCCAATTAATTCGCATGTTCCAGTTCTTTTTTTATTTTTGAGATTTCCAATCCAATGTCCCCTGCACCCATGGTCACCAAAACATCAGGGTTTTGCGCCTTGATTTCCTGAAGGAGGTTCGATTTTTCTACGATTTTTTTTCTTGGATTTATGATTTTATCGAGTAACCAGGAAGAAGTGATTCCCGCAATGGGCTCTTCCCGTGCAGGGTAAATATCGAGCAATACGACACTATCGAAATTTGAGAGACTTTGGGCAAATGCATCGGCAAAATCCCTGGTCCTTGAAAATAGATGTGGCTGAAAAACCGCCAACACCTTTTTATTCGGATACATTTCCGAAATGGCATCAAAAACCGCATTTATTTCGGTAGGATGGTGTGCGTAATCATCAATGAACACAAAATCGTCATTTTTCACCTTGAACGAGAATCTTCGTTCTACCCCTTTAAAGGTTTCCAAGGCCTTGGCCAGATGTTCTAGGGAGGAGCCTGCCTCAATTGCCATGGCAAAAGCAACCAGGCCGTTGAGCAAGTTGTGCTTTCCAGGCTTATTGAACTTCACCCCTTTTACAATTGTTTCAGGGGTACATAAATCAAAAATATAAACCCCATTCTCGATCGCCAGATTTTGAATACAATAATCCGAACCATCTTCAATGCCATAGGTTATTCCCTCCAAAGGCAATCCATTGCGCACGAATAACTTGCCATCGGGTTGCAACTTGTCTGCAAATTCCTTGAATGATTTTGCCAATTCATCATTGGTGCCATAAATATCCAAATGATCAGCGTCCATAGAGGTTATACAGGCCACATCGGGATAAAGTCGTAAAAAGGAACGGTCATATTCATCGGCCTCGACCACGGAATAGGTATCGCCCGTAAACAGAAAATTACTGTTAAAGTCTTCTGAGATCCCTCCTAAAAATGCAGTCAACGGAATACCGGTCTCATTAAGCAAATGTGCTAATATGCTTGAGGTCGTCGTTTTACCATGGGTACCTGCCACTGCGAAACAAAACGAATCTTTGGTAATGATTCCAAGAACCTCGGAACGTTTCTTGACCTTAAATCCGTGCTTTACAAAATATTGATATTCAGAATGACTTTCGGGAACGGCAGGGGTGTAGACCACCAAGGTATGCCCACGATCCATAAAGGCTTTATCGATGGCATTGACATCATCTTCATAATGGATGTCTATACCGATTTCGGTCAGTTCCCTTGTGAGAGGTGTTGGGGTTTTATCATACCCAGCTACTTTCTTATCAATGAACTTAAAATAACGCGCAAGGGCCGACATACCTATACCGCCAATGCCGATTAAATAAACGTTATGTATATCTTTAAGATTCATTTAGTCTTTTACTAATTTTTCAATTTCATCAACAATGGCCACTGTTGCATTTGGCATTGCCAATTTCTTGATATTTATTGCCAATTGTTCTTGTTTTGTCTTGGACAGGAATACCTCTGAGAAAACCTTTTCAAAGTCCATATCCAAATCCCGTTCCCTGACCATGACGGCTGCATTTTCCCGTACCAAGGCCATGGCATTTTTTGTTTGATGGTCTTCGGCCACATTAGGCGATGGAATGAACAGTACGGGTTTCCCAACTATACAGAGTTCGGAAACCGAACTCGCCCCTGCCCGTGATATGATAATATCACTTGCGATGTAGGCGAAATCCATTCTGTTCAAGAAATCAAGGACTTTTACTTCTTTTGAATCGTATTTTTTATATTCCTCATAATAAAGTTTCCCGCATTGCCAAATGACTTGCATACCGTGGTCCTTGAAATAATCCAATTCTTGCTCTATCAATTGGTTGATTCGCCTAGCCCCTAGGCTTCCTCCCAATACCAATAGCGTAGGTTTGGCTACATTCAACCCGAAAAAGTCCAAGGCCTCTTTTTTATCCAATCCCAAAGTCACCAAATCGCCGCGAACGGGGTTGCCGGTTTTCACGATCTTTTCCGATGGGAAAAAAGTTTCCATGCCATCATAGGCCACACATATCTTGGCCACTTTATTCTTTAATAATTTATTCGTTATCCCCGCATAGGAGTTCTGTTCTTGCAACACACAAGGTATACCCCGGCCTGAAGCTATCCTTAATAAAGGCCCACTGGCAAATCCCCCAGTACCTATTACGGCATGGGGTTTGAACTTTGACACTATTTTACGGGCTCGCAACAAACTACTTATCAATTTTATAGGAAACATCAAATTCTTAAGGGTCAGTTTCCTTTGTAACCCCGAGATCCACAATCCTTCAATCTTGTACCCAGCCTGGGGAACTTTCTCCATCTCCATCCTATCCTTCGCCCCAACAAAAAGAAACTCGGCCTTCGGATGTCTTTTTTTCAACTCGTTCGCTATGGCGATCGCCGGGTAAATATGTCCCCCAGTACCACCCCCAGATAATATAAACCTATAGTTGCCCACTCAATACTTCTAAAGGGTTCGTATCATCGATCTCAACATCATTTTTTTCCGCAATTTGACTCTTTCTACTTGCGCTTAATATTATGCCTATTGCCAAACACGTCATCCAACTTGAAGTGCCACCGCTACTTATCAAGGGCAAGGTCTGGCCCGTAACAGGAAACAGCTCAACAGCCACTGCCATATTTATCAAGGCTTGAAAAACAATGGGTAAACCCACCCCCAATACCAAAAGTTTACCGAATACACTTTGGCTGCCATTGGCGACCACCACAATACGGAACAATAGTAACAGATAGAAAAACATAAGTACAAAGCCACCTACCAATCCATATTCCTCTACAATTATGGCATAGATAAAATCCGATGAGCTCTGAGGCAAGAAGTTCTTTTGAACGCTTTTACCGGCGCCCTTTCCGACAATACCTCCAGAAACAACGGCAATTTTGGCCCGTTCTATCTGATAATCAGCTTCGGTATCCTCAGGGTTTGTAAAGTTTTCAACTCGACTGATCCAAGTATCCACACGATTGGGAAAGAGATCCGGTGATGCCTTCGCAATCAAGACGAAGATGGTGAGGCACACCAACCCCGTACCCACAATACCCATCAAATATTTTATAGGATATCCGCCTAAAAAGCATAACAAAAGTACCATTGAAAACATAATGGCCGCCGTTGAAAAGTTGGCGGGAAGTATCAGAACGATAACGATAAACACGGGTACCCAAAGTGGAAGTATACTTTCGGAAAAGGTTATCACATCATTTTTGATCTTTGTCAAATATCGCGCAACATAAATCATCAAAACTACGGCCGCCAAATTAGATGTCTGAAAGGTGAAACCCACCAAAGGAAGACGTATCCATCGACTGGCATTGGCCCCATCGATTGTTGTTCCCTGTGCCAACGTGAATATCAACAATACCAGGACGATGGGCATCGCGATCAAGGATAGGCCCTTAAAAAAGTGAACTGGAATCTTATGTACGCCATAGATGATCCCAAACCCTAAAAACAACAGAAAGGCATGTTTTACCAAATGCCCGGTGGTAGTACCGTTTCCCACCACGTATACCAAATTACTACTGGCACTGTATACGGGCAAAAACGAAAACAAGGCCAAAAGAGCCACTACGGCCCAAATGGCTTTATCACCTTCCATATTTTTAAAGAAATTCAACACGCTATAAATTTTTAATGGCTTCCTTAAATTGATTTCCCCTGTCTTCATAATTATTGAAGAGGTCAAAACTCGCACAGGCGGGAGATAACAATACTGTATCACCGCGTTCGGCAATTTTGTAGGCTACCTTTACCGCTTCTTCCATGGCATAGGTTTCAACGATCAAATCGACAACATTGCCAAAGGCATCGACAATCTTTGAATTATCCTTTCCCAAACATATGATTGCCTTTACCTTTTCACGGACCAAAGGCATCAATTCCTTATAATTATTACCTTTATCAATACCTCCAACAATCCATACCGTTGGGGTACTCATACTATCCAAAGCATAATATGTGGCATTCACATTCGTGGCCTTGGAGTCATTGACATATAGCACATGTTGAATCTTCAACACCTTTTCCAACCGATGCTCGGCGCCCTGAAAATTTGCAATACTTTCCCGTATGGTCTCCTTACGGATTCCGATAAGCTTTGCTGCAGTCGAAGCAGCCATGGTATTCTTTAAATTATGCTTTCCTTCCAGTGCCAGTGCGCTTGTTGTCATTTCTATGGTCTCGTTATTAATCTTAATAATTATGTTATTGTTCTTCAAAAATGCCCCTTGATCTAATTCCTTTTCAATTGAAAATGGCATTAACCGGGATTTAATCGGGTGCTTGGCCAACCAGTCGACGATTACAGGATCATCGGCATCATAGATGAGATAATCTTCCGCCGATTGGTTCTCCGCGATTCTGAATTTAGAGGCCACATACTTTTTGAACTTGTACGCATACCGATCCAAATGGTCTGGCGTAATATTGGTTATGATGGCTATATGAGGCTTAAAATCAACGATACCGTCCAACTGAAAACTGCTTATTTCCAACACATAGTGTTCGAAATCATTTTCGGCCACCATCTTGGCGAAACTATCCCCAATATTTCCGGCCATACCTACACTTACCCCACCTTCCTTCAAAATATGGTTGGTAAGCATGGTTGTTGTGGTTTTGCCATTGCTCCCGGTTATTCCTATGATCAACGCATCGGTGTATTTTGATGCAAATTCAATCTCGGAGATTACCGGTATGCCTTTCTTCCTTAATGCAACCGGTAAGGGTGCCGTGTCAGGTATGCCAGGGCTTTTCATGACCACATCCGCATTTAGGATCTTATCCTCTGAATGTTTTTTTTCTTCCCAATTAATCCCAAAATGTTCAAGAACGTCTTTATACTTTTTATTCATTTCCCCTTTATCGGAAACAAAGACTTCATATCCTTTTCTTAATCCCAACAGGGCGGTTCCTACACCGCTTTCCCCTCCCCCAAGGATGACCAATCGTTTCATCTATCGTACTTTGAGGGTCACAACCGTTATAATCGCCAAAAGGATCCCGACAATCCAAAAACGGGTTACAATCTTACTTTCGTGATATCCTCTTTTTTGATAGTGATGATGCAAGGGTGCCATTAAGAATATTCGTTTGCCCTCTCCCGACCTTTTCTTGGTATATTTAAAATACCCGACCTGTAACATTACAGAGATGGACTCGGCAAAGAAGATTCCACATAAAATGGGTATCAACAATTCCTTCCGAATGATTATAGCAATTACTGCAATTACCCCACCTATGGTCAAACTACCGGTATCGCCCATAAAAACGGTAGCTGGAAAGGCGTTGTACCACAGAAAACCAATCAAGGCCCCTACGAATGCAGTTACAAACACCAATAATTCACCTACCCCGGTGATGTACATAATGTCCAAATAATCGGAAAAAATGATATTTCCCGATACCCAGGCAAAAATACCCAAGGTGAATACGATTATAGCCGATGTACCCGCTGCCAAACCATCAATACCATCGGTTAGGTTGGCCCCATTGGAAACCGCTGTAACTATCAATATGATCATGGGAATGAATATCAACCAGACATAATCTTTGGCGCCTTCACCGGCCCAAGCTATAAGACTGCCATAATCGAATTCATTGTTCTTGATAAAGGGAACCGTTGTTCTTGTGGATTTAATATCCTTGCCTTTTACCTGTACGACAGTATATTGTTCAGTGATAATGCTTTGATCGTTGTCGCGCATGGTAACTTCCGGATGAAAGTACAAAGTAGCCCCAACGATTAAGCCCAAAACCACTTGCCCCAAAATCTTGAACCTTCCTTTAAGACCCTTTTTGTCTTTCTTGAATATTTTGATATAATCATCAACAAAACCAATAGTCCCCATCCAAATGGTAGTGATAATCAACAAAATGATATAAATGTTATCCAACCATCTGGCGAAAAGTAGAACTGGAATCAAGGTGGACATAATAATGATCAACCCACCCATGGTAGGGGTACCCGCCTTTTGTTCCTGGCCGTCAAGGCCCAAATCCCGGATACTTTCGCCAATTTGTTTACGTTGCAGAAAGAGGATTACCTTTTTACCATATACTGTGGCGATGAATAAAGACAAAAGAATGGCCATGGCCGCGCGAAACGTGGTAAACCCAAAGAGGCTCGCTCCAGGCAGTTGGTATTCTTTTTCCAAGTAATCAAAAAGGTAATATAACATTCCTTGTTTTTATTATTTATCCATACTTTTAAGTACTTCCCTCACTATTTTGAAATCATCAAAATCAACACGTTTTCCTTTAGTCTCCTGATACGATTCATGTCCTTTACCGGCAATTAGGATAATATCCTTGGCCATTGCCATTTGGCATGCCGTTTTGATGGCCTGTTTGCGATTTTCAATAGACAATACTTTTTTTACATTCTGTGGTTCTACACCGACCTCCATTTCTTCAATGATTACCGAAGGGGATTCGCTACGTGGATTATCAGAGGTAAAAATGGCCCTGTCACTCATTTGTGAGGCGATATTGCCCATTACCGGACGCTTAGACTTGTCTCTATCGCCACCACACCCCACAACGGTGATGACGTTTTCATTTCCAGTCCTCAACGTGCCGATTGTCTCGAGCACATTTTTTAGGGCGTCCGGCGTATGGGCATAATCAACTATAGCCGTAATCTTATCCTTTGATATATAATATTGAAACCTTCCGTCAACGTTTTCCAATCCACTCAACAAACGCAGGGTTTCCAATTTCTCCAACCCCAATACATCGGCGGTGGCATAAATCGCCAAAATGTTGTAGGCGTTAAAATGACCAATAAGTTTGGTCCATAGTTCATCACCATTAATCTTCAAGAGCTGGCCATCGAATTGATTTTCGAGTATTTGGGCCCGATAATCAGCATAGGATCGTAAAGCATAGGTATATTTTCTGGCCTTTGTATTTTGAAGCATTACCAATCCATTTTTGTCATCGACATTTGTTAGGGCAAAAGCCTTCTTCGATAAATTGTCGAACAATGATTTCTTGGTATCACGATATTCGGCAAAAGTCTTATGGTAATCCAAATGATCATGGGTCAGGTTTGTAAACACAGCACCTTCAAAGACCAGACCTTCGGTTCTTTTTTGGTGAATGCCATGTGAGCTCACTTCCATAAAACAATACTCAACACCTTCTTCATTCATTAGTCGAAGGTGCTTGTTTATTGTCAGGGCGTCAGGAGTGGTATGGCTTGTGGCATATTCTTGTTCATCGACCATTATTTTTATTGTGGAAATCAAACCGACCTTAAAACCTGCCTTTTTGAACAATTGATATAGAAGACTGCTAACGGTCGTCTTTCCGTTGGTGCCGGTTATCCCTACCAATTTCAGGTTCCGGGATGGATTCCCATAAAAATTAGAAGCCATTATTGCCAAGGCCCTGTTACCATTATCGACCTCGACATAGGTCACACCATTGACCAATTGTTCCGGCATTTTTTCACAGAGTATGCCTATAGCTCCCGCATCGATGGCTTTGCCAATATAATCATGACCATCCATCAAGGTTCCTTTTATGGCCACGAAAACATCGTCCAAACCAACATTTCGCGAATCAAAGCACAGATTGTTCATCAATACATTGGTCGAGCCGCTCACAGCGGTAAGTCCAACCCCAAATAATATGTCCTTGAGTAGCTTCATGAAAGTTCTAATACTATGATATCGACCTTATTTATTTCTGTTCCTTGGGAAATAGACTGTTTTTTAACTTTTCCATTTCCATGTACTTCCACTTTGATACCGAGGTTTTCAAGGATGGAGATAGCATCCATGCCACTCATCCCTTTTACATTGGGCACCTTATTTTGTTTTTTCTGCGCTTCCGCATAATATATTTGATAGGAATCATTTAATTCTTGATTCTCTTTTCCCAGTATTTCAACCTCATCAATCAAGGGGTTGGTGGCATACACCTTTTGGGCTATGGATTTAAAAACCGGACCAGAAACGTCTGCTCCATAATACCCAACACTCTTATCGGGCTCATGGATCACTACGATACAGGAGTATTTCGGGCTTTCTGCAGGAAAGTATCCTGCAAAGGTCGAAATGTACCTCAGTTTGTCAGGATCTTTCGACACATAGTTCTTCTGTGCCGTACCGGTCTTGCCGGCCATTGAAAAATTAGGCGAGTACAACCTATGGCCTGTACCGTGTTCTTTCTCAACTACATCTTTTAGCAATTGCTGCACTTGGGCAACCGTTTCCTTAGAACATATGGCCGAATTGATGACTTCCTTCTTAAATTTCAAAACGGTCCTGTTCCATTCTTTCACCTCTTTGATCAATCTGGGCTTAACCATTTCGCCATCATTGGCAATGGCATTATAAAAAGTAAGAATCTGCAAGGGCGTCATAGAAACCTCATATCCATAGGCCATTTGGGCCAACGATAGACCTGACCACCCTTTATCGCCCGGCAATCGCAAAACCGGTTCACCCTCACCTTTGACAGGAAGGCCGATTTTTGAGCCAATACCCATGGCCATAAGACGGTTTACATATTTTGATGGGGCATCCTTGTACCCATTGTGGATTGTTTTCGCAAAAGCGGTGTTTGAGGATACCTCAAAGGCCTTGGCCATTGAAATCTTACCATATCCGCCATGCTTAGAGTCCTTTACCCGATGATTGTAGATTTTCCAGTATCCTTTTTCAGTATCGATGACCGAACTGGTATCTATAACCTTATCCTCTAAAGCAGCGACCAAGCTCATTAATTTAAAAGTTGACCCAGGTTCATGGGACTCCCCGATCGCATAATTCAATCGTTCATAATATTTACCTCCCTTGGTCATTCCCAAATTGGAAATGGCTTTTATCTCACCCGTTTCGGTTTCCATGACGATGACCGTACCATGATCTGCCTTATAATGTTCCAATTGCCGTAACAGCGCATGATGGGCAATATCCTGAATATTGATATCTATGGTCGAAATCACATCATACCCATCCTTAGGCTCGACGATGTTGTCCATGCCGATAGGCTTCCATTGTCCTTTGGCTATTTTTTGCTTTAAACGTTTGCCTTCCACACCACGCAAATATTGACCAAATGCACCCTCAAGGCCTACCCTGGTATAATATCCATTTTCATCTTTTCGTTCATAACCAACGCTGCGTTCCGCGATCTTTCCCAAGGGGTGTTCCCTTACGGTATGTTGCTCAACGATCAAACCGCCTTTATAAGGACCCTTGCGTAATAATGGAAAATCCTTAACGGCCATATAATCCGAATAATCGAGATTTCTAACCAGAAGCGTGTATCTATTCTTATTCTCTTTAGCCTTGTACAAGAGTTGTTGGTAATGGGAAGCGGTCTTGCCCGTAAGCTTCGATAGCGCTTCGGAAAGTGGTTTTACATTGGTTTTAAAATCGGCATCCGCCACGGTCACCGCATCAAATCGAATGGTATATTTTGAGACCGAGGTAGCCAACAAACTGCCATCATCAGAATACAGATTACCCCGGTTGGGAGCAATGGTGAACATTTTCTCCGTTCTTTTTAAGGCCAGATCACGGTATTTATCACCATGAACCATTTGTATGCTTACCAGTTTAAAGAGCACAGCACAGGCGAACAGGAAAAGAAATCCCGCTACAACATATAATCTGTTCAATATCCCTTTTTCGGTAACTGCCATTATTCCCTAATTGATTTTACCTTAATTTTATTAGGAGGAGTTTCAGAAGGGTACAAACCCTTTTTTTCAACCGTCCTGGTTATTGTGGATTCCAACTTTAAGCGCTGCACATTGGATCGCAGATCCACAAATTCGCTTCGCAACTCCTTCACTTCCTCATTTAAAGCTGCAATCTGATGGACCTTTTTATCTGCGCTATGGGAACTACCGATCATGACGGTTGCCAAAAACGAGATAAAAATTATGAACAACCAGTTTTTAGGGGCGTCACCGCTTACCAAAAACTTACCTTTGAGTACATCTAAAATCCCTTTTTTCATTGCTATGATGAATTGCGTTCCGCTAATCGTAATTTGGCACTTCGCGCCCTATTATTAGTTGCTATTTCTTCTTTTGACGGTACGATCAAACCCCCAACTTTCTTTAGGGGAACGGTGATATTCCCATAAAAATCCTTCTCTGGCTCGCCTTCAAACCTCCCCGATCTTATAAAACGTTTCACCAAACGGTCCTCTAGGGAATGATAACTGATCACACTTAATCTACCCTCAGGGCCCAATAATTCGGGCACTTGTTCTAAGAATTCCTTAATCACCGCTACCTCCTGGTTTACCTCGATACGAATCGCCTGATAGATCTGGGCAAGAATCTTATGTTCTTTGTGCTTGGGCAAAAACCGATGCAAAACCTCTTTCAATTGGTTCGAAGTCTTTATCGGGGCCATTGCCCTACTCTCGATAATCGTATTGGCCATGGCATTTGCATTGCGCAAATCACCATATTGAAACAAAACCCTTCTCAAATCATCGTATGAATAGGAATTCACCACGTCATAGGCAGAAACCGGGCTTTTTTTGCTCATTCGCATATCCAAATCCGCATCGAATCGTGTGGAGAAACCCCGCTCGGCCCTATCGAACTGATGCGATGAAACCCCAAAATCAGCCAGAATACCATCTACTTTTTGAATGCCATAGAACTTTAAAAACTGCCTTATATACCTAAAATTTTCATTGATCAGTGTGAATCGTTCATCTTCCAATTTGTTGGCCAATGCATCCTCATCCTGATCAAATGCCAACAACTTTCCTTTAGGACCAAGTCTTTTCAATATTTCCTTGGAATGTCCACCACCTCCAAAGGTCACATCCACATAAACTCCATCCGCTTTGATGTCCAGACCATCAACAGCCTCCTTTAGAAGAACAGGGTTATGATACATCGGGGATATTTTCATCATGGCCCCCCATTACGTCCTCAGCTAAAACCTCGAACTCCTCATCCGTTATTTCTATAGCCGACTCATAACTATCCTTATCCCATATTTCAATTATATCGACAGAAGGACTCAATGCTATTTCTTTTACAATACCTGCTATCGACATTAGGTTTTTTGGAATCAACAACCTTCCGGCACTATCTATTTCAACTTCTTTGACACCTGCCATGAAAATGCGAATGAAGTCATTGTTCTTTTTAACGAAGCGATTGAGTTTTTTGATTTTCAGCATCATATCTTCCCATTGGGACATGGGCCAAAGTTCTAAACAAGCACCACTGACCGAACGCTTTAAAACAAAGCCTTCCGCAAGAACGGGTAATAGCCTATTTTTGAGGGTGGATGGTAACATTACCCTACCTTTGGCATCGGCTTTACAATAGTATGCTTCGTTAAAATTTATCACTCCGAAGGTTGGTTTCTTTAATTAAAACTCAAATATATAGAAATTATTACCACTATTTACCACTATTTACCACTTTGTTGATAAAATCATGAAAATTTGGCGTGCCTATACTTAAGGCATTAACATTCAAGATGGTTGGTGTGGATCGAAAAATGCCCGGTTGGTCTTAAACGCCCTTGTTTGCAATTACTAAGCGTAGCAATGGATAATTATTTACGGAATTGCCTATATTTGCCTCTTAAGACCAGAAGCATTCTGCATGGAAGAAAAAATCATCACCGACGGCAAATACCGATATATCGAGAAGGGAGAAGGAACCCCGATAATTATTCTACATGGTCTTATGGGAGGGTTGAGCAATTTCAAAGGGGTCTCTGAATATTTTCCGAAAAAAGGGTATAAGGTATTGATTCCTGAACTACCGATTTATACCATGCCCTTATTGAAGACCAACGTAAAAAGTTTTGCGAAATACCTCGAAAGATTCATCGAGTTCAAAGGCCTTAAGGATGTGATTCTGTTGGGTAATTCCCTAGGCGGCCATATTGGTTTGTTACACACAAAATTATATCCTGAAATGGTAAGGGCTTTGGTCATTACGGGGAGTTCTGGCCTATACGAAAGTGCAATGGGCGATGGCTACCCTAAACGCGGTGACTATGAGTTTATAAAGAAAAAAGCCCAAGATGTATTTTATGACCCCGCCGTCGCGACAAAAGAAATTGTAGACGAGGTTTTTGCAACGGTCAATGACAGGATAAAATTAGTGAAGACGTTGGCCATCGCCAAAAGTGCCATAAGGCACAACATGTCCAAAGACCTGCCCAAGATGAAAACACCAACGTGTATTATCTGGGGGGAAAACGACTCTGTGACCCCACCGAATGTGGCCAAGGAATTTCATGGATTATTGCCTGATTCGGAATTATTCTGGATAGAGAAATGTGGCCATGCACCCATGATGGAGCATCCGAACCAGTTTAATGAAATTCTGGGCGCCTGGTTAAAAAAGCGCAATTTCTAAACCTAGTTGACATGAAAATCAAGTCGGCCGACTTTGTGATCAGCAATTCCGATGTCGCCAAATGCCCTAATGAGCCTTTACCGGAATATGCTTTCATAGGTCGATCCAATGTTGGTAAATCTTCGCTCATCAACATGTTGACTGAACGTAAGAGTTTGGCCAAAACTTCTGGACGTCCCGGAAAGACACAACTCATAAACCATTTTAAGATCAATGGGAATTGGTTTTTGGTAGACTTGCCAGGCTATGGTTACGCCCGTGTTTCAAAAAAAAGCAAGAAAACTTTTCAGAAATACGTGACTGATTATTTTTTAAAACGCAAACAATTGGTCAGCGCGTTCGTTCTTGTCGATATTCGCCATGCACCCCAGAGCATTGATTTGGAATTTATGGAATATTTAGGCGCAAACGCGGTTCCATTCAGCATCGTCTTCACAAAAGCCGATAAACTAAATGCAAAGACCATTGAAAAAAACGTGGCTGTTTATATAAGGGAACTGCTCGATGGTGTTTGGGAAGAGGCTCCCAACCATTTTATCACCTCATCCTCAAAAAATATTGGAAGGGAAGAACTGCTGGCCTACATTGACAATATCAATCAACAATTCTTTAAGGAAAGCCAATAGCTTCGATTAGATTCTTGCGTGTATCAAATGAATCAATTCTTCTGCACTGGCCAGCCCATTCAGTTCGTCGCGGGAAATAAAAACCTCGAAATTTCCGTTTGCGCTACTCAGTACTATGGGCCAATCAAATTTATGCCCAAATTTATAGGCATAATGTTTTTTGAATTCGTCCTTATGCAAAAACTCCATTTCAAACGGGGATTCTTTCCTGAATTCCCTCCAACTCCTGTTTTCCATAAAGGCTCCATAGGTTAGATCACAGAGCTTACATGGGTATGTGGTGGGACTTAGGATTTTGTGCGCACTATCGATTACCTTATTACGAATACCTGAATTCGCATTATAGATAAAAATCAGTTTTTCCGGCATTTTAATATTAGGGCTTCGTGTCGCCATATAAGGTCTACATAGTACTTTGGTCTTAAAAAACCCAGCTACTTACAAAAAAACCATACAATCATTTTTAAGCAAGAACCCTATGTTTAAAACAACATCTAAAAGATTGGAAACCCATAACGGCATCAATTATCGCATTTCAAAGGGCTGCCCAGTACTTTCTATAACAGTATACCAGAAACCACCTTCCATATTGATTTTCTTTCTTTTATGTGTAACCGCGGTAATTGGTAGATAAACATATCGATTGTTAACCCTACCTACTACAAATCTTGTTCTACCCGACATTGCTCCGTGTACTGCATGATAAGCCAATCCATTACAGAATATGCTATCTCCAGGATTGGCAGGGGCACTTCTAATGATATAGCTAGGATCTATATATTTTATGGTTACGGGAAGATCATTCTTCTTAAAGAAATCTGCAATACTGCTTTTTAATAACAACCCAATATCATTATGCTTAACATTTCCAGAGGCATCGGTAACCTGCCCTTTTTTATCTTTATCAAAAAGATTTTGACCAGCTCCTTCGGCTACAACGATGACGGCATGTTTTTTTTCTTCCAATCGTTTTTTCAGTACCTCCAAGAATCCATTCTCACCTTCGAGTTCAAAATGCATTTCAGGAACCAAAACATAGTTGACCACAGGCATTGAAATAGCCGCTGATGCCGCAATAAAACCACTGTCACGGCCCATTAGTTTTACAATGGCAATGCCATTATAGGCACCGGTAGCCTCATTGTGCGCATCTCTTATAATCGTGTTGGCTACATTATAGGCTGTTTCAAAGCCAAACGTTTTGTCGATGAGGTTAACATCATTGTCGATTGTTTTGGGAATTCCTATTACCGAAATCTTGACTCCACGTTTCTTAATTTCTTCACCAATGGCATCTGCGCCTTTTAACGTGCCATCCCCTCCGATAGTGAACAATAGGTCAACACCATTCTCATATAAGGTATCAACCATGGCACCAACATCTTGGCTTCCTCTAGAGGAACCCAATATGGTACCCCCAAATTGATGGATATCCTTAACAAAAGCAGGAGTCAAATCAACAAAGCCATGACCGTATGAAGGAATAAGACCTTCAAAACCATAACGTACCCCAAGAATTTCCTTCACCCCATAAAAATAAGTGAGCCCCATGACCAAACTTCTGATCACATTGTTTATGCCGGGACACAACCCACCACAAGTGACTATTGCGGCCTTGGTTTTTCTGGTATTAAAGTATATTTTTTCCCGTGGACCTGCCTTCACCATGGCCAAGGGCTCTTTTTGATCTGTCGAATATTTTTTAAATTGATGAAGTGAGATATCCTGTAAGACTTTATCATCCTCTTTCACAAAGTTGAAAATATCATCGCCCCGCTTTTTACTTAGTCGCAAAGGCGAATCATAAGTAGCCTTACCTAGTATATCTATATCGAAATTTCCTTCGTTTGTCATTTTATCTTTCATTGCATTGTAATACTTAAAAACGAGCATCAAAAGTACTACATATCCATAATATAGGGTATTATTAAGCGCGCAAAAAATGAATAAATTTTATTTTGTGAAAAACAGCAATGTATTAATGAAAATTTGTAAAGAAAAACGCAATAACAACTCGTTTTTATATTTTGGAAGAATCTTATAAAAACAAAGGAACTATTTTTTCAATTCTAACTTTTCAGCAAAATAGTCACAAAAATCCTTCATGGTTGCCGTCATCTTTTCATCCTGGGTCGCTTTCATGAACGTATTGGACATTGCCACCAGTGTCTGATGGAAAAAAACCTTCATTTCATCTACGGGCATATCCTTGGTCCAAATGTCGATCTTCAGCGATTCTTGGTTCTTACTGTCCCATACAGAGAGTAACATCGCTTTGGCCTCCTCATTGTTGATTCCTCCATCCTCAGCCGACCAGGTAAGTTTTTCAGGGACACGGTTTTCATCCAATCCCACTTTTAATCGTATCTCCGATGTTTGTAATTTTCCCATTTATTTGTTTGGTTTATAATTGGATTTCTTAAATATTTCCTCTGCACTTAGGTTCATGAGTTGTTGTAGAGTGACGCCATTTTTATCCATAAAAGAACGTACGATCTGCCAACCCACATAACGGCCGAGTCGTCCTGGGGACTCATTGTCCAATTCCAATCCGAATTTCGAAAAGGGGGCTGGATCAAGAAATCGCAATGGTAGTTTATTATCGGTACTGTATAACAATTCCCCTTCTACAAAAAACCTCCACATGGGCTCTTCATTGGCCTGTGCCCAAGCCAACTCATCCGCTGTGTAATTGATCTTCAGTTCGTCGCTTTGAAAAGGCATGATCTTATCTTTCAAGTACAACTTCTTGCCATAGTAGACCAACTGATCCAAAAAGGTACGCCCATTCGGTTTTGGTACGACCTTGTTTGCAAAGGCATTCGCGATATCGCTCACCATAAACTCCCGCTTTCGGTCTTGGGCGATATATTTCTGCATTCCCTGATAATATTTGTGCTCAGGTCCCAAATAGTTATCCAAACCGATTAGCAACAAACTATCTGTCAATATGATGCGGTTATCATAGTCGACATCATTGGTCACGGTCACTACCCGAGGGGCTGAAAATTTTGGGAAATAATATTGAATATACTTGAAAAGTAATTCAATATCAGCTTTTTCCTTTCCAAAATCCTTGAATTCGGACATAACCTCCCCTCTCAATTCAATCTGAAGGGAGTCCCTAAGTTTGGCCAACCATACACTATCAGGAGCTGGGAACAAATAAGGATACTCCTTCCTAAGTTCAGGAATATCACTGGGTTCGGCTTGTGCAAAGGCCTCATCGAATCTCGAGACCTTTACCTCCAGGTTTATTTTATTTACGGCGGATGCCACTTTGTCCTCATTTTGGCAACCCATGACGACAAAGGCCATAATAGCCACAATATAAAATGATTTTTTCATCCGTTTCAATCCTTTAGATTATTTGAAAACAAGTTCCTTTAAATAGGTACGAGCATATGTCACCGCGACGCTCCCCACTACAATGAAAATATATCCTTTTTGAAAAGCGCAAAAACTTCAGCAATGCCCTTTTCCCAGAAAGAAATTTCCTTTAAATTTTAATCTTCAACCGTAAGGCTTTATTTTTATCGGGCAAAGTTAATTGTTTTAAACAAATAAAATCTTCCATGAAAACCGAAAAAGTAATCGATCATATAGTTGACTGGCTCAAAACATATGCAACCAACGACGGCCTTAAGGGATTTGTCATTGGTATTTCCGGTGGAATAGATTCTGCCGTTACCTCTACCCTATGCGCTAAGACCGGGTTGGACCTTCTCTGTTTGGAAATGCCTATTCACCAAGCGGAAAACCAGGAAACCAGGGCAACGAACCATATCGATTGGTTGATGAAGAATTTTCCCAATGTGAACAGGCAGGGGGTAAATCTAACCCCCGTTTTCGATAGTTTGATCGAGGCCTTGCCCTCAGTGGAAAATGAAGAAGAGCGCTTTATGTCGCTTGCCAATACCAGGGCAAGGTTGCGCATGACCACTTTATACTACTTTGCTGCACTCAACGGGTATTTGGTTGCCGGAACAGGGAATAAGGTGGAGGATTTTGGAGTGGGCTTCTATACGAAATATGGTGATGGGGGCGTAGATTTAAGTCCGATTGCCGATCTATTGAAAACCGAGGTTTATGAAATCGCCAAATCCCTAGGAATCAACAAGGAAATCGTAATTGCCCCACCAACCGATGGACTTTGGGGTGATGACCGCACCGATGAGGACCAAATTGGGGCATCTTACCCTGAATTGGAATGGGCTATGCAAAAAAACGAGGAAGGGAAGACGATTGCGGATTTTTCCGGACGGGAAAAACAGGTTTTCGCTATCTTCAAAAGATTGAATGCAGCGAATCAGCATAAGATGTTGCCCATACCTATTTGTCATATTCCTAGTGAGTTAAAGTAACAGCTCAACTAATAATCAAGTACATAAGACGAGTATAATGTTATAATTTCCCAATTTAATTGAAATTTGTCCCTGAAATTAGATATTTTACCCTTACATTGTATGTCAGTTTTTAAAGACGGTGTAACCGGCAAAAATTCTAGAAAAAATCAACAAAATGATTAAAGTGCTAATTGCGGACAACCATCCTATCATTAGAATGGGAGTAAAACAGGTATTGAACAATGCAAGTGGATTTGAGGTTGTAGGTGATGTTTCAACTACTTCCGAGCTTTTTACCCAGCTCGAAAAGGCTTCCCCTGATGTGTTAATGTTGGAAATGGACATTCCCGAAATTAATGGTATCGCCACTTTAAGAAGGATGAAAAAGGAATATCCCGATGTTAAGGTGTTGATGTACAGTGGACAGTCTGAAGATGTTTATGCGCTCAGTACCATAAGGGCGGGTGCATTTGGCTACCTTTCAAAAGCATCGGACATCGACTATATCATCTCTGCCGTAAAGAAAGTGGCAGAAGGGAATATGTTCATCACAAATGAACTTGCCCAACGATTGGCTTTTGATGAGGGAACACAAAAACCACGTAGATTCTTTAGAAAATTATCTACCAGGGAAGTTGAGGTTCTAAAATTATTAGCCAGCGGAAAACGCAACAAAGAAGTTGCACAGGGGCTAAACCTTAATGAAAAAACGGTCAGCACCTATAAAGCACGTTTAATGAAAAAATTAAATGTGGACAATATGGTCGATTTATTGCAACAAGCCAAAGCTTTGGAGTTGTATTAAATAGACACCACGTTTAGAGGTATTTAGGAAACCCAGGCAGCATTGTCTGGGTTTTCTATATAATATCATACCCAAAGCTATTTTTTTAATAAACTAGGAGAGCACCCGGTTCAATTTTTTATTCAATAATTTGTTCAGTTGCAAGTAATTCATAATTTCTTCAAGGGTCTCACTATGGTCCACCGAACTTTCTTCGGTACTATGCTGCAAGGTCTCCATTCTTTTTTTGATCAGGTAACATCGCAATGTCAAAATTGTTTCACTTACCAATTGTGATATTCCTAAATTTTTGCTTTTGGGGTAAATATCCTTATTTTCCCATTTATGCAGGGCATACTTTTCTTCTTCCATCAAAATCGAGGAAATCTCCATTACCATTTCTTGGTCTAAATTGGCAATGAAGGTATTGATCTCAAAATCTTCGGTTTGGGTCAATTCCTCGATCAGCTTATAATAAATGCTTTTAAAATAAGGATTGGTCAGTTCAATCTCATCCTCCTGAAGATCAAGATATATTTTCTCATACACTTTGACATCAAGGGATTCAGGTTCCAAAATCAAATCACCTTCCTCATTCTCTTTCAAAACCAAATCCTCGAACTTTTCTTTTTTATTGCCATACAACAACAAAAGTTCAATGATCTTGCGCTCCAGTTCATACTGTACATCTACCTTTTCGGGCAAAGGATCATTCTTGACCACATCAAACGCCTTTTGCTCCTGTCTGACTCTTTTAGAAGCATCGGTACTATCCTTTTTACTGATCTGGGCCAAGGTATTGAACAGCACCGCTTCTGAAATGTTCATGATCTGTGCACACTCCTGAATATAGATTTCCTTTTTTATACGATCGGGAATCCTTGATATACTGTGTACAATGTCCCTTACGGTATCCGCCCTTTTTATGGGATCATTGGCGGCCTCTTTCACCAATAAGGAAGCCTTGAATTGAATAAAATCCTTAGCGTTCGAAGCCAGATATTCGAGAATATCCTCCAACTCATTGTTTTTGGCAAAGCTATCAGGGTCTTCCCCTTCTGGAAAGGTGCACACCCTAACATTCATACCCTGTTCAAGGATCAAGTCGATACCCCGTAGTGACGCCCGAAGTCCGGCTGCATCACCATCGAACAACACTGTGATATTCTTTGACAATCGATTTATGAGCCGTATCTGCTCAGAAGTCAAGGCCGTACCACTGGAGGCCACCACGTTGTGTATTCCTCTTTGATACAACTGAATCACATCGGTATATCCTTCGACCAAATAGCAATTATCCTCTTTTGCAATGGCCTGCTTGGCAAAATAAATACCATAGAGCACCTTGCTCTTATGGTAAATATCACTTTCTGGGGAATTTACATATTTGGCCGCCTTTTTATCATTGGTCAATATACGGCCCCCAAAACCCAGAATCCTGCCACTCATGGAATGGATCGGGAACATGACCCGCCCTTTGAACCTGTCGAACTTTTTAGGACTGTTCGGATTATTGGCATCTTCCTTTACAATGGTTAGTCCTGTTTTTTGAAGATAGTCGAGTTTATAGCCCTTATCCAAAGCTGCCGTCGTAAACCCATCCCATTGGTCAAGGCAATACCCAAGATCAAATTTTTTGATGGTCTCATCGGTAAAACCCCTTTCCTTGAAATAGGTCATGCCTATGGCCTTCCCCAGTTCTGATTCCCATAACATTTTGGAAAAATGACCCTGGGCGAATTCTGAAACCAGATACATACTCTCACGTTCATTGGCTTCCTGCCGCTGCTCGTCGGTACGCTCTGTTTCCTCAATCTCAATATTATATTTTTTCGCCAAGTACTTAATGGCCTCGGGATAGGTAAAATGTTCATGTTCCATTAAAAAGGCCACCACATTGCCCCCTTTTCCGCTACTAAAGTCTTTCCAGATCTGTTTTACGGGCGATACCATAAAACTAGGTGTGCGTTCATCGGTAAAAGGACTCAGTCCCTTAAAATTGGATCCTGATTTTTTCAATTGTACAAAATCACCGATAACCTCCTCCAATCGGGCGGTTTCATAAACTTTGTCTACAGTTGATTTTGAAATCAAAATATTGGTATTAGGATTGCTAAAAATAGCAAAAATAGAAGTGTTTCGGCAAAGAAACGTCCTAGTAATGCCTATTTCATTTTGAATTCCAAATTAAGTAAGTTTATATTCTAAAATCATTCTTAAGATGATCTTATTTTTTGGCACTCGACCGGGTAAGACCGAAATCAAAAAACTGCCAGGGGTATCATGCCCCCACTGCGATCAAAAAGATACATTGACGGCATCTATCAGTTCAAATTTCTTCCACGTGTTTTGGATCAAGCTCTTCAAGATATCAAAGCATGTGATCGTTGAATGTTCCTATTGTAAGCGGGCGTATTACAAAGAAGAATTCACTGAGGAAATGGAGCGTGTTTTAGAAAGTGATTTATAAACCAACCCCTGCGTCCTGACATTTTCAGTCAAAACACCTCCCTTTGTCCAAAGGGAGGTGCAGTTATGTTTATAAATCGAACCGAAGGCCCAGTGAGATAACATTTTGATTAACCAATCTTCTTATTGAACTCGAAGTTTCAAACTTAAAATATAAGGAAATATCGTCAAAACCAGCGTAAGCACTCAAACCTTTGACTGTTGATTGATTACCTCCAGCCCACAAACTATAATCAGGGTTTATCCCCAAGAATTCAACATCCTTGGGCCATTTAGTTTTTTGAACATTGTTATAGTTTATTCCTATATAGCCTCCAATCCCAAATTTAAATTTTTTATTAGTATCATATCTAACATATTTACCATTCACCTTTTTTTCCGAAGGACCAAACTCAAAATGAATAGGAAAAATAAAACTATCCATTCGTAGTTTAGATTTTTCCAACTCCTTATCTATTTCAAATACTTCTTTGGCGTCTACCAAAAATAAAGCATTGGAATCTACAGTTGGATCATTACTCTTCACAAATACTTCTTTATTATTAGGTTTAAAACCATTAAATTGAAAGGAAATTCCATACTTCAATCTTAACCAATTACTATTTTTGAACACTCTGGTATTCCACGCATATCCTATTTCAAAAAACCTACTGCCGGTCAATTTAAATGGAGATTCAGAAAATGCATTTCCGTTTGATTCATTGTTCAATCCAAATGCCATGACAATGTCCGAATGAGTTCTCTTATCAAAAATTGTTTTATTCTGATTACCAGAATTATACCTTATTCCGAATAATCTATCCCCATTGTTTTCCGAATTAAACCCAATCTCTACTTGGCTACTTTCAGTATTCAAATCTATTTCTCCATTTCTTTTGAGAAGAGCGATTTGATTGTCAAGAATAGCGAGTTTATTTTCTATGTTCTTAGCATGATTTTCGGCATATTCTTTTTTTAATTCTTGTGCTTCTTCTTGAGAGATCTTTCCCTTTGCTAATTGTTCATTTACGAACTCGACCTCAGCTTTCAAAGCATCTTTTTCGACATTTGTGACGTCTGATTTCTTCCTCTCCAATTGCTCTATTTTGAATTGTAAGGTTTCATCTTCTTCTTGTGCAGAGATTTTTTGAATGGCAAATGAAATGACTAATAATACGGTGTAAAATGAAATAATTCTCATACTGATTTTTGGTTTAGGACTCCCTGAACATCCCCTCCAATGTTAAGGGGATGTCAAGAATAGTCTTTTTTGATTGATGAATATTTTTTCCTTTTACTCTTAATTATAGAGTAATTAGGATTTTAATTGTTGTTAAAAGTGACTGCAGTTCTAGCTTTAAAAAATCTGTCTTTAAGGTTTCTAAAAATCTGTTCACGGAATGACTGATTTAATTCATCCTCAACCTCTGTTAGTAGTGCCATTGCATCTACTTTGCCCTCTTGACTAAAAGCTTTATCCGTTAAGATTTCTTGCTGGGCCATCCGCAATAATGAATCGACCTCTACATCAGTAACATGAAGATTATTGTTCTCCAATAAATTAACTTGCGCCACAATTTCTGCAATTTTGGCATCAAGGAGTTGATCGGTCTTTGAATCTATATCCTTGAAATCCTTATCATTTTTATCGGATTCATGCGAAGCGGCCATTGCCGAATTGTTGTTTATTACGGAAAAAACCTTTTTATTCGCAATTTTTACCTTGACCTTATTAACTTCCTTTTCTACTTCAACCAACTGCTCTTCCTCCTCATTTTGTTCAGACAAAACTTCTTCCTTTTGAAGCATAATATCAACTTCTTTGGGGGCGTCGACCACCTCTACCCCAGCGTTTATGGGTTCGGTATCATTTCCAAAATATATCGATGCGATTAGCACCATACCTATGAAACTTGCCGCCACACCATACCAAAGGAATTTCTTTGATTTTCTGTGTTCCGCTTTCGGCAATTGCCCTGACAATTTTTCCCATGCAGCCTCTGAAGGATTGATTTCCCGACGGTGCAATTCTTCCTTAATATGTTTCTCAAACTTATCGACTTCCATAACCTATAATATTTTGTTGCTCCAATTTTTCCCTTAACATCTTTCGTGCCTTGAACAGTTGTGATTTTGATGTACTTTCTGAAATCTGTAACGATGCGGCTATTTCATGATGTTTGTAACCCTCGATCACATAGAGCACGAATACGAGCTTATATCCTTCGGGCAGGGAATCGATCAATTTCTGTATATGCTCAACATCAAGATCCGTCGATATGGTACTGGTTTCGACTTCATTGCGTTCATAGATTTCATCATCATAGACCACAAACTGCTGTTTTCTGATATAGGAGATACATTCACGAATCATAATCCTACGCACCCAACCTTCAAAACTTCCTTCAAACCTAAATGTTCCCAAATTTTCAAAAACCTTTAAAAACCCGCTGATCATCACATCTTCGGCAAAATGTAGATCTTTAACATAC
>NZ_JBATHS010000027.1:0-1707 GCF_049667165.1 Maribacter sp.
GTAATATCCGCCCCGGTAATCAATAAATGAATATCATGGGTGCCTTCATAAGTGATGACACTTTCGAGGTTCATCATATGGCGCATAATGCTATAGTCTCCGGTAATGCCCATTCCACCTAAAACCTGTCTGGCCTCTCGGGCAATTTTGATCGCCATTTCCACATTATTGCGTTTCGCCATGGAAATTTGTGCCGTAGTGGCCCGCCCTTCATTTTTCAATTGCCCCAAACGAAAAGCCAATAACTGGGCTTTAGTGATTTCAGTAATCATTTCGGCCAATTTTTTCTGCTGAAGTTGATACGCGGCAATAGGTTTCCCAAATTGGATACGTTCTTTGGCATACCGTAAGGCGGTGTCATAACAGTCCATGGCCGCCCCAATAGCGCCCCATGCAATGCCAAAGCGGGCGGAATCCAAACAACCCAAAGGAGCCCCAAGGCCATTTTTTCCTGGCAAAAGGTTTTCCTTCGGCACTTTTACATTATCAAAAATAAGTTCCCCGGTAGCAGATGCCCGTAAGGACCACTTGCCATGGGTTTCAGGGGTTGAAAAGCCTTCCATACCCCGTTCTACGATCAATCCATGAATGCGTCCTGCTTCGTTCTTGGCCCAGACAATCGCAATATCGGCAAAAGGGGAGTTTGATATCCATAGTTTGGCCCCATTAAGAAGATAATGGTCGCCCATATCCTTGAATTTCGTCTCCATGCCCCCGGGATTCGAACCGTGGTTGGGTTCCGTTAGTCCAAAGCAACCCATAAGTTCACCTGTGGCCAATTTGGGAAGATATTTTTTGCGTTGCTCCTCCGTGCCATATTGGAAAATAGGGTACATCACCAATGAGGATTGTACGGAAGCAGTGGATCGTACCCCACTGTCACCACGCTCTATTTCCTGCATGATGAGTCCGTAGCTGATCTGATCTAAGCCGGCTCCGCCATATTCTTCTGGAATATAAGGTCCGAAAGCCCCGATTTCTCCCAAACCACCAATAATCTGTTTTGGGAATTCGGCCTTTTGGGCATATTCCTCAATAATGGGTGAAATATCGCGCTTTACCCATTCGCGCGCTGCATCGCGCACCAATAGATGCTCTTCGGTAAATAAATCGTCAAGATTATAGTAGTCGGGTGCTTCAAACAGGTCGGGTTTCATAGCTAGGTGTTTTTATCAAAGATAATTAAAGAAATATAACATTTCAAACGTCTAAAGTGATAATATCAACTATTTAAAAAGTGAGCCAAAAGCCTCTGAAAATGGTGTACTCCTTGTTCCCTTGTAGGCGAAAATCGTCCTGCTTGGTAAAATTTGGAACGTACGCCTTTTTGCACCCCTTCAACCACTTCCTCATCTTCCATTTCAACCTTGTCCAAAATGGAGCCTGCCCCTTTATCCAATTTAGACGCATCAAAAACATAACTATAAAAAGAAACTTTTGTACGATCGATATCCACAGGTTGAACAATATTTACCGATAGGCCCCAGGGATAAAAGTTGAACATCATATTGGGAAAGACCCAGTAGTAATAGGCTGCAATTTTTTTGCCGTGGTCCCTATGTCCTTTCGGCAACTCAAAAACAGTATCGGTACCTTCCGCATATCCGATTTGTAGGTTAAGATGTTCATGAATGATGGTATCGTAATTCCCATAATCCAACACTGCATTCAGGTCTTCATGTACAAAAGGGATATGAAATCCTTCCA
>NZ_JBATHS010000028.1:0-87973 GCF_049667165.1 Maribacter sp.
GATTATAATACTCTATATAGTTGGCATATTGTTGAACCACGCGGTTACAATGGCACAGGAATCCCAGTGGCAGGCCTTATTGGACGAAGACCTTACCCAATGGGATGTATTCATGGGTGTACCTCACTTCACAGTTAATGGTTTGGAAGGTATTCCTAAAGGAAATGGCATGGAAGGTGTTCCCTTAGGCCTTAACAAGGATCCCCTAAAGGTTTTTTCTACCAAGATTGAACAAGGTGAAACGATATTGCACATCAGTGGTGAAATTTATGGCGGTCTAACCTCTAAGGAAATCTTTGAAAACTACCATTTGAAGTTGGAATTTAAATGGGGAGAGCGAAAATGGGAACCCCGGTTGAACGATAAAAGGGATAATGGACTTTTATATCATTGCAATGGGCCCCATGGTGCTTTTTGGAATGTATGGATGGAATCACAGGAATTTCAAATACAGGAAGGGGACATGGGAGATTATTTCGGCTTGGCCGGTGGCGTCAATAATATTAATGCTTTCAAAAATGAAGAAGGTTTTTATGTGTACGGGGCTTCTTCGAACGAGGTTAAGGTTGGTTCTGGAATGCCTGGAAAAGAATACCGATGTATCCGGAAAGACAACTATGAACGACCCAATGGTGAATGGAATACCTTGGAATTGATCTGTTTTAATGGCAGATCATTCCATATTGTAAATGGGAAAATAGTTATGGTGCTAAATAAGGCCGAAAGAAAAACAAGTGAGGGTTTTATTGCCGTTAGCAGTGGAAAATTACAATTGCAATCAGAAGCTGCGGAGGCGTTTTATCGCAATATTTTAATTAGGGAAATTGACGTCCTCCCTGACTTTTTGGAATAATGCACGATACTCTATAAAAAGGGTCATTATAGCTTGTAGTCTACCTCTACTTAAGAATAAGGATAAGGTTATTTCAGATCAATGAGCACCCATTTTTCGGCCTCACTATCCGTGGTATAGCGATAGACTTGGGGAATACCTTCACCCCTGACGAATTTGACTTCCTTCCCCCAAGCAAGGCTCATTTACGAAAGTATTTCATTCTTAGAGCCGTCATCAACAAGGGTAATAGTTTCGTCAGGATCTTCACCAAATTTAGTTTCTCATAAATAGCGGGTTCTCTATTAAGAGGTCCATCAATATAATCCTTGTAAACGGCTATATAGGGTTCATGAACCCTATATAGCATACTGCTCATATTAATCCCCATAGTATTGGCAGTGGCCATTTTCTTGCGGGCTGAAAGTTCACGTTCTTGTAGTACCTGATATACTTCCATTCCTTATTCTGGACCGATTCACATCTGGGATTCCCGAATTGGGTAGACCAAAGATTCTCAGTAAATAAATAAGGCCGGATTGAAGATGCTTTTCTATTCAACAGCGGAGTTATATCCTTGCCTTGGTAACTTTTGGGTATGGGCACATTCGCCATAGACCCCATTATGATGCGAAAATTTCCTTGAGATCATTGAAGACCTTAATGGGGCACAGGCAGGGAGCTGCAGTACATATTGGTGATAACGATACCCTCCTTTGCCAAACCATCCAAGTTTGGGGATGAAACATAACCTAATGGACTATTTTTTTCACCCGAACAATTTCATTGTAAAAACCATTGGAATCTACCCGTTGATCATCAGTAAGTATCCAAAGTAGATTCGGTTTGTTTCTTTGTTGGACAAATACATTTGAAAACATTCCGGTCAATATCAGATAGAATAGGACTAATGTTATTATTTGACCGTTTATTCTTAAATGGATTTTAAACTTAACCTACATAATGCATTTTTTGGTAACTCAATATTTATTTCCTCTTCATTGATAATTAATTTCACATACTTGTTTGTAGGCATATCGTTCTGAATCAACACCTTAATTTCATTATCATCATTTTTGGTGGTCACTATTTTGTGTTTGGAAATATGTGCGATGCGTTTATCGTTTTTCTTGATTGTGCTACCAGCCAGATACATGGCATTATAATCCGGAGTATATTGAATTTGGCCATTTTCTCGATTTATGACCACCAATGAATTTTGTTTCCAACCCCATGCACTTTCCGAAGTTTCATTTAAAATCAGATTCCAGTAACAATAATTAGTACTTCCTGCATTTATATAATTGGCGATCTCTGCAATCCTTTCTTTCGCCTGTTCATTGGAATTGGCGCCATTGTAACACTTTGTTTCCGTATTCATGATTTTCATTTTAGGCGCTAGTAATGAGACTTCCCTTATAAAAGGCTCATTGGCATATTGAAAACCTATGCCGTCAAATTGTGAAAAGGTTTCAGAATTTAAGATTTTATAATGGTCCCCTCTGTTAATTGTTCTAAATGTACCGGCCCAAATACCTGTTTTCAATTTTTCTTTTTTAAAAGCAGGCATAATATAGTTGAAACTCAATTCCTGTAATTGTTCCATGGTCATATTACAACCTGGAAATGGGGCATAGGTATCCGGTTCATTTTGCACACACAACCGATCTATTATAACGCCCTCTTTTTTATATGCTTCAATATATTTTACGAAATATGTGGCGTAAGCCATATAAATTTCAGGGGATTCTTTTAACCTGCTTTTTTCATGATTTTCATTGTTCCTGTCCATCGCATTGCTATATTTCATCCAAGCGGGAGGACTCCAAGGTGAAGCTTGCAAAAGCATGGAACTATTTTCCTTTAAAGCTTCTTTTATAAATGGCAAGAGGTATTTTTGGTCCTTGTCAATTGTAAAATGCTTCATTTTATAATCTTCGGGTACCATGCTATAACTATAGGCATCCAAGGCAAAATCACTGGCTCCGATGGGTGTTCTGTTAAAAGACAAGTCGGCATTTTTGGGATTGAACAGATTTGTCAAGACCGCTTTTTGTTGCACTCTGGGTAAGCTAAAAAGTGCCTCTCCACCATTTTCATTGAATGCACCCCCTATACCTTCAATGGTCTGGAATTCGACTTCAGGAACCAAAACGATAAAATCATTTTGGGGCACCTTTTCCTTAGAATTTATATTGGTCTCAAATCTTTTGATAGGATGTGCTTCCCCTTTATCCAATGTTACATACGAAACGTCAACGCTATATTTTTGTGCCGTAATTGAGGATGTTATGAATAAGAATAGTATTGATATTTTCCTGAAATCCATTTTTATTTAATTTGTTTGATTATAAATCCGTTTAACCACATATCACCTTTGTCCTGTATATTTTCAAAATTTAGAATAACCGGGTTTTTTCCATTTGAAGTAAATGTGGATATAATTGATAATGGTGCACGTTCTCCGGTAGTATCATTATGGTAATAGTCCACGATATGATCATCGGATTTTCTGCTGAAATTCCCGTTGGTATCAATTACTTCTACCTTAATTTCATTTGTCATTTTTACATTAACCCTCCTAGAATGGTGAAAGGTTTCAATTTCATAATTCCCGGCCTTTAAGTTGTTCAGCTTGATCGTTAAACTTCCTTTTTCAACAAACAATCCATCAGTCCCTACAAAACTTAAATCACCTATCATTGCAGTATCCCCCAACCAGTTGATTTTCTCTTTTGCACTGATTTCGATCTTTGAGTGAAAATCATTTAGATGAAAGGTTAAATCAGAATTGCTATTTCCTGTCCATTCTTCCCATTCGAACTGCACCAATTGCTTTTCCCCGCCAATATCGACCCTGGTTATCGGGAAATCATAAATGGGTTTCGCGTTATTCGCAATTTCATCGGTATTAAATTTTACGGTATTGATTGTTGCTTTTCCTGATTTCAACCCTTTTGCTTTTGCGGTTACCGTAATTGTTCCAGGGTCTTTGGTTCCTTTTACGTAGATGGCAGCAACGCCGTCATAAACTAGGGCAGGATTGGCATAAATTTTTCCATTATCCATTAGTTCCCCAGCACCGGAAACCGAAAATTGAACTTCATTTTCAGTACTGGTTACAACTTCACCATTTTCATCTACAATAGAGGCGTAAACCAATCTTATATCCGATCCTCCGGCATAAAAAGGTTTGTTATTGATATTGTACTCAACTTTTATATGATGTGGTTTACCTTCTTTATGTCTGGTAAATTCCGTTACTTTTTCTCCATTGGTATAACCAACGGCTTTTAGGGCTCCTTCTTTCCAATTGAATTTAAATGTGAAAGAAGGATGGCTTAGATTGATTTTGGTAATGTCATTATCGGGTACTTGTCTCGCAATTAATTCGCCATTGTGGTATAAGGCAACTTCCTGACAATTACTGAAGACGCGGACTTTTCCATCTTTGGATGCCGTTTCATCAGCTATGTGAACAATAGGCTTTGCCACTAATTCCGATTGATACCAATAGTATACAGGTTTGGGCACTCTATAAGGTGAAAGTACACCGTAGGTGGTCATAAAGTCCCTTGACCATTGATCATCAACGATATCAGGTTGTAAATGGTTGTAATCTGCACCTAACCATGTAATTGCGGCAAAATTATTCTTATTGCCTTTGTACCTTGATATATGAAATTGATTTACTTCTGAATTAGGGGAACTACCATGTTCCATAACCATGGTAAAGGCACTTTCAGGAAACTCTGTTCTGCGGTAATCCATTGTGGCATGCACATCTGTAATACCTTCATTTTTTGGACCATCCCAAGGGGCAGAAGCAGAGGCGGTCAACCTGAAAGGATCTTCTTCCTTGGCCACGGTTTGCATTCTTGGAACGGGACCCCTATGGTTTATACCGGCACCCCAAACAATTATTGATGGGTGATTTCGATGATTTCGGATCATGGTTCTTGTTGCTTTTTCCAAGTTGCCAAACCAAGTGTCATCGCCCCATTCTATCCATGTGGAAGGTTCCTCATAAATAAAGATTCCTAATTCATCACAAGCTTTTATAAAGGCATCGTCTTGGGTATAATGCGATAGCCTTATGATGTTCATACCCGCTTTTTTGTATTGCAAAGCTTCATTATAATGAAACGAGTTAGGAACGGCATCACCGATATTGGGATAACTTTGATGCCGGTTGGCTCCAACTAAGAATAACGGTTCCCCGTTTAAAACGAACCCTTTTCCTTTTTCCAAAGAAAACTTTCTGAAACCAAATGTATTCTCTACAAAATCTACTGGGGTTTCTTCATCATATATTACTGAATTCACCCGGTAGAGGTAAGGGGAGTCCGGTGACCATAGATGATAATCATCTTGGATGGTCGTAGACTGTCTAAAGGTATGTGTTGATTGGGCAGCAATGCTTATTTCAGAAATCAATTTCTTGATGACATAGCCTTCTTTATTGATGATCTTGGTGACTATTTTGGTTTTTTTAGCTGAAGGATTTTCATTTTCTACCGTGGTTTTGATCGTAACCGTGCCATTGTGTTTGTTTACTGTTGGTGTTGTTATATGCACACCGGCATCAAAATCTTCCCAATTATAATTTACATGTAATTTGTTCGTGGTCACTAAATACACATCCCTATACAATCCACCAAACTTTACATAATCTGTTCTATGTGGATCGGGTGCAATAACTTGACTGTAAGAGTTGTCCGCTTTTACGGCTATGGTGTTTTCTTTTCCGAACTGTACATAATCCGTTATATCGAAATAAAAGGGCACATAACCATTTACCGCATAATTGCCTACTTTTTTCCCGTTTACCCATAATTCGGTAGCATTATGAACCGCTTCGAATTCAAGAAAAACCTTAGCGGAAGGATTGGCATCAATAGTTATCTTTTTCCGATACCAACTGATATCACGTAAGTATTTTTCCTGTACCCAGGTTTCCTTAATACTATCCATTTCATAGGAAATTAATTTTGTAGTATGCGGCACGGAAACGTTCTTCCAAGATCTATCATTAAAATCAATGGAAGTAGGGGAATCTTTTAAATCACCCAAATGAAACTTCCACCCGATATTTAAATTGGTTTTTGTTCTATCGGTTTCAATGTTTCCTTCCGGCAGGTTCTGCGCCTTCAATGGTAAGGACAATAAGAATACTAATATAAGTACGTTTGTTTTATTCATTTTTTGCTTTTTTATTTCCAAACTCTAAAATATTTAACGTGATATTCACCATCTAACCTATCATTATCGGGTAAGGCCCCAAACCATTTGTTTGATTCACAGTTAAAATTGATTTCCAATGGTTGATGCCAATGTGTGTTTTTTGCTTCCCTAAATAATATCCCATCTATATAGAATCGGATATATTCCTTAGTCCATTCCAATCCCCAAACGTGGTAATCTTTTTGTAACTCTTCGGGGAAATAATATTTCTTTGTTCTAGAAAAGTGTTTTTTAACGTCTCCTTGATCTTTCGGGGATTTAAACACATGTATGTTTGAATTTAAATCATGACGATTGTATTCCAAACCAGGAGCATTTTCACAAATGTCAATTTCAGTCCACCAATCTTTATCTCCTTTTGTCATCCAAAAACCTGAAACCCATGGAGCATCCATCAATTTCGTCTCAGCTTCAAAATAACCATATAGAAATTGCTGTTTGCTTTTAATAAACCCTGTGGTATGCGTAAAGTCTTTGGGTAATTTTTCAGCCCCATGCCTATTCACCCGAATGACCAATTCCCCATTTTCCAAGCTCACATTGGAACCGTGGAAATAGGTGGGTGGTCTTCCTTTCCATTTTGGGTTATTGGGATACCATTTATCCTCATTCAATTTTTTACTATCAAATTCATCAGAATATGTCTTTAGCAATTTCCAATTCTTATGATTGGTTTGATCCGATAAAGGATAATTGGAATTAACCCGATCTACGCTGTTTTCGAGTTGAATGGAATCGACATAATTCTTTGGTGGAATGGTTAAATCCTGAGCGGAAACCTTTGATGCAATAAAGATTAAAACCAAGAAATTTTGGATTATTGCAAACCTCATTTATTTCATTCTTTTAATGTGTAAATAAAAATATCCTTTATGTACAACTTGTTAAATTAGAGATGTACGGAATACTATAACATATGGTTAATTTCTGATTTAGCTGCCAAAAAACGGAAGGTGACATATCCAATGTTATGTTTTTACCTTTAATAAGAGGATAAAAAAAGGCTTTGAATATGAACCCAAAGTCTTTGAACTATAATTTAAATTAAGCTATTTTAATTCCAATTCCTTGATTTCAATTTTTTCAGTACCTCTAATTTTTTCGTATGTGGCAATCATCTCCTTCAATTTTTCCGGATTGGATTCCGCTAGGTTCTTTTCTTGTTTCCTATCTTCTTTAACATTGAAAAGTTGATATGATTCGGCAATACCTAATTCAATATTGACCTGCTTGTTTATTGGGTTGCCTTTATAAGGAGGAATCAATACCCAATCACCGCTTCTCAATGCTGTTTTCTGGCTCGCTTCCAAGATTAGATCGGTTCTTCCGGTTTTTGACTTTCCTAATAAAGCATCCATTAACTGATCGCTATCTTCCGTTTTAACGGTACTGCCTGTTAGTTTCGCAAGAGAACTTAGTAAATCTACTTGACATATAATAGCATCGGAAACATTGGGTTGTATGGTTCCTTTCCAATAGGTTATAAAGGGTACATGCGTACCGGCATCGAATAAACTGTATTTGCCTCCTTTTAACCCACCGGTAGGGGTGTGCCTACCTAATTTTTCTACAGCATCATCAAAATAACCTTCATTCAAAACCGGACCGTTATCACTAGTGAAAACTATTAAGGTATTCTCTAGGATTCCCTCGGCTTCATTTTCAGGAGCATTCCAAAACATGTGGCTTTTTAAACGCGTATAATTTTATTGAGCAAACAAATTGACCTCCAGTTATTTGTTTTTGGACATCATGGCCTTTTCGCGATAGGCTTTTAATGCTTGTTGTTCCTTAATGACGTTTTCTTCATGTGGATCTTCCCATCCAGGAGGGAGGTTTTTCGCATCCCAATCTTGATAGGCTTTTTCCAAATCGGCTACCATTTTAGGAAGCTGGCTGGCGACGTCCGTTCTTTCGTACGGGTCGTTCTTTAGATCAAAGAGCAGCAGGTTTTCTGTATTCGCCCTTTTGTACAATTTAAAATCGCCCATACGAACGGCATATTCAAAACCTCCTACAGATCTCCAATACAGTTCTTCATGAGGCGTTTCATTTTTCTTTCCTTGAATATACGGTAAGAGGTCTACGCCTTCCAATTGTTTTTCTTCAGCAGCATTTTTACCTGCAGCCTCTAAGGCCGTGGGAAATATATCCAAGGCACTTATCACCTTTTCATAATGCTGGTTTTTTGGAATGGACTTGGGCCAAGTGATAAATAAGGGCACTTTGATGCCACCTTCATATAACATGCCTTTATACCCCCTATAAGGTCTGTTGTCGGCATATTCGCCACGACCACCGTTGTCGCTGAGGTATATCAATAGGGTGTTATCCTTTAAGCCGTTTGCGATCAATGTGGAATCGATTCTGCCTACTCCGGCATCTACGGCGTTGACCATGGCACCGTACACACTGCGACCCCCATACTCGATATGTTCGGTCTGTTTCAGATAGTTTTCGGTGGCTTGGTCGGGAGCGTGGGGCGCATTATAGGCAAGATAGATAAAGAAGGGTTTGTCATCTTTTTTTGTGATTACCCGAATGGCTTCCTCGGTAAAATCATCGGTCAGATAATGAAGCTCTTGTTGTGGCACTTCTTTCCCGTTTCTTAAAATGGTTCTTAATGGGCCGTCAGGTTTCCCCCAATAGTTCATGCCGCCCCCTACAAAACCGAACCAATGGTCGAATCCTTGTTGGGTAGGGTGAAGGTCTGGATGGTCTCCAATGTGCCATTTTCCTATGGCACTGGTGCGGTATCCTTGTTCTTTCAAGGCTTCGGATATCATTTTTTCAGCTAAGGGGGTGCCTATTGTTGGACCATTCTCACCTTCGTAAGGCATATTGCAATCATGACCAAATCGGGCCTGATATCGTCCTGTGAGCAAACCTGCCCTAGAGGGACTGCAATACGGATGTGTAACATAGCCATTGGAGAAAACCACCCCTTCGGAGGCCAACCGGTCCAAATTGGGGGTAGGGATGTCCGTGGCGCCATTGAAACCCACATCGGCCCAACCCTGGTCATCGGTCAGGACGACGATGATGTTGGGTTTTTCTTTTTTTGTCAAATTCTTTTTCTGGGTGGCGGGCATTTCCTGTACTCGGACATTCCTATAGATGATTTCGGCACCCTCGGCTTGCAGTGCGATATGGCCACGCTCGAGGGGATTGCCTTCGGCATCCATCATGTTTTTTATTTCATTCACCATGTGTCCGTTTTCAAAAAACTTGGCACCCTCAGCACCTCTGACCTCTACGCGAACCTTGTTCCAGCCTTCGACTTCATGGTTCGCATATTTTGTACCCTGGATAAAATGGGGTTGTTCCCTAGAGTCCAAAAGTTTTTCAGCACCATCTTTTTGTACCCATAGGGTCTGATGACTTTTGATTACCCAAAGATCGCCCGTATCCCCTTCTTGTACCTGGCACTCCAAAGCCGTGGGCCAAACAACATTTTCGCCTCGAATATGGAATAAAATTCCAGCATCGCGTTTGTCGTTCAGTCTGGGTTCAAATTTGCGTTCGCCCCATTTATATTCCAATTCCAGATTATAATGGCTGTATGTTTTATTTGTGGTAATCGTGCCAAACGGCGCCTTTTGCCCTTGCCAACTGTATAAAACTTCGATGCTATTCTTATTGATTTGAAATAATTGTTTACCGTTTGGATTTTCGGAGGGTGTAATCGTATACGTTGTATTCTCTTCGCCAATAGGAAAGGGATTGTGCCATTGAACAGAAGTCACTTCCTGTGCAGTACTCCAAAAAGTGATATTCAATAGTGCTACTAAAAGATAATTTCTAGGATATTTCATTTTATTACATTGGTTTTAATGGTCAGATCAGCACCCTGTAATCCATTGGAAGTGGCGGATATTTCAATATTGCCAGGAGACTCCGATGCCTTAACGATTAATAGGCACTTTCCATTGAAGGCTTTTATTTGATCCCCTTGAAAAGACTCCAAGGACGCCGAATTACCGTTGCCGACGGCTGCCTTCATGCCAGCACCTTCAATTTTGAAATGTACTTCATTGTCGGCTTGAGGCACCATGGTTCCATGCTTGTCCACAATTTCCACGGTGATGAAGGAAAGGTCTTTTCCGTCTTCCGTAATTTCGTTTCTATCGGCCGTGAGTCGTATGCCTGCTGGTTCTTGGGCCGTCTTGATTTCTTTTTCGGCCACGGCTTTTCCATCCCTGAATCCGATGACCTTAATGCTTCCGGATTCGTAGGGCACATTCCAACGTAAGCGATATTTTGAAGTATACATCCCTTTTTTGAAACCGCGAAATTCTGCAGGGATATCGGTGGTGTCGACGCCCTTGATTTTCTTGCCCATGGATTTTCCGTTCACTATGAGTTCAACTTCCTCGCAATTCGTATAGGCGTAAACCGGGATGATCTGCCCTTCATTTCCTTCCCAATTCCAATGAGGCAATACATACACCATTGGATCGGTCGTCCATTGACTTTGGTATAAATAATAACGGTCTTTTGGGAAACCACATAAATCAACAGGAGCAAAATAGGAGGCGTGTACGGGCCAGTCTGCGTTCCAATAGCCGTTTGTCGAGTTGTCCCGCCCCCCGTAGGGTGTGGGTTCGCCCAAATAATCAATTCCCGTCCACATAAATTCGCCAAGAAAAGTAGGATTCGCTTCTTGAGCATCGAACTCTACGTCGGGAGGATAGGCCCATGAGGGCCCGACCGTCACGTCGTAACTAGATACTTGAAGCGTTGCTTTTTGATGATCAAATTCAATGGGCAAATGGTATTCTCCCCTGCTACTTGTTTGGGAAGAAGTTTCCGATCCATAAAGAATCATATTTGGGTTTTCTTCTATGGTCTTTTGGTAATCAAGAGGTTTGTAATTTAATCCAACAATGTCAATTTGATAGGCCAATTTGTTTTGAAATGCACCAGTATAGTTGTTGAAACCTGCTGTTGTTGGACGGGTGTGATCTTCATCATGGCAAATATCGTTTAACGTTTTGGCTACTTTCCATCCGTTTTCGTCCCCTTGTTCCAAGATTTCGTTGCCTATACTCCACATCACTATAGAAGGATGGTTACGGTCCCGTTTTATCATGTCGCGTAAGTCCCGCTCGTGCCACTCGTCAAAAACTTTATTGTAGCCATTAACGACCTTACCGATTTTCCATTCATCAAAAGCCTCATCCAAAACCACGATACCAAGCTGGTCACAAACGTCGAGCATTTCTGGGGACGGTGGATTATGACTGGTACGTAGGGCATTGACCCCCATATTTTTCATGATCTGCATCTGGCGTTCGGTGGCCCGTACATTGACCGCAGCCCCCAATGGACCTAGATCGTGGTGCATACAGACCCCCTTGAATTCAACAGGCTTGCTATTAAGAATAAACCCTTCTTTGACATCGAATCTTATGGTGCGTATGCCAAAATTACTTTCATAATCATCGACCAAATCGCCATTTATTTTCACCTTGCTTTTGGCTATATAAAGTGTCGGACTTTCAATGTCCCATCTTTTGGGGTTGGTTATTTTAACGGTTTCCGTTACGGCCTTGTCTTCTCCTTTCAAAAGCTCGATCTCCTTGGTTGTAGTACCCACCACATTTCCATTTTGGTCCTCTAAAATGGTTTCCAAAATTACCGTGGCATTGTCCTCACCCGAATTTCTCAAGGTCGTTTCAATCTGTACTTCGGCCTCTTGATCCGTTACTTTTGGCGTTGTGATGTACGTGCCCCATTGGGGAATATGTATGGGATTATTGATCTTCAAATAAACATTCCGATAGATTCCAGCACCTGAATACCATCTGGAAGCGAGGTCTTCGGGCGACAATTGCACGGCGATCACATTGTCTTCCCCGAATTTAATATGGGGCGTTAAATCAAATTCAAAGCCCATATACCCAAAGGGTCGCTCTCCAATATAAACGCCGTTTAACCAGACCTTACTATTGTTCATGGCGCCATCGAAAGCTATGGAGATTCGTTTGCCGTCATACGCTTTTCCAAGTGTGAAATGTTTTCTGTACCAAGCTGTGCCGTGTACGGGCAACCCCCCTGTACGTGCATTATATTTCTTGTCAAATGGACCTTCAATGGCCCAATCATGGGGAACATCCAATTTACGCCAATCGGCATCATTAAAAGCATAGGTATCAGCACCTTTGGGATCTCCTTTGGAGAACAACCAATCTTTATTAAAGGAGGTGTCGGCAATTAGGGCCTCTTCGGATTTTTGACAGGAAAGGAAAAGGATTTGAAAACCAATGGCAAGTAAACAGAAATGTCTCATAGTTGTCTTTTGATAGGAAATGTAAATTTCACGATTAGATGACAATTCCTTGATAACACAGGTTTAAATAACTACGACATATGTTTAATAATAAATGGGCTTTGATCAATAGAAAGGGTTTAGCCTTTACGCGCCATTTTACCAGAAAAGAATAGTAGTGTTTCCTTAATGTGCTCTTCCCAATAGGGCCACTCATGTTTCCCCTCGAATTCTTGATATTGGTGAGGAATACCATAGCGTTTTAGGTCTTGGTGCAATTTTCTGTTATGTTGTATCAATACATCATCCTTGCCGCAATCGAATCGTAGGTATGGGAGGTCACTCTTGTTTTTCAATAGCAATTCAAAAACACCTTCTTCCATAGGATTCTTTTGGTCATAGTTCGATACTCCCTCTTCAACGAACAAGGACATCTGATTTTTATGGGTAATCGAGGAATGCCCAGAGATGGCCTTGTATTTCGTAGGATACTTCGCCCCAAGCCGTAAAGCCCCATAACCTCCCATGGAGAGGCCCGAAATAAACAATTCCGATGTGTGACTTGTGCAATCAATATTTTCAATGACCGCTTCAATAACATCGTCAACGATCCAGTTTTCAAAATTTTTGTTGTTGAGGGGCAGATAGGCAGAACCATCGCCCCATAAACCATCTGACGGCATGGCAAGCACCATTGGCTTGATCAAACCTTCTTCCAAGAGTTGTAAGGCGGTAAAATGAACGCCCGCTTTGTGGGCCCAAATCCATGCACTTCCGTAGACCCCGTGCAATAGGGTCACAATGGGAACATCTTTTAGATTCCTACCTGGGGGAACAAAGACACAAATATCTCCCCGACCCTGAAGATTGGAAGTTTTAACGGTGATGAAGCGAAGATTGTTGGCTTCAAATTCGGGGTTCGATATTTCTGTTGTTCTAAACTTCGATTCCATTTAAAGATTATTTCACTAGAAGTTGATTATGCGTTGCCTTTAATTCACCCGATGTGGTCTTTACAATAACATTTCCTTTTATAGTAGATTGCACATAAATTACAGCTTGACCATTAAATAATTTTCTTTGGGGTTTTGAAAGATTTTGCATATTGGTTGGGTCTCCATTGCCAGAGGCTAAAAATTTAGCGGCACCACTCACTTCTATAGTCATGTTCTCATTATAGTGTGGACATAAATTACCATCTTTATCCATTACTGAAACTACATAGACTCCTACTTCCCCTTCGATTAAACCGGTAACTTCTGCTTCAATCTTAATACTATGGGGAGCTCCGGCAGTTACTCTTTTTGTTTCTGCTACTTTGTTGTTGTTTTTATCATAGGCAACAATTTTTGCTTCGCCTGGTTCGTAAACTACATCATCCCAAACAATGGCATAGGCTTTAAATAAATCCCAATTGCCTCCTCCAGAAGCTTCTTTGGCAATATTGCTGCTTTCGAAATTTAATTGGCGTAAAGGTTGCTTGGTTTTTACGCCATAGCTTTTTCCATTCACGAACAATTCGGCTTTATCATAGGAAGTATAACAAACCACAGGGAATGATTTCACCTTCAAATCGGGCCATGTCCATTGTGGGAAAAAATGAAGTACTTCTTTCTCTTTGTTCCATTGTGATTGATAGAGGTAAAATTTATCTTTTTCTAAACCAACAAAATCAACGGGTGCAAAATAAGAGCTTCTGGATTTTGCATCATGGTAGGGTGATGGTTCCCCTAAATAGTCAAAGCCTGTCCATACAAACTCCCCGTAAACGGAGGTGTATGTATCTTGGGCAGCAAACTCCTTATAAGCAGGATAGCCCCAAGGCACATTAGTCGTTTCAAAATTACCAGGATGCCCATCTGGATACACCACGGTATGGGATGAGTCCCCTCTTTTGCCATGAATTGTATCAAAAACTACTGGGAATTTGTAACTATTGCGAACACTTACAGCACCTCCCGTTTCACTTGCAAAAAACTTTAAATTCGGATTTTGTTTACGTATTGCACCATAAACCCCTGGCTTGTAATTAAAGGCCGCAACATCTACGGTAGTTGCCATACCGCTATCTATTGCATTTTTGGCGGAATTAAAACCAGCAATCGTAGCGCGTGTTGTGTCTAAGGACTTTACTATATTATTCAAATACGCTGTAATCTTATTAGGGTCGTGTTTGTACTGCTCCATAATTTCGTTGCCGATACTCCACATAATCACACTTGGATGATTTCTGTCTCTCAAAATCATGTCTGACAGATCTATTTTGGACCATTTGTCAAAATGTTTTGAATAACCATTCATTACTTTGCCGATTTGCCATTCGTCAAAAGCTTCATCAATAGCCAAAAGTCCTAACTCGTCGCAAATGTCCAAAGCTTCCGGGGCCGGTGGATTATGTGAAAAACGAATCGCATTCACACCCATTTCTTTCATCTTTTTCATTTGTCGACCAAATAATTCCCTATGGAATGCAGCTCCAACGGGTCCTAAATCATGATGCATATTGACGCCTTTGAAGCGTACTTTTTTGTCATTCAAATAAAATCCATCCACTTCAAACCGAATAGTACGTATTCCGAAAGTGGTTGTATAGGTATCTACTACATCGTTACCTTTAAGAATCGTTGTTTTTAATTCATACAGATTTGGGGTTTCTAAATTCCACAATTCAGGTTGGGAAACCTCAAAATCCTCGTGTACCAATACGCTATCTCTAATAGTCACCTCTTTTAATTTAGAACTGACTATTTTTCCTGTTGGATTTAAAATTTCGTTTTTGATCGTATAATTTCCATTTCCGAGCAATTCCAAAGTTAGGTTGGCAATGGCTTTCTTTTTGGAAACTGAAGGTGTAGTTACAAACGTCCCCCAGGTTTTTACATGGGTTTTGTTGGTTTTTATGGTCGAAACTTTCCTATACAAACCAGCACCTGGATACCAACGTGATTGGCTGTTGTAATTCTCTAATCGTACGGCTATCGTATTCGCTCCTTCCTTTAAGAATTTGGTGATATCAAAATAAAACGAAATATACCCAAAAGGTCTTTCGCCCACATACGCACCGTTTACATAAACCTTGGAATTGCTCATCGCTCCATCAAACAGCAATTGTACTTTTTGTTCTAAATCTGCTGCTGAAATATGATACTTGGTTCTGTACCAACCTACCCCAACATAAGGTAGGGCACCGCTTCTTCCACAACGATATTTTGGTGTTGATTCCCCATCCTGGATTACCATTGTCAATTGTACATCATTGGCAAAGTCAAAGTCTCCTTCGACGGCCCAATCATGGGGAACGGTTACATTTTCCCAATCGGTATCGTTGAAATCTTCTTGAAAAGCAGCTCCATAATCGTAATTGGTGAACTTCCAATCTTTCAACAATTCAATATTTTGGGCCGAGATATTTAATGATGTTATTAAAGCGATTACTAAAAAAATTCTAATTTTCATATTTTTTATGTCGATGGATTATTCAAATACTATTACCCCTTTGGCATTTTTCCCCGAAAGCATATCATCAAATGCCTGTTGTAAATTTTCTAATGGGTAGGTTCTTGTTATCATTTCATCCAATTTGATTTCTTTGTTTCTGTAGTGCGCTATTATTTTTGGAAAATCAGTTTGGGGATTACATTTACCGTATAAGGGATTGATATAAATTTTATCCCATTCAAATAGAGCCATGTCTATTAATATCTCTTGCTCAATTCCACTCACCTGGACTGCAGTCCCCGCATTCCGTACCATAGCCAAAGGGGCGGCCCCCAACGCTGGAATGGCGGTGCATTCAAAAGCATAGTCGGCACCCCTGCCATCGGTCATTTGTTTTACGATTAAGGCCGCTTTTAGGAGACCTTTATCGTTTTTATCGGCTAAAATAGTGTGTGTGGCCCCAAATTCGATGGCCATATCCAATCTGTTTTGATTGATATCTATTGCGATGATTTTTGATGCCTTTGAAACTTTGATGCCTTGAATTACATTTAGGCCAACGCCACCTGTACCCAATACTACTGCAGATGAATTTTCTTTTACTTGGGCGGTATTTACCGCCGATCCAAATCCTGTCATCACCCCACAACTTACAATACTTGCCGCAGGAAACGGCATATTCTGGAAAGGGTTTTTGACGACCGCGGATTCTTTTACCAAAGTGTACTCTGATAGGGTACCGATGTTGAAAGAGCGTAGTATGGGCTTTCCATTCCAATTCGTACCCTCTAAATGGGCATGTCCTGGCGTATACCCGTTTCCTCCAGCCACAACGGGGGAATTGTTTTCGCAAATATGCTCATTCCCATTTTTACATTGGAAGCATTCGCCACAAGGTGTCGCCCAATTTAAAATAACTGCATCACCTACCTTAACAGTTCTAACATTGCGGCCTATGGCTTTTACTATTCCGGCACCCTCGTGACCCATCACAATAGGTTTTCCCCAATGCAGGGAATCATGGTCCGTATGGCAAAGTCCAGCAGCCTTTATGGCAACCAGCACCTCATCTTTCAAGGGGTCTGCAACCGTTACATTATCTATGATAAAAGTACCATCCCCTTTTGCAATCGCCGATTTTGATAGTATGGACATAACTTGGTTTTAATTCATGCATTAGTCTGCTATGAAGCTTAGGGGTTTAATAGGAATTGAGGTATCCTTTAATTTTTCCTTATCCAATTGCTGCCTGCTTTGAATAAATCGACCTCCCAACACATAAGCTTTGGCATTATTTACGGCATCGACCGCGAGCAATTCTTCATCTTTAAAATACCATACTGAAAGACAATTATCGGTAAGTTCCTCAACTCGTTGTATGATTTGGTTATAACCTGATGAAAGTCCGACCATTTGCAACTTCACATCATATTGATCGGACCAAAACCACGGGATGGTATTATAGGCAACCTTTCGACCACAGATAGCAGCGGCGGCCACTTTTGCCTGTTCCACCGCATTTTGGACTGATTCCAATCGGATATAGCGATCAAAGTGTGGATTGTAATGATACGTACAGTCCCCTATGGCGTAGATATTTTTATCATCGGTTCTTGCAGTCCCATCTACCTTGATGCCATTCTCGATAGGCAACCCGGCTTGCTCCGCCAATGCTGTATTCACCCGTATACCAACGCCCACAATGATCACATCTGCATCGTACCTGGTATGGTCATCACAAAATATTTCATTTGCGTCGTTTGTGTTTTGAATTGAGGTTACGTTTTTATTCGATAAAATTGAAACACCATTTTCAGTATGGAGTTTAACAAAGAAATCGGACATCTCTTGAGCGGTAACACGCGATAATATCCGCTCCTCACGTTCTAAGACCGTCACTTCCGCCCCTAACTTTCGTAAAGAAGCAGCGGTTTCCAAACCGATATAACCCCCGCCGATGACCACGACGCGTTTTCTATCGGAATGCCTTAGGGCCAAACCAATTTTAATGGCATCATCCCATGTTCGCAACGGAAAAATATTTTTGGCCGTTTCGATACCTTTTATAGATGGAATGAAAGGTCGCGCTCCCATGGCCAAAACCAATGTATCATAGGCCTGATCCATTCCATCCGATGTTTTAACGGTTTTTGCTTCTTTATTGATCGATACCACGGTCCTACCCAAACATAGGGTAATAGAATCATCCTTATAGCTTTCCTCCGGAAACAATAAATTTGATTGGGAATCATCATTTACGGTTAAACATGATTTTGACAAGGGTGGTCTATGATAGGGAAGTTCGGCATCGCTATCGAATACGATGATTTTTCCTTCCCAACCTTCACGCCGTAGGGCAAAGGCAAAATTCACACCGGCATGGCTTGCACCAATGACCACACAAATTTTATCGGATGTATCGATCATAAATGTTTAATTGGCCACTTTTAGCACTAGTCCATCCAAGTCTTTACTGATTTGTATTTGGCAAGACAAACGACTGTATTCACTAACATTTTCGTCGAACTCGAGCAGATCGCTTTCCAAATCGCTAGGGGCACCGGTCTTTTCCCAAAATTCCGGTTGTACATGCACGTGACAAGTAGCGCAGGAACAAACCCCGCCACAATTCCCATCGATACCCTCTATCCTGTTTTTAACGGCCAGTTCCATGATACTGCCCGATTTTCCTTCAACCGTTATGGTTTCGTTATCCCTTGTAACGAATGTAATTTTTGCCATTTTATTTTTATTTCGCATTAAATTTCACATTGATTTTGTCATATCCAACCTTACGTTTGAATTCGCCAAGGTCTTCTATGTTTTCTTTATAATCCAAAATAGCTATGGATTGTACCTTATCTATTAAAGTATGCACTAAAACTTTCAATATTTGTCTTGCATGTGTGGCCCCTAAACAATTATGGGTGCCAAAGCCAAAAGCGACATGGGGGTTTATTTTCCGATCGATAACCACCTCATTGGCATTGTCAAAAACAGAGGCGTCTCGGTTGGCGGAAGCCCAACATAAAGAAATTCTGCTATCCGCTTTTACGGCATGCCCACAAACTTGTGTTTCCTCGGTGGCGACACGTCCCATTTGGGTCAATGGTGAGAAATAGCGAACCAATTCCTCAATCGCAAAATGGATTAATTCAGGCTCTTTACGAAGCCTTTCCAAAGATTCGGGATGTTCGGCAAAATAGGCAATGGAATTAGTGATCGCGTTGATAACCGTATCCCGACCTCCAGCAAAGGTCAAGATAAGTACCCCCTTTATTTCTTCTTTTGTGAGTTTCTGTCCATTGACTTCAGAGGCAAGTAATTTGGAGTAGAAATCGGCTCCGGGATTTTTTATGCTATTTTCAATTTGTTTGTCTATGTAGTCATACAATATATTGGCTTTGTCAGCATCCAAGGCCGTCTCCTCACTTCTGAAAACATGGGTGCCCCAGGAAATCCAGGTTTCTGATTCTTCATTGGGCACATTGAATAATAGGGTCAATGCACGGGATTGTAAGACCAATGAAAATTCCCGAATGACCTCTACGGTATCTTTCTTCAAAGTCTCATCGACCAAGGAATTGATTTGCTTCTTCAATTTGGCCTCATATTCGGCCTCCAACGGACGTTTAAACCAAGGTTCAACCACAGCTCTATACACTCCATGTAATGGTGGGTCGACCTCAAAAGGTATTTGTCGTATATCCCTGATGTTTACCTCTGAAGGAATTACAATGCGCCCAGGTTCAGCACCGGATTGAAACGTCTTCCAATTATGTGCACACCTACGAACATCTTTATGGCCTAAAACCATGACGACCGGATCATTTTGATCATTCATTTCGCCATACCCTTTTTCAAGCCTGGCCTTTTCAAAAGGATCTGTGATTTTGCTTTTCTTCATTATCTTGACCGTTTAATAGTGAGGTACTTTATTTGTATTTCCAAAAATGATTAATCCCATTGGTAAAATCAGTATCATTATTAACCAAAATAGTGCTTATTTTGACCTTTTGGATGGGTTTGTGTACTTATCGTGTTAAGATAAGGACTTTCTGAAGTGATTTGGTGGTTGGTTTTGGAAAATTTTGAACGGTTCAGGTTAAGTGCAGATCAGTGCCGCACATACATTTTCTTGGCACGATAAACACAGTCCTTACTGTGGCATGAATCGCATATATACCCCCTGTGTTGTACAGATTTACCAATCCCGACAATACCGCTCACAGACTTAATTGGACTCATCAACGAGGACTGGCTTAGCTGTATATTACAAAAATCCTTTGGTAGTAATGAAAAGAGATTTTGTTGGTCGGCAACCTTCCATTCGCAATATCCTGGACTATATCTGTTTGTGAGCGACAAGTTATGGGTGTCAGTATAGTCCTTCAATTTCTTATAAACAATGTCCATAGCACCTTCCACTAAAAGAGAACCAGTGGCGTCAATTACATAACTCATTACATAATCCTCGTCTTTTTTATACTTATTGCTCCATTTCTCAACCTCATAGCCAGCAGTACACGTAAAAAGGGCGGCAAATTCTGAACCTCGTAAAAATGAGGTAATCATTTTTCCTGTCTTGAACGATTTATCTTCGATTGTAATACTGCCATCTTTTATGGAAAAATCCGTGACCGGTCTTATTACGAATCCCCCTCGTATGTTCTTATTCTGGGACAATAATTCAAGGGCCTGATCGATCATGGTGTTGAATGGTTCGTCAGGCGTAGGGCCCAATCCCATAAAAGAAGATATTTCTTCCTTTTCAAGTTTGATGTCCGAAAAATCGATGTTATAGGAACAGGCTTTTGTCATGACACTAATTCTTTTGCTTTTCGAAACGTTGCCCGCAACAACCTCAGGTTCATTTGCGCCCCAAATGCGATAATTTCGCAATTCCCTGTGAAATCCTTGAGGGGAATAATCTCATAATTGCCAAAGGTTAAATGGAAAAGGCGGTATTCGTTCCCAGCGACCCTGACGAAACCCTTTGCGCGTATACTTATTTTGCCCAGTTCCTGTAAAAAGGTCTCTAAACTTTCTAGGGGAATAATATCAGTGGTTCTATACACGGCAGTTTTAATGTCTTCGGGACGTGTGTCCTCCATCGCACCTTCAGGAATTGAAGTTACTTGCATCAATTGTGTGGAATTGATTTTGCAGAATACATGCTTCTCAATGAGCGCGAACGGATTTATTTCTTTTATAGATTGGATGACTTTTGCGGTTTTGGATGCATCGACCAAATCTATTTTGTTCAATATAATTTTATCAGCAACCCTGATTTGATGTTTTGCACGTTGCACAAAGGCAGCACTTTTATCAAAATTCAAGGCGTCTACAACGCACCATGCTCCGGCATATCGCACCTTGTTACTGATGCTATCATTATTCAACAATTCGCAGATAGAAATCGGGTCAGAAAGACCGGAGGCCTCTAAGTAAATTACCTCGGGATCGTACTGATCCAATAAGGTCGATAGGTTCTCTATGAAATTGCCCAACAAGCAAACGCAAAAAACAGAGCCATTGTTGATCTCGACCAATTTGAAATCCTGGTTTTCAATTTTAAGCTCTTTTCCATCAACACCGGTAGGGGCGAACTCATTTTGAATGACCGCAATTCTTTTATTCTTGTGTAAGTTCAATAGCTTTTTAAGCAGTGTGGTTTTTCCACTGCCTAAAAATCCACTGATAAGAATTAAATCTGCGATCATACTTTGGCCAATTGCTTTCGGTCTAAATGTTTTTGGATTCGTGCGACCAATTCTGATTTCGGTGGGATAATCGAAATGAATTCAACTTCACCATCAATACAAATTGTAGGAAGATTTCTAACTCCAAGCGATAGCATCATTTGAATGCCTTCCTCATTTTTTATCTTATGTTCTTTATATTCAATATTGTTCGCATTAAAATCATCGACTGCAAGTTTAACGGCCTTCACCATATATTGGCAAGGAGCACAAGAGGCGGAATCCAATGTGATGATGTCTATTTTTACTTTATCCTTTTCAAAATAATTTTCCAAATCAAGAAGCTCAATATTCTTGGCTGTCTGTCCTTTTGCCCTCAGAACATCCTGTTGGTATGTATCATGAACGATTTCTGCTATTGCCTCAAGATTTTCAACGGGCGTGGCCATGGGCAGATCACAACCAGGGGCCAGGATAAAGCCAGTATCCCCGCCGATGTCCATACACTCAATGGCTTCAAATTTCGATTCTTCTGGAGTTCCCATTAACAATACCGAAGTCAACTTCATATTACCACCGAAGCTAATCTTATAGTTCTCTGCGTGCTCTTTAACGAAATCAAGAGGAATATTTTCATCTATAGAAATATTGTCCGGCTTGCATTTACACATTGCTTCAATATTCTGGGAGGCGTTGCCGCAAACAAAGAACGAGCTTAAGGCACCACTTTCTCTAATATGACCGAATAAATCGGTACAATACGGTGAAACGAATGTTTCAAAAGACATTGGGTCTATTTGACTTACCATGGGGTCGACAACTGCGATAACATCGCACCCTGCCTCGACATAGTAATCAGACATGGCCTTGCCCACTTTTGTTGCAAAGTCCATAACCTTTCCAACATATTCGGGATCTTCGAATAATTTCATGAATATATCGGTGCCCAAAAGGTGCAATGCCAGGGTAAATGGGCCGGTAATCAAACCGTATAAAGCGATATTCGGATGATTCTCCTTGATTTTTGTCGCGGCATTCATAACCGTGGCGATTCTCCCTTTGCACCGGCATGGAACTTTTAGGTCTTCCAGTTTCAGACTGCCATCGGCAAGCGGATGGGAAACCACCGCAGGTGGATTATCTTGGGACCATTTGATATCACAGCCCAGAACCTCTGCTTCTATTTGAAGGTCGAAGGTCACTGGAATGCCATCGGGATTGTATTTTTTTATCGCTAATTCGGCCCCATTTACAATATGGTTTTCCGATTTAAAATATGTGGTGGCATCCAATCCCAACAATTCCCCTGCATGGGCACCTACAAAGGGTACCCAAGGAATACGGGCTACCTTTTGGCGTTTCATTGCCGCTTGAATAAGTTCTAACCCTTGCATTATGCCGATTTTTTTAGATTGTTCATAAACTCGACAACACCTTGGGGGTCTTGGGAGTAATTATCCGCGCCGATCTTATCACAGAAATCCTGTGTAATGGGTGCCCCTCCAATGGTCACTTTTTGATTTGGGAACTTCGTTTTTATTTCCTTCACGATGTTTTCCATACTTTGCATTGTTGTTGTCAGTAAGGAGGATAAGCCAATAATGGCATCAGGAAATTCGTTGATGGTGTCAATGAATTTATTGGCAGGAACATCCGTGCCCAGGTCAATGACCTCATATCCATTACCTTCTACGATCATTGATACCAGATTTTTCCCGATATCATGTAAGTCACCGGCAACGGTGCCAATGATAAAAATTCCTTTTTTCTGTACGTTCCCTTTGGCAAAAATCGGTTTTAAATGCATCATTGCCGTGCTCATCGCTTTTGCCGACATCAATACCTGAGGAACGAAAATCTTGTTTTCCCTAAATTTAACACCAACCTTCTCCATACCAACAATCAATCCTTTGGCCAATATGTCATTTGCAGAAATGCCTTCATCCAAGGCTTGTTTGGTAAGTTCATCGGCCCCGTCTTGATCCTTCATGTTTGGAGGATATGGGGAGGTTTTGTTTATTTTTCCGAATTCAATACAGTCAGAGATTTTTGCTAAAATTTCCATGATATTATACTGGTTTTAATTCTTTCAATTGGGATTGGGCCACCTCTATAAAGGCCAGGATGTTTTCTAGAGACGTATCACTTTCCACGGAATGGGAAGGGGAGAAAATATAGCCTCCTTTTCGGCCCATTTCCAAAAGCGCCAATGATTCCTTGGTTACATCTTCCTTGGTTCCAAAAGGCAAGGTCTTCTGCATGGACAAGCCTCCATGGAAACAAAGCTTACCTAGATATTCGGAGTGGATCTGATGTACATCCATCACCTCTGGTTGAAAAGGGTTAAAGCAGTTTAAACCTGCATCTATTAGGGATGGGAACAATTCATCGACGTCACCACAGGAATGGATCATCACATATTTGCCTGCATCCTTGACTCTTTTGTACATTCTTTTGATGTGGGGATATAAAAATTCATGCCAAAGATCGGCACCCATGATCAATCCGTGTTGTTGCCCCCAATCATCCCCAAAATAAACGGCGTCGATGTCATATTCCAGGGCTTTGTCCACTTGGGCAATATTGTAATCCGCAATTTTGCCCAGTAATTCGTGTACAAAATCGGGATACATGAAAAAGTCCATTAACAGATTTTCCATGCCCCGCATAGACCAGGCCCTTTCATAAAGCGAAAACCCTATTTGAAAGACCCTGAACAAATCAGGCTTTTTTTCGATTTCTGACTCAATATTCGCAAAGAAGCGAGGGTCATGGGGATTAGGGAATTGAATTCCTTCCAAAGTGGGATCTTTTATAATGTCCTCAATGGGCATTCCGATATCCTTATCTATAGATCGATCCCATACCACATTAAAAACGTCTTTAAAATGGTCTTTCTTTACTTCTTCAAAGAAGCCAATATCACTGCCTAGGTTTAGGATGTGATTTCCCAAGACGACATCGAGGTCATCTGTTTTGTAATACTCCTGAAGCATTTCCTTGGGTTCTTTGGTGAATTTAAAGGACCATGGAACATAGGGAGGTTTTTTATGTTCCAACACAGATTTGATGATTTCTCTTTTGGTCATGACAACACATTTTATATTGTCATTAAAAGTAAATCAATTAGCAGGCAATTTCTACGTTGATTTTAGCCAAATAATACCTTATTTTGACATGATATTTATCATATAATCAATATAAATGGCATAATAAATCATTTTTTTACTACTAGGTTTATGATGAAATCCTATTGTTTGGAATAATGAATATCTGACAAAGCTTTAATGGTATTTGCCGCCTGTTCCGCTGTGATGTCCCTTTGGGGGTTTGCGAACATCTCATAGCCTACCATAAACTTTTTAACGGTTGCCGACCGCAATAATGGTGGATAAAAAGACATGTGAAAATGCCACTCAGGATGTGCTTCTCCGTCTGTGGGTGCCTGATGGATTCCCGCGGAATACGGAAACGAAGTTTGAAAGACATTGTCCAGTCGTATGGTAGTTTTTCGCAGGATATCGGCAAATGCCTTTTTCCCTGCATCGGAAAGTTCACCGATATGGGCCATCTTTCTCTTTGGAACGATCATGGTTTCATAAGGCCACACCGCCCAATAGGGAATTAAGGATACAAAATGTTCGTTTTCTAGAATAATGCGTTCGTCCATTTCCATTTCCTGCTTCACATAATCTTCTAAAATACTTGCTTTGTGAGCTTTCCAGTAGGTCGATAACCGATCGCATTTCTTTTGAACTTCCTGGGGGATACTCCGTTGCGCCCATATTTGTCCATGGGGGTGCGGATTACTACAACCCATGACATCGCCCTTGTTCTCAAAAATCTGAACATGGTTTATTCCATCAATAGCGCCCAGTTCCTTATATTCCTGCTGCCATAATGAAATTACATCGGTGATTTCTTCTGTGGACATTAAAGGCAGCGTTAGGGAGTGATCTGGCGAAAAACAAACTACTTTACAGATACCGGATTCGGATTCGGCATAAAGCAAACCATTTTCATATTTATCTTCCTTTACATCCTTAAGGAGTGCTGAAAAATCATTCACAAATGAAAAAGGCTTTTTATAATCGGGATTTACCGCACCGCCCATTCTGCCATTGGTAGGACACAAATAGCAGTTTGGATCATACTTTGGCTTGGTTTCCAAAGCAGGTTTTTCGGTCTTGCCTTGCCATGGTCGTTTCGTTCTGTGGGGCGATACCAAGATCCATTCCCCTGTTAAAATATTAAACCTTCTATGCGGATTTTCGTTGAATTCAGTGCTCATATTATTTTTTTAGGATCGACGTTCCTTGGCTAGGGCTGGCTTCAAACCAAGTTAATTTAAGGTTATATGCTTTCTCATAGGCTTTTGATGCCGCAGCTACAAATTCTTCAATGGCATCTTCGTGTACTAAATTTATGGTACAACCACCAAATCCACCGCCCATCATCCGTGCCCCCAAGACCGCATCATTACCTTTTGTAAACGCTACCAGAAAATCCAATTCAGGACAACTTACCTCATACATTTTGCTCAATCCTTCATGGGTTTCATACAATAATTCGCCAACTCTCTTGAGATTATTGGCCTTAAGGGCCTCAACAGCCTCTAAAACCCTGGTTTTCTCCTGTATGACATAGGCACAACGATTGTAGACCGTTTCGTCGATGGTATCCTTTACCTCATTCAACATGTCCATATTGGCATTACGCAACGATTTTACTTCAGGATAGATCTTCTGAAGTGCGCTAACCCCTGTTTCACACTGGGCCCTTCTTTTGTTATATTCCCCGGACGCAAGATTGTGCGAAACATTGGTGTTCAAGAGTACGATCTTGTATGGTTTTATGTGTATAGGGATATAGGAATATTCCAGTGACTCACAATCCAATAGAATGACATGCCCCTTCTTGCTCATGACGGAGGCAAATTGGTCCATGATACCACATTTGGTGCCCGCATAGGTATGCTCAGCAGCTTGTGATAGCTTTACGATATCCATTTTGCTCAATCCCAAATCGAACATTTCATTTAAACCAAAAGCCAACCCGCATTCCAATGCGGCCGAAGAACTCACTCCAGAACCAATAGGCACATGACTTTCAAGTACGCAGTCAAAACCTCTGAGTTTATCTGTCCTTTTTGATATTTCATTCAAAACACCCAAAATGTAGTTTTCCCATTCAACCTTACTTATTTCAATGGTATCCAAAGACAATTCGAACCCGGTGTCATAACCCTTACTGTAGACATGGCAGATTTTATCCGATCCATTTTTTTGAAACTTGAACGTTATCTTCTTTTCTATGGCCGTAGGCAGTACATATCCCATATTATAATCGGTGTGTTCCCCGATTATATTTATTCTACCTGGGGATTCAACAGTAAGTTCTGGTTTGAAATTGTCTAAAAATCGCATATTTCTATATTATTTGTTTTTCATATTCCTGACCATGGCAACAGAGGCAACAGTTCTAAAGCCCAAGTGTTCCAATGAAGAATCCACACTTGTGGCCATTCTTGAGGAAACCCGATAACTTGCACAATAGGATGCATTGCACAAGAATGAGCCCCCTTTCATTATTTTTTCCTTGGCATAAGGTTCCCGAACATTATAGGGGGTAGCCGCTCCTTTGGGGTTTACCGATACTACATGCGCCATGGAAACCTCAAGGTAATGATCTGTTCTATACCAGTCATTGGTCCATTCCCAAACATTTCCTGCCATGTCATACAAGCCAAAATCATTGGGAGGGTAGGTTTTTACGGGGGCCCGCCGTTCAAAACCATCAACCTGTGTATTATTTACCGGAAATTCCCCTTCCCAACTATTCGCCATTTGTGACAATGCTGAAGCCTCATCACCCCAAAAATAGATATTTCCCTTCTTATTACCATGCGCTGCCCTTTCCCATTCTGCTTCAGTGGGCAATCGTTTGCCTGCCCATTCGCAATAGGCCAAGGCATCTTCGTATGCAATATGGACAACGGGATGGTTATCCTTGCCCTTTACGTTTGAATCTGGGCCATTAGGGTGTTTCCAATTGGCACCTATGGTCCAATCCCACCATTGTGAGAAATCATATAGATTGGGTACGGGGCTCTTGGTTTTTTTAAAGGTCAAAGATCCAGGTTGCAAGATAGAATCATGGGGTTTGGGAGTGCCTTCCGGGACTTGCTTCTTAAGTTCCTCCCAATCGATCTTTCTTTCGGCCACGGTAATGTATCCCGTTGCATCAACAAACCTTTTAAATTGGGCATTTGTTACCTCGGTAATATCCATAAAGAAACCATCAACTGCAGCCTTATGTGCAGGTTTTTCATGGGGCATGGCCATTTTATCCTCTGGGATGGCACCCTGCATGAATTCGCCTCCGGGAATCCAAACCATATCTTCCGGGGTGTTCAGGTCGACTGGTTTTTGAATGATCAATTTGGATAGGTCGGCAACTATAATGGTATCTGAAACTTCTTCGGAATTTTCTTTTTGTTCTAGGGTTGGTTTTTTATCGCCACATTGGATTAAGGTAAACACCGTTACTATTACAATGAAAATTTTGGATATTTGAAATGCATATTTCATTAAGTGAGTGAAGGGTGTTTAAACTTTGGATTGAAACGAATGCTTAAAAGAAAGGAATATAATTTAATCCGCCATGGGTTGCTCTGAATTTGTTGATTACCTCGAATGAATAAAAAATAAAGGTAGTAACACGGAAAAGGTATTTCTACCTTGATTTTAACCAACTTATACCTTATTTTGACATTTTATTTGTCATTTTTACAACAAAAGAGGTATAATAAATAAGGTTAAACCAAAAATAGTCTTGTCTTGAAAGCACAGTATGAAAAAATAACCGGGTCTGGGGAGAGTTCTTTCAATGCCTTCGTTTATGAAAATGAAAATTTTGATGCACCTTGGCATTTTCATGCTGAATATGAACTTACTTATATAGAAAAAGGGAAAGGGATACGATATGTTGGTAATAGCGTTGAAAAATTTGAAGAGGGAGACCTTGTACTTTTAGGTTCGAACTTACCGCATTGTTGGAAAAATTCTCCCCAGAACACTACTCAGGTCAAATCTTTGGTTTTTCAATGGGATGACCATCTTTTAGGTTCGGATTGGCTGTTAAGAAATGAATTCAAAACGATAAGGGCAGTATTGAACAAGGCTTCGGAGGGTATTAAATTCAATGAAAAGTACGCCCAAGGCATATCTGAAAAATTAAAGGAGATTATGGATTTCCCACCTTTTACAAAACTTATTGGTTTTCTACAATTATTGGAGGAGTTAAGTACTACCCATGAAATGGAAACGCTTACCACTTCTGGTTTTTTACCTAATTTGAATCGGATAACGAACAAAAGAATAGACAAGGTTTATGATTTTGTTCAAAACAATTACGATAAGAAGATCAAGCTTACCGATGTTTCCTCATTGGTTTCTATGGGTGATGAGGCTTTTTGTCGATTCTTCAAAAAGGCCTTTAACAAATCGTTTTTCACCTTTATAAATGAATATCGTATTAATCTGGCGTGCAAGATGTTAATCGAAACAAACATGCAGATCAGTCAAATTGCCTATTCCTGTGGGTATGAAAGTCTACCTTTCTTTTATAGACAGTTCAAAAAGTTCATGGGCTGTTCCCCTTTGGTCTATCAAAAAAAATATGTTCGGGCCTTTTCAAAATAGAAATGGTTTTCCATGGCCTTAAATGTAAATCATTATATAATTTTTTGGAATAACCATTTGTTGCACTTATTTATACGTGCGTAGTTTAGCTTTGGTCAAAAAAATCTGATTTTAGCGGGACATTTTAAAGAGAAGTCATGTCTATTAGAATTCATCAGCTCCTACTACTTGCCATCCTTACCTTTTTTTTATCTTGCAAATCGGATCAAAATAAGACAGAACCCGGTGTAGCGGTTACAGGTTCGGAATTGAAATTTGAACCCAACTGGGAGTCCATCAAAAAAAACTATAAAGATCCCGAATGGTTCAACAATGCCAAATTTGGGATTTTCATTCATTGGGGGGTTTATTCGGTCCCGGCATTTGGTTCTGAATGGTATCCACGCCAGATGTACATGGATACAGCCACCTTTACGGCCCAACTTGATTTGGAAAGTAAAGGCCCTAATGCCACTTTTCTTCATCATAAAGAAAAATGGGGCGATCAAAAAGAGTTTGGGTATAAGGATTTTGTTCCTATGTTCAAAGCTGAAAAGTTCAGTGCCAAGGAATGGATATCTCTGTTCAAAAAATCGGGCGCCAAATATGTGATCCCCGTTGCCGATCATCATGATGGCTTTGCTATGTATAAATCGAATACCACACGATGGAATGCGGTCAATATGGGACCCAAAAGAGATGTGCTGGGAGAACTTTTTAAAGAGGGTCGGGAACAAGGTCTGATCATGGGGGCTTCCTCTCATTATGCATTTAACTGGTCGTTCTACAACAAAAAGGAGCATTTCGATACTGTAGATCCTGAGTATGCCGATTTGTATTCTCCAAAAGGAAAGGATGTAACCGAGCCTGTATCCGAGGAATTTAAAAAGTTATGGTGGGACCGCACTGTAGATTTGATTGACAATTACCAACCCGATATACTTTGGTTTGATTTTTATTTGGATATTCCCGATTTCGCAGATGTTCGACCTAAAATTGCGGCTTACTATTATAATAAGGGAATCGAGTGGGGAAAAGAAGTGGTCATTAATGACAAGAATTTTGACCATGAGGCTTTTCCGGAAGGAACGGTAATTTATGACCTGGAACGTGGAAAACTTCCCGGAATTCGAAAATTGCCTTGGCAAACAGACACCTCAATAGGTAAAAATTCTTGGTCCCATGTAGCTAACTGGGAGTCAAAAACAACCAATAGTCTTATTGATGATTTAGTAGATATTGTTTCAAAAAACGGAAATCTATTACTAAACATAGGCCCCAAAGCCGATGGCACAATACCTGAAGATCAAAAGCAGATTTTAATGCAAATTGGCGATTGGTTGGCCTTGAATGGCGAAGCTATTTATGATACCAAATACTGGAAGACATATGGAGAAGGGCCAACAGAAGTCAAAAAAGGCCATCATTCAGAAGGACAAAACAAGGGTTTTACCGGACAGGACATCCGCTTTACCCAAAAAGGGGATAAATTATATGCAATTCTGTTAGAATGGCCAGATAATGGTTTGGTAAACATAAAGTCTTTATCGAGTATAAGTGAGTATGCAAAGGATTTGAAAATTAAAAATGTACATCTTTTGGGCGGTAAGGAAAACATAAAATTTACCCGATCAGAGAGTGGATTATCCATTGAGGATTTGGGGGAAAAGTCAGGGGATTTTGCCCATGTTTTTGAAATAACATTGGGTACGCCTTAAGATAGTGATGTGAGTTAGCTTTCAATAATTTAAGAGCGCACCGTAAGGGTGCGTTCTTTAAATATCAATTTTAATGTACAATGAAATATATTGTTTGTGAAAAGCCCGGTGAATTTATCCTAAAGGAGAAAGATGAACCAAAAAAAGTGCCTGGAGAAGCCATTTTGAAAATAAAAAAAGTAGGTATTTGTGGCACCGACTTACATGCCTATGCCGGCAATCAAGCCTTCTTTGAATATCCTAGGATCTTAGGTCATGAACTGGCCTCCGAGGTTTTGGAGATCGAGGAAAATGATAAGGGAATCAGGCCAGGGGACAACGTGGTTGTTATGCCCTATGTCAATTGCAATTCATGTATTGCCTGTAGAAACGGGAAGACGAATTGTTGTACGAAAATGAGGGTTTTGGGGGTACATACCGATGGTGGTATGCAAGAGAAGATATCGGTTCCGATCAGTCTTTTGATCCGCACTCCCGATTTGAACGATAATGCTATGGCTATAGTGGAACCCCTTGCCATCGGGGCCCATGCCATACGAAGGGCACAATTACAACCCGGTGAAACCATTGTTGTAGTAGGTTGTGGCCCTATAGGTATTGGTATCATGAAATTGGCTCAAATTGCAGGGGCAAAGGTCATCGCTTTGGATGTGAACCAAGGAAGGCTTCAGTATGCCAAGGAAAAAATCGGGGTTGATCATATCGTTTTGGGCGGGGAAGGTTCGGTAGATAAAGTGCGTCAGATTACCAATAATGACCTGGCCACGGCGGTCTTTGATGCGTCGGGCCATAAAGGGGCGTTGGAATTTGGGCATAACTATATGTCCCATGGGGGTCGATATGTTTTGGTTGGGCTCTCTAAAGGGGAAATTGTGTTTGCACACCCTGCCATCCATGCCAAGGAAACTACCTTGATGTGTAGCCGAAATGCCACTTTGGAGGATTTTGAACACGTCATTTCCGTTCTGAAGGATGGGAATTTCCCCATCGATTCCTTCATCACCCATACCGTCGATCTCGATGAGATGATCAGTAATTTTGATGGTTGGTTGGACCCAGCCAATGGTGTGATCAAAGCGATGGTCAATTTTTAAAATGAGTTCAATAATAAAGGTTCAATGATGAAAATATTTAAATTAGGAGTTTTGGTTTTATTGATTTTGGCAATTTCTTTTGCCTGTACCGAAAAACAAGAATCCAAAACAAAGACACCACCTACTATTGATCAGACACCCGAATTTAAGGAAGATTGGGCGTCTTTAGGCGAACACAATGAGTCTCCCGAATGGTTCAAGAATTCTAAATTGGGAATCTATTTCCATTGGGGTTTGTACTCCGTGCCCGCATTTAGCAATGAATGGTATCCTAGATGGATGCATTTTAAAGACAACAAGGTCTATAAGCACCATGTTGAAAAATATGGGGAACCCTCAGAATTCGGATATCATGATTTTGCGCCCATGTTCAAGGCAGAAAAATTCAATGCGGACGAATGGGCCCAACTTTTTAAGGATGCTGGGGCACAATTTGCCGGACCTGTAGCGGAACACCATGATGGTTATGCCATGTGGGATAGTGAAATCACGCCCTGGAATACGATGGATACCGGGCCAAAACGCGATATTACCGGGGAGCTCGAGAAAGCAATCAAAGGCAAGGGAATGAGATTCATCACGGCATTCCATCATGCCAAGAACCTTCAGCGAAGCACCGAACTTGGCAAGGAGGTACCCAATAGTCATTATCCCTATTTCGAAGGAATGCCCCCAAGTTCAAATGATCCTGATTTACAATTGATGTATGGGAATATGGAGCCCGAAAAATGGTATAAAGAGGTGTGGTTTGGCAAATTGAAAGAGGTGATAGACAACTACCATCCCGATATCATCTGGTTCGATTATGTGCTTGGTGATATCCCCGAGGAATATCGAAAAGAATTCGCGGCCTATTATCTCAATGAAGCTGCCCGTAAGGAACAAGAAGTTGTGATTGTACGAAAACAGCATGACCTTCCTTTGAATATGAGTATTGAGGATCTGGAACAAGCCCGAAAGAATAACATCGGAACAAAAACTTGGATGACCGATGCGACCATTAGTAATGGTAGTTGGTGCTATACCGAGGACTTAGGGGTGAAACCTGCCGTTGATGTACTTCATATGTTGATCGACATTGTAAGTAAGAATGGGGTACTACTTTTAAATGTCTCCCCCAAAGCCGATGGTACCATACCTGAAAATCAAAAAGAAGGAATTCTTAAAATGGGTTCCTGGCTCAAGAAATATGGAGAGGCCATATACGATACCGAGGCATGGTACACTTTTGGTGAAGGTCCTACCAAAGAACCAGAAGGACATTTCAAAAACCATAAGGCCTTCATGAAACTCAAATATTCGAATAAGGATATTCGCTATACTACCAAGGATTATTCAATTTATGCGATCGTCCTTGGGGCTGTTGAACCAGATAAGGAGTTGGTTTTGGAATCTTTTGCCAAAGAAAAAATACACGATGCCCCTACCATTGAAAGGGTAGCTTTTCTGGGTAGTGATGAAAAAATAGATTGGTCCTATGATGAAGAAAAAGGACTTAAGGTCAAAGCACCGTCATCACGTATTGATGAAATGGCCACTGTAATAAAAGTAGAAATATCCCAATAACGAAATGACAATCGATGCCCATCAACACTTTTGGCACTACAATCCTGTAAAACATAGCTGGATAGATAATGCAATGGCTGTGATTAGAAAGGATTTTTTGCCATCAGACTTAAAAAAGGTTTTTGAAGAAAATGATATTGACGGTTGCGTGGCCGTACAAGCGGATCAAACGCTACAGGAGACTTATTTTTTGTTGGATCTGGCCAAGTCGAATGACTTTATTAAAGGAATCGTAGGTTGGGTGGATTTGCGCGATAAAGGAATTGGTCCTGTTTTGGAAAAATATGGCGAACAAAAGAAAATAAAGGGATTTCGACATATTGTTCAAGGGGAAGCGGATCATAATTTTTTGTTACGACCTGATTTTATGAGGGGTATATCCCATTTGGAAAAGTATGGATACACCTATGATATCTTGATTTTCCCGCACCAATTGGGCGCTACCCTTGAATTCGTAAAGCGGTTTCCAAATCAGCGATTTGTTATAGACCATATGGGCAAACCTTATATTAAGGATGGTTTCTTTGATGGATGGGCCATTTTGATGAAAGAAATTGCCAAGCACGAAAATGTTTATTGTAAATTATCGGGCATGATTACTGAGGCCGATTTCAATTCATGGACCCCCGAGCAGATCATTCCGTATATGAATGTGGTTTTAGAGGTATTTGGCCCGGATAGGCTTATGTACGGCTCGGATTGGCCGGTATGTCTCGTAGCTGGGAATTATGCCCGTGTAAAGCAATTAGTAATTAATTTTATTACAGATCTAAGCACAACAGAACAGCAAAAGATTATGGGCGGCAATGCCATAAATTTTTATAATCTAAAGTAAAGCGCAATGGATTTAGGATTAAAGGGAAAAGTAGTCGTTATCTCTGGGGCAGCAGGTATTCAGGGGAGCATAGGGGAGACCATACTTCAAAATTTAGCGGAAGAAGGGGCGATACCGGCAGTAATCGATAGAAATGACCGTGGGTTTTCTTATGTGGAAAGTATCCAGAAAAAAGGAATTGATGCCCTCTTTTGTAAAACGGACGTCACAGACCCAAAGCAGATAGAAAAGGCAATGAATGCCATCATAGAAAAATATGGAAAAATAGATGTTGTCATCAATAATGTGGGGGTAAACGACGGGGTAGGACTGGATGCTACCTATGATGAATTCATGAATTCATTGAAATTGAACATGGTAAGTTACTTTTTAGTGGTGAAACATGCACTTCCTTTTTTAAAGAAATCAAAGGGAAATATTTTGAACATCGGTTCCAAAGTAGCTTTGACAGGACAAGGGAACACTTCAGGCTATGCCGCTTCGAAAGGTGGCGTACTGGGATTGACCAGAGAGTGGGCTGTTGACCTTATAAAATATGGGATAAGATCTAATGCCATTATTATTGCCGAAAGTTGGACACCAGCCTATGATAATTGGATCAAAACCCTTGAAGATGGCGAGGAAAAACTTAAATCTATCGTAAAGAAGATACCCTTGGAAAACCGTATGACAACACCACAGGAAATAGCGGATACGTGCTTATTTACGATTTCCGAAAGATCATCCCATACGACAGGTCAATTTATCTTTGTTGATGGGGGCTATGTCCATTTAGATCGTTCACTCTTAACGGAATAAGATAAACCTATCAGATATAAAACCCAATGGGTCTGCTCATCGAAATCAACTAAACAACCAAATGCATGAATATAACCAAGAAAATACCAGTTGTACCTAAGGAACTATTGGTTCCTTTTATTGCCGCTACTTCGATATTTGCGCTTTGGGGCTTTGCAAACGACCTTACCAACCCTATGGTCGCGGCATTTAAAAAAGTAATGGTGTTGTCTAATGAAGAAGCGTACAACGTGCAGTTCGCTTTTTACTTTGGATACGGGGTTATGGCCATTCCTGCAGCCTTGTTCATCCGTAAATTCAGTTACAAATCGGGACTATTGCTCGGTTTGGCATTATACGCTATTGGGGCCATGCTTTTTTATCCGGCAGCCGAGAATGGCTCTTATACTTATTTCTTGATTTCCCTATTTGTGATTACCTGTGGATTAGGCTTTTTGGAAACAACCTCCAATCCTTTGATCCTCTCGATGGGAAGTCCGAAAACGGCAACACGACGATTGAATCTAGCCCAATCATTTAATCCGATTGGTTCATTGACCGGAATGTTGATCGCGAAATTTGTAGTGCTCGACAGATTGCTTTCCGTGGATTATGCGGATAGTAGTGCCATTGTGGCCCTTGGGGCAGAAAAGGCGGCCGAGATCAAAGTACATGACCTTGGGGTCATAAGTTTTCCATATATCGCTGTTGGCCTTTTTGTGGCATTGGTATTCTTTGTCATCTGGAAAACAAGGATTCCTGCCATGGTCATGGGGGATCATTTATCGATAAAAGAATCCCTCAATAGAATATTTAAAAGCAAAACCTATGTATTGGGGGTCATTACCCAAATGTTCTATGTTGGGGCACAAATCATGTGTTGGACGGCCATTTTTCAATTGGTCGAATACTTGAACCAATCGAGTAGTTTGGGTATCGAGGCAACCTGGTGGAATATTACCGCAATGGTTTCCTTCGTAATTACTAGGTTTATAGGTACCGCACTGATGCAGAAGATCAATCCAGCTAAAATGTTGGCAATTTTCGGCGTCGCTGCAGCAGCAATGTGTGCTGGGGTAATTGTAACATCGGGACTTACAAGTTTAGTGTTCTTGGTCTTGGTCTCCGTATTCATGTCCATTATGTTCCCTACGATTTATGGCCTAGCACTTAAGGATATGGGAGAGGAAGCAAAATTGGCTTCTTCCGGGCTTATCATGGCCATTGTGGGAGGCGCCTTTTTACCTAAGACCCAAGCCTTGATCATGGATTATGGCGATAGGGTTGATGGAAAAGAAGTTTTTGGCGATATCGTCACCGCCGGTATCCCCGAAATTCATTTTTCATTTATTCTCCCGATGATCTGTTTGATTGTTGTAGCGCTTTATGGTATGTACGCATTTAAAGTCACTAAACCCGTCATCCATTAAAAACATAAAAGTCCATATTATGTCGAAAAATACAACTAGATTCTGTTACTCTTGTGACCTAAAAGACGACCCAAAACTCATTGCGGAATATAAGAAATACCATGCCGCCGGAAACGCCTGGCCTGAGATCACAAAGAGTATCAGGGACGCGGGAATTGTTGATATGCAAATCTATCTCACAGGAAATCGTATGTTCATGATCATGGAGGTGGACGAGACTTTTAATCCGGAAAAAAAAGCTGAAATGGATGCCAATAATCCGAAGGTACAGGAATGGGAACAACTCATGTGGAAATATCAGCAAGGCTTGCCTTGGGCTAAAAAAGGTGAAAAGTGGATACTTTTGGAAAAGGTTTTTCAATTGTAAGTTAACGATATGTTTCAAAAAACAGCACTGGGTTTATTGATTGTTAGCTGGCTGTTATTCAATCAGTTCGTTCATGCCCAAAAAAATGCATCTAACAAGCCCAACATCGTTATCATTTTTACTGACGATCATCGATTTGATGCTGTTGGGGCTTTGGGCAATGGCCAAGTTAAAACCCCGAACCTTGATAAACTGATCAAAGGTGGCACCACATTTACCAATGCCTATATACAAGGGGCAAATTCAGGGGCGGTTTGCGCCCCGAGCAGGGCCCAGTTGTTGACAGGGCGTGGGGTTTTTGAACTCCCGGATGGAAATGGCCATTATTTTCCGGAATCAATGATGTCTTTCCCAACAGCCTTTAAGAATGCTGGATATTTCACTTTCATTACGGGCAAATCCCATAATGGTCCTGAAGCTTCTATGCGTGGTTTTATGGGTGGGGCAACCTTATTTGGGCTTTCAAACGGGTATTATGTCCCCCATTTTAGAATGCCCTACCAAGATTTTCGGGAAGATGGCACCTATGATGAAGAACACTTGTATTTTATGGCTGGGGATCATCAAGAAATTCATTTGGAGCCAGATTCCAATCTAGAACATATGGGGCCACACTCCAGTGAGATCTTTGCGAAGTCTGCAGTGGATTTTTTGGAAAGCTATAACAAAGAAGAACCATTTCTTTTATATGTACCCTTTCATGCACCCCATGATACCAGAAATGCCCCGAAAAAATACCATGAAATGTATGCCCCGGAAACAATAGCATTACCTCCCAATTATATGGCGATGCATCCTTTTGATAATGGGGATCTTTATATACGTGATGAAAAGTTGGCACCTTATCCAAGAACAGAACGGGATACGAAATATCAACTGGCTGACTATTATGCAATTATCACTCATCTGGATGATCAAATAGGCAAAGTACTACAAGCTCTAGAGGACAAAAACATGACCAAGAACACAATTATTGTATTTGCAACCGATAGTGGTTTGGGAATGGGCAGTCATGGACTATTCGGCAAACAAAATTTGTATGAGGATGGGGGTATTCATGTCCCCATTGTCTTTAATGGTCCTGGCATTCCCAAAAATGAAACCCGTAAGGACCTTTGCTATACCTATGATATCTTTCCGACTTTGTGTGAATTGACTGGAATAGAAGTTCCGTTTTCTGTTACTGGAATTAGTCTGGCCAAATCGATTGAAGATCCCACTAACCCAATGATCAGAAAAGAGTTATACTTTGGGTATAGGCACACCCAACGTGCCCTTCGAGATGAACGGTATAAATTGATTGAATATCAAGTAGGAGGGAAGCGTAATACACAATTGTTCGATTTGCAGAATGATCCTTATGAAACTGCAGACCTGTCGCAAAAACCTGAATTTAATGAGACGCTTTCATTTTTACGGGAACGTTTAAAGAAGAACAGGACCGAAGGTCTTAAATGGGAAGATGCTTTTTGGGAACAATTCTAAAATATGTATAAATGAGACGATTATTCTTCAATTTACCTTTAGCATTTTTTTTTATTCTTTTGAGTACATCGGCCCAAACTTATCATGTAAAGGATTACGGGGCGGTCAATGATGGAACTACTTTAAATACAATTGCCATACAAACTGCAATCAATGAATGTACTCGAAATGGTGGAGGAACAGTGTTGCTATCAGGTGGGGGTAAGTACATGACCGGGACCCTGTATTTGAAAGACAACGTAACACTGCATATCGGTAATGGTACCGTACTATTGGGTAGTCCTAATTATGAAGATTATACCACAGATACCCATAAGAATATGTACAAGAATGAGCCACATATGGATAGTTGCCTCATTTTTGCCAAAGATGCCACCTCCATTGCCATTGAGGGTTATGGGACCATAGACGGCAATGGCCACAGGGAATTTTCAATAAGGACACGGGCCGACCGATGATGATTCGCTTTTTAAATTGTAAGGACATCCACTTAAATGATATTACGTTGATAAATCCAGCTGCATGGACATCAGCATGGCTCTACTGTGACAATATCAGTGTAAGTGCCATCAACATTGTCAGTAGGGTCAATGGCAATGGGGATGGGCTTGACTTTGACGGTTGTACCGATGTACGTGTTATTAATAGCACGTTCGACACCAGTGATGACAGCATCTGTCTGCAAGCTTCCAGGCCCGACAGACCATGTAAAAATGTTGTGGTGAGCAATTGTACTTTCACATCGAAATGGGCAGGGATGCGTATTGGACTTCTTTCTAGGGGCAATATCGAGTCGGTCAGTGTTACCAATTGTACGTTTCGGGACATACAGGATTCAGGACTTAAGATCCAACAGAATGAAGGGGGTGAAATGAAGAATATGGTCTTCAGTAATTTAGTGATGGAGAATGTTCCCAGACCTATTTTCATGACTTTTTGCCAACAACGGGCTTCAAATGAGACTCCAGAAGGCCAGTTTGAACCTTTGAAACGAATGCACCATTTTATATTCAGTAATATCGTAGTTGACAATTCTAAAGGCGATAAGAATTCGGCTTTCTTTTTAACAGGACTTCCTGATCACAAAATAGAGGAGGTGATCATGAAGGATATCCAATTTACAATTTCTGGAGGAGGAACTAAGGAAGACGCCCAAAAAGCCAATATCAAGGAGTATACACTCGATGTATTGGATGGATGGTGGCCCGAATTCCATTTGGTAGGTACGTTGCCGGCCTCCGGTATTTATGCAAGACATATCGACGGATTGGTTCTCGAGAATATTCAAGTCAATATGATTGAGAAGGACGCACGGAAAGTGGTCGTTTTTGATGATGTTTCGAATGCCCGTATCCGTGATGTACGAAGTAACGATAAGCGTTTCAAATAGTGCTACCTTTTACCTATTCCCTGTTTTTGTTCTCCTTCAGAATACGGTTTTTCTGCTTTTCATTCAACCCATGTTCAAAATAAAATTCAGGCTTGTAGTATTCATGGGCGCGCTTCATATCCGGGTCATGAATATCAAGGCTCAGATCGCAATCAAAACGGGCGAGTATAGCATGGTTTTGACTCCAAATCGTTGCGTTCGTAAAATGTGATAGGCCCCAGGTAATACCTTTTCCATAATCCGTATTGGTAAAGGCATCGGGAATATAAGGTCCAGCGGCATTGGGCATTAAATACGTGATCGAGGCAATATCAAAGTTAACCCCGTCCGCTGCATATTGTACTGTATTATGTTCATTGCCATCCCTGATAACCAAGGCAGCAATCCCTTCCATAAATGGGAATAGCGTAGTTTCATGCCCCGAATTGATAACGGGATTCAATGGATGCTTTGTAAAAGGGCCCAAAGGATTGTCGGCAATGGCCAAACCTTGCATTCTGACCAGCTCTGGGTCTCCATCAAAATCGGATTTATAGTAGAGGTAGATTTTGCCCTTATATACCAAGGGATATGGGTCATGGATCGAGTATTGATCCCATTCGCCTTCAGCACCATTGGGAATCACAATTTTATTGTGTGGAGTCCAAGGACCATCGGGTGAATCGGCATAAGATACAGCAACCGGACAATCATCCCCTCGCTTACCGCTGGCCTCCATAAAACCTTGGTAATACAAATAATATTTGCCTTCCCATTCCAGAATATCGGTTGTTGTTACCGATCGCCATCCCACATTGGGTTTGGGAGGTCGCGGCACGGCGACCCCTTGCTCTTGCCATGTAAAGCCATCCTCGCTCGTAGCGTACCAAATATCGGCCAGATCCCAGTCGCTTGAAGGAATGGTATCGTTCGATTTTTCAGCCCCTTGAGGCGGGGTGGGGGTATGGCGATGGGTGTACCACACATAATATTTACCGTTGGCAAAGATAACCTTTGAAGGATCACGACGTGAAATAGTGCCGTCATCATTATTATAGTCAAAACCCTTGAGCTCGGTATATTTGAATTGCGAATACAATTCATTTTGAGAGGGTCTGGGGGCTGAATACGCATCATAATTACGTGCACTTGCCTTACTCATTGCTCTATTGGGCTTTTTTTCCGGAAGTTTGAAAGGAAAGCCTATAGTATTCGTTTCAGATAAGGTAACCTCCTTTTCATTTTGGATTTTTTTGCAGGAAATCAAAACTAAGAGTATCATGCTAACAACTATCAATCTTTGCAGTTTCATCTTTTAAAATTTATTTAGGGTGTCTTTTTGAATAATGTGTCTGATGGACTAATCTTTGTGTGCATCTTCGTTACCACCAATGTCGTTTTCTTTATACCCTTCCATCACAATTTTAAATGCATGTGCATAGTCTGTGGGATATGACTTGGGCGGTTTAATTACCAATCCACGGGAATTCCTTTCCCACTCCAATTTTTCATCACTGCCCAATAAACTCACACTCATGATTTTTGAGTTTAATGCACCAATATCTGTGCTCAAGGTCTTCATCACGATGTCTTCTTCCGGTTTGTCCATCACAATAGCATAGATTTCTTTATCAGATTTTTTAGTATATCGAATATCCGTATTTGTATATTCAATTTCGATTTTCTCAATTTTATGCCCGCCTTCAGGCAAGCGGGTCGGACCTTCGCCAAAGACCGTCCACGGACGGGTTTTGTAGATAGCATCACCATTGACCTTTAGCCAAGCACCCATTTCGGTAAGTAGATAAACCATTTCCTCTGGTATGGAGCCATCCGGATTTGGAGGTACATTTAATAGCATCAAGCCATTTTTCGCCACGATGTCGACCAAAATATCTATCAAATCGTTTGGTTTTTTAAACTCCGCCCCAGGACGGTAGAACCAAGCTCCTGGCGAAGTATCTGTCAACCATGCCGGGCTTTTAGGTTGGTTTGGCCGACCTCGCTCATAGTCTTTAATGGCAGTTGTAATGGGAAAAGTACTTTCTTTATAGGCCACACAAACTTCTTTGCCCCATTTTTGTGCCTCATTATAATAGTAGGCCAAAAATTTCTGACGGTCCGCTTCTGGAAGGTTTTCCAACCACCAGTCGAACCAAATTAAATCGGGCTGGTATATATCGATATATTCTTTGAGCTTGGCCCACCACTCCTCGCGGAAACGGTCATCTGGCACATCCGATTCCAAACTATGGGGATTCGTGTACAAATCATAATCTTGGGGATCAACCCCACCATATTGGTGTGCTGGCGCAAAATATTTCCAGGTAAAGGCATGATGGAAGGAGGCCATAAATTTCAATCCTTGCGCCTCAATCTCCTTTTTCAGGGTTGCGGAGGGGTCGATTCCCCCATAATTCATCGAGTTCCATCGTGTTGATTTGGCATCCCACATCGCAAAATTATCATGATGCATGGCTACAGGTCCCGCAAATTTTGCCCCCGATTTGGCAAATAATTCAGCCCATTCTTTGGCATTGAATTTTATGGGTTTGAAATTTTCGATGATATACTTGTACCCATACTTGGCCGGATCACCATATTTCTTTTTATGATGTAAGTAATTGTTTGAGGGCTCTCCATTTTTAGTGGGTACTTTCTTTCCGTCTTGATACATGATCATACCATGCCAACCGCTATAGTTCTTGCTGGGGTCGGTGCCTTCAAATGCTTCTGATACAGGGCCCCAGTGTGCATAAATGCCCAATTTGGCATCTAGAAACCAATCGGGTGTTTGGTTTACCTTGGAAAGTGATTCCCAGGATTCTTCATATACCACACTTTCTTGCGCTTTTAGGATACTAAAAGCACAAAAAATAAGGACTGCCATAAAAGGTAAAGCTGTTTTTTTCATTTAGGGTGTTTTACTTTAAACTTATTATTGATTTCTACTTTACAAGATTGACAAACACGGTATTTGCATCTATTGAGCTTTTTTGATCACCTTCCATGGGACGCATACTTGCCACCAACTTATAACCGGCCATAGGTTTTAATTCCTTATCCAGTTTAAAGTTGAATTCCAGATTGGCGTAACCAGCAAATGCCACAAAAATCGATTCTTGGATCTTTTTCCCTTCAAGATCAAATAGTACCAATTCAATTTGCCGATCCGTATTGGCTTTGTAGCTCAATGGAATATTTAGGGTCTTCGAATTTCTTAAATTGATTTCGGCACTTTCGAAAATTATAGTTTCGTCATATAGCCCTAAATCCTGTTCCAATTTAGATTCGTTAGAGGCATTAAGGCCAACAAGTTCGTAACCCCTGACCCAATCATAATAAACCGTATTCTTAGTGTCATCTGCCAATTCCTCATCAGTAGGTAATGAAATCCATGGAAATGGATAGGTTTCATGGACCAATCTCATATACATGGGCTTATCCATTGGTTTATCTGTTATCTTATCATAAAATTTTTGATGTTTGGGCTCCCTATCATCGTAATAATAACTGGCAGATTTTTCATCGCGCCACCAACCGCCGTACACATGAAAATCTTTTGAAGCCAATTCCGTATCCTCAAACCTTACCTGAGCAGCCCGGTAATCGTGTTTCCCTTCATCACAATCGGTATACCAATAATGTGCATTCGAATGCATTCCACTAGCGAAGTATTTTCCTTCAAAGTCACCTTCCCTTCCAATACACTCTTGAATATCCCATTCTTGTCCATAGCTATCACACCCATTAGGGCCTACACCTCCATTACCGGAAAACCAAAACGTAGTTGACATCGTTGTTGCTGCTGCTTTGACCCTGCACTCGTAGTATCCGAGGAATACCGGCCTTTTTGAAACAACGGCAGCTCCTTTGATATTGAAGGTTATATCTTTTCCATAAGCATGAACAATGGTGTCATTATTCATCTTTTGCCCTTTTAATTGCAGGGAACCATCTGCAACTGAAACCTGCGAAGGCATAAACAACCCTGGAGGTCTACCTATCCATGTAGGATGATGATCAAGCCACTTTGTTGTATCTAGCACTGTACCGTTAAATTCGTCCGAAAAAGCAGGGTTTAATATCCAACGTTTACCGACGGGTGGCTTAGGTGGCCCTGAATCGTTTACTTGGGCATTGCCCCGGAATACATTGGTACTACAAAAAATCATTACGCTCAATACAATTCTTTCTAAAGACATCATTTTTAATCGTTTTAGTATCGTTTGAATAATTGTCACATGAATTGATTTTCAGCTTTATAAATACGCTAACTTTCTTTAAATCAATTGACAAGCTGTAAACATTATATCAATTTCATCAAGCTCCTGTCTAAAAACATTTTTATAGTGTTGCCTTCGACGTTTTTATTATCAATTGTTCTAGTTTCCCGGCCTACTTAGACCTTGTTCAAAATATACTTCGGGTTTATGCCATACCCCTGTTTTTTTAAAAATATCGGGCTCATCAAAATCCAAGCTTAGGTCACAATCAAATCGTGCCATTATGGAGTATTGTTTTTGGGAAGTTCCTGCGTTTATAAAATGACATAACCCCCAGGTAAATCCCCTGCCGTAATCAGTATCTGTGAAAGCATCTGCAACGAAAGGTGCTGCTGCCGTAGGGGTAAGCGATAAACTGGAGGCAATTTCAAAATTGACCCCATCTTTGGCATACTGCATCGTTTCCCGTTCGTTTCCATCCTTGATCGCCAGCGCGGCAACTCCTTCCTTAAAAGGGAAATAGGTCGTCTCATGACCCGAATTGAGCACGGGATTCAATGGATGTTTCTCAAAAGGTCCCAAAGGATCATCTGCAATCACTAGCCCATGGGCTACAGCATATTTATCACGTATATCTGGCCATTTGTTGTAAGCGGCCTTATAATACAAATAAATTTTACCCTTGTAAACGATCGGATGTGGATCGTGCGTAGCATCTTGGTCCCATTCGCCTTTTTTGCCAAACGGTATAACAGAATCGCCACCATGGGTCCACGGCCCATCGGGGGAATCGGCATAGGATACCGATACCGGACACCAATCTCCCCGAAGTCCACTGGGTTCATTAAAGGCCTGGTAATAGAGGTAGTATTTATCTTTCCATACCAAAATATCAGGAGTGGCAACCGAACGCCATCCCGGTGCGGGTTTGGGTGGCCTTGATACGGCTACCCCTTGTTCTTCCCAAGTAAATCCATCTTCACTGGTTGCATACCAGATATCGCATAAATCCCAATCGGTAGATGGAATTTCATCTGTCGCTTCCTTTGCGCGATTCGCGCCAATTGGGGGCACTACGGTATGTCGTTTCGTATAATAGACATAAAATTTATCATCCACCAGAATGGGTCGCGAAGGGTCGCGCCGGGATACGGTTCCATCGCCATTATGATAGTCAAAACCCTTTAATCGGGTATATTTAAATTGGGAAAAAAGTTCATTGTCATGCACCCTGGGAGCCGGATAGCTGAACATGCGTTCCATGGCAGCACTCAAGGGAATATCGGGTTTTTCAGTGGGTATTTTATGGGGAAAAACACCTGTGGTTTTTGTTTCCAAAGTTGATTCAACTGTTTTTTCCGATTTTGAATCCTTACAGGATAAAACAGTGCCAATGATCAAAATACTGAGTACGATTTTTACCAGGGCATTCTTCAAGTTCATGATGTTATATTTTTTAAGCCGGAATTAAAGATGATTTAGCATTTGATCTCCAATTCTTCCATTCATTTTCAACCTGTAATAGAGGTGTCTCACATTGTATTGGAAGCTACTAATAGAATGCTTATCACCTTATGTTTTTGATATTTCATCAAATAATGGCCTCTTTTTTATTCACTGATCGCGAAAAAAACGTTCCTTCCATTTTCTAGTATCAGGTTGTTCCCTGATAATTCCAAAATCCCATTTAAACGGATATCGGTGCAAGAAGCTCCCACCTTGAACTCGTACTTGTCCGCTTCAACAAACCATAGGTCCTTTTTATATTGGGCCAATTGTTGGGGGGATATCTTAAAGGTTACCGTTTTTTCTTCCCCAGAATTTAAGCTTATCCGTTCAAAACCTTTCAGCTGAATGGGCTTCATGGTCGATGATTCCCCGACGGGTGAAACATACAACTGTACGATTTCGGTTCCGTTCATGGCCCCTGTATTCTTTATATTGAATGAAAGGGAGAATCGTTCATCGGTGATGGCTACTTCAGGTTTCAATTTTAAGTCGCTGTATTCGTATTGTGTATACGACAGACCATACCCAAAAGGATATTGCGGCATATTATCGTCCATATAACCATTCTTGTAGTTTATTTCTTCTTTTGCTTCCGTTCTCGGATATGTCACACAAAGTTTCCCCGATGGATTCACATTACCCAAGAGTACATCGGCAACAGCGTTTCCTCCTTCCTCTCCAGGGAACCAAGCCTGGATGATCGCGGCACATGTACCTTCAAATTTGTCCACAAGTTGCTGGCGACCCCCGAACATCACAAGAATAACAGGTTTGCCCGTTTCAATAAGTTTTTCGACAAAGGCTTCTTGCTCTCCTGGCAATCGAATGCCTTTACGTTCTCTTCCCTCCCCACACAAATAGATATTCTCTCCCATGGCGGCAATGATAACATCACTTTCTTTGGAAATATTCAGGGCGTTTTGCAAATCCGGTTGTGGCAGCCCTTTAATAGTCAACATTTTCACCTTGCTTAGCCTATCATCACCTAAACCGTCGGCTATCACTATTGATTCTAGAGGAGCACTCCAATCGCACCCTCGTTCATGAAGGATTTCAACGTCACTTCCTAACTTGGATTCCAGACCTTCTTTTAGAGTGACCAATTTGGGGTTGTTCGGATCAAAAGATTGGCCCCACCAAAATGAAACCATAGACTGGTACGTATAATCCCCAAGCAACCCATGGACTGTCGCGGCATTGGGTCCTACCAAAGCAATTTTGCCAATATCTTTTTTTAAAGGAAGGATACCATTGTTTTTCAATAGGACAATGGATTGGCATGCTGCGTCATAGGCCAGTTTTCTGTTCGAAGGAGGGTCAAAATCAAGTAAACCATCTTTTCCTATGACCGGGTTATTATCCAACAAGCCCAATTTAGCCTTCATCATTAGCAAACGTTTGACCGCCGTATTGATTAGTTCTTCGGTTACTAGGCCTTCTTCAAGGGCTTTTGGAAGTAAAGGATAGGCAATGGGCTCGGCCAATTCTATATCAATACCTGCATTTAAAGCCAACGCACCGGCTTCCATGGAATTTTTCGCCTGTTTATGCCCTGTATGAATAAGGTTGATGGCCCCATAATCGCTCACCACCACTCCATCGAAACCGACTTCTTTCCGCAATATTTGATTCACCATAATGGGATTCGCGGCTACCGCTAAGGCCTTATATTTTCCATAGGAAGGCATTATACTTTTAACCCCTGCCAACTTTATGGCAGCTTCATGGGGCATTAAATATTCCTCATACAATTCTTTTTTGTTCTGATTTTGTGTGCCATACCCCGCAAAATGTTTTGCAGTAGCTGCTACCCCAGTTGCTAAATCATCGCCCTGTAGCCCTTTGATAAAAGCAACTCCTAAACGCGAAGTAAGGTAGGCATCCTCTCCATAGCTTTCCTCTAGACGGTTCCAGTGTGCCGTGCGACTGATATCGAGCATAGGGGATAAGGCATAGGTTGCGCCTGCCGCACGCATGTTCCTAGCGGTTGACGCCGCATTTTTTCTTACGATATCCGGGTTCCAAGAACAGCCAACTCCAATTTGTTGTGGAAAAGTGGTAGCTCCCTTTGTTGCGAAACCCGTTATGGCCTCTTCATGGAAGATAGCAGGAATTTTCATTTTGGTTTCGGTCATTAGATAATGCTGCACTTCTCTAACCAAATCCCTGAGCTCTATAGGTGAAAGGGTCAATCCCGATGAAAACTGGCAGAAATGTCCAATACCATCAGGGATCACTTTTCGACACTTTTCAAGAGAGAGCTTCCCATCGACCAATAATTGGTTAAGTCGTATGCCCTCTATTTGCGCCAATTTTTCGTCCATGGTCATCGAAGCTATAATACCCTCCAATCGTGCTTCGATTTGAGATGTGGCATCTGAAGGGGCCTGAGCTTTAAGTCCTGTGCTAAAAACCAAGAAACCTATCACTAGATATATCGCTATTCGCATTTACTATTTTTTATTTTAGTTTTATTATCTCAGTTGTATAATCGTTTTTTGGGGGATTGCTGCGCCCAGTCGGATACTTAAATCACCTGGTGATGAATTGCCAACAAGTATCGTATATTCCCCTTTTCGCCAAATTTTCTCTCCCTTTTCGTTGATTACCTTCAAATCTTCTGGCTCCAATGAAAAAGTCAATGTTTTTTCCTCACCTTTCTTTAGTGAAACCCGTTTGAATGCCTTTAAACTTTTCAAAGGAATACCTCCAGAGGTATCTTTAGGACTTACATATACCTGTACCACTTCTTCCATATCATACGCACCAATATTCGCAACATCAACAGTAATGGTCAATTTCTCTTTTTTATTCAATTTTAAAGAACTCAAGGCTAAATTCCTGAATTCGCTTTTGGAATAGCTTAGGCCAAAACCGAAGGGATACGCAGGTTCTTCCATCATATATTTATAGGTTCTTCCCCTCATCGAATAATCGTCATACGCTGGTAATTGGGCCACATTCTTCGGAAAAGTCAATGGTAAATGACCTGAAGGTAAAATATCCCCGAAAAGTACATCGGCTACAGCATTGCCCCCTTGTTCCCCGGGATACCAAATTTGCAAGATCGCATCGCAGTGTTCTTCAATGCCCTCCAGTGAAACCGGACTCCCACTGGCTACAACCAAAACCAATGGGCCCTTTTTATTTTCAGCGATTTCCTTTATGTATTTTATCTGGTTCGCAGGTAGTTTTAAATCTTTACGGTCCCCCTTATCCGCTGCCGCAATGGCATCTACTTCTTCTCCTTCCATGTCTGCCGTAATCCCCACGACACAAATAGTCACGTCGGATTCGGCGGCCACTTTGGGGGCCCAGTTCAAAGGATTCAAGTTGGCTTGAAAAGGAAGGGCACCCGAACGATAGTTCAACGAAGACCCCAATGAAACGGCATCGGTGATGCCCTCCAAGATGGTGACCAAATTAGGACTCACCCCGTAGTAATTGCCGATTAGCATATCGGCCGAATTGGCAAAGGGGCCAGTGACATAGGGCACTTTTATATCCTTGGGCAATGGCAGTACCTTGTTGTTGTTCTTTAAAAGGACAATCGATTTTTGTGCAACCTCGCGTGCCAAAGCTACATGCGCCTCACTGTGAATTTCTTCAGGGCCGATATTTACGTAGGGATTATTCTTAGAACCTCCTAAAATTCCCAACCTAAAACGAGTCTTGAATAGTTGTTTGGTACGTTCGTGAATAAGGGCTTCAGTCACCAAACCTTCTTCAAGGGCCTTTTTTAACTGTTTGTAGGTTTCACCACAATTTAGGTTTACACCGGCCTTTAAGGCTACGGCCGCAGCTTCCTCTGGTGTTTTTACGAACTTTTGCTTATATACAATACCCCCAATTGCCCCACAATCAGAGGTGATATAGCCATCAAATCCCCATTTATCCTTTAGTAGATCCTGCAATAAAAAAGTATTGGCACAAGCCGGCTCACCGAAAACCGCATTGTAGGCACCCATAACGCCTTCTACCTTCGCCTCGGTGACCAATGCTTCAAAAGCGGGTAAATACGTTTCATACAGATCCTGTTGGCTAGGTTCGGCATTGAAGGTATGTCTGATCTCCTCAGGGCCTGAATGTACGGCATAGTGTTTGGCGCATGCTGCTGTTTTTAAATAAAAAGGGTCGTCTCCTTGTAATCCTTTTACAAATGCAACACCTATTTTAGACGTTAGAAAAGGATCTTCCCCATACGTCTCTTGACCTCTTCCCCATCGGGGATCTCTAAATATGTTTATATTGGGTGTCCAAAATGTTAAACCTGCATATTTGCTATGGTTTCCCATGCTTTGGGAAATGGCAAATTTGGCCCTTGCTTCGGTAGAGATGGCGGAAGCAACCTGCTTGGCCAATTCAGGGTCAAAAGTAGCCGCCAAAGCGATGGCTTGGGGGAAAACCGTTGCCTTCCCGTTACGGGCAACACCATGCAAGGCCTCGTTCCACCAATCATAATCCGGAACCTTCAACCTTGGGATTGCCGCGGCGTGATTCGTCAATTGACTTATTTTTTCATCGACGGTCATTTGTGAAACCAAAATTTCCGATTGCTGGTCCACTGTTAAATTATCATCCAAAAAACTGAAATCAATGTCTTGTGCATATGAGGCAACATTCTGTATGGTCAGTAGTACTACAAATAATTGTCTTAAAATACGGGCTCTATTGGTCATTGGTAAAAATAGGGTTAGGTTCATTTGAATAAAAAAACAGTGCTGACTATGGTTATTATCATATAACTTCTTATGGGATCATTCTTTTTAAATTTTGAAAGGTATCTATACCTTAAAAGATTCACGTCTACCGTTGGCGTTCAAAGTATTTGCGCCACACAATAGGGCAGTGGGTGTTCCACTTTTCGTAAATATTTGGGGACTTTCTAGATTTAGTAACTGTTGCTTTCTTCCGTTTTCCCTTGTACATTTAGGCAACAGTTGATAGTTAAACCCAAAAGGGAAAAGAGTATCAATCATCCTTTAGTCTTTACAATTTTAGTTCTATTCATTTTGCCATGTGATAAATTCAGATTTGTACCTTAACATAGGTGGTAATTAGTGCATTGGAATTATTTCTTTGGGAATGTCCAGTTTTTTATCATCGGCGCCTCCGGCAAAGTTGCTGATGTTATAACTATTGGGTAAAGTCCAATCACATTCTACTCTGCCATCCCCCAATACAATGTTGCCCAACTTGTTTCTGAACCAATCTGCCAATGCCCTGTATTCTTTTTTATCCGCAACATTATTTTTTTCTAAAGGGTCGACCTTAAGATCATACAAGGCCATATCGGCTTTAGGTCGGTCACAGGTCAATGCCCATCTAACATCTTTGTTTTGGTCTGGACTATGAACATCATCCCACATATCCCTGCTGCGCATTGAAAAAGCAAAATCAAGGTTTCGCATATATGCTCGATGACCATTGACCACATTAATTTCTCCAAGGGCATATTGGCGTTTTGGTGCCTTATTGGTAATCACATCCTGTAAATCATAACCATCAAGGTAATTGTATTCTTTTTGAGCAATGTCAACACCACCTACAGCCAAAAATGTAGGTACAAAATCTACATATTCAACGATGTCGGTATTCACTTTACCTGCAGGAAATTTCTCTTTGTCCGATGAGACCACTATGACCGCATCATGTAAAGATTGCTTCCAAGGGCCGAATTTTGCCATGACGCCCTGTTCCCCCAGATGCCATCCATGATCACCTACCGTATAAACAATCAGGTATTCCTCATCTTTTTCTTCGCAATACTTTTTAAATGTTTCAACGGCATCACCGATCAGTGCATCTCCGTAGGCACAAAACGCATAGTAATCTCGAATGGCTTGTAGTTTTTCTTCTTGTTTTAATTGATCTGCTTTGCATTCGTTATAATGCAACACCAATTGAGGAGGAAAATTGGACAATTCATCCGTGCTGAACTCCGGAAGGTTGTATTTTTTGTTCTTGAAAATGTCTCGATATTTTTTTGGAGGTAAGACAGGGGTGTGTGGCCATGTAAAACCTATATTCAAAAATAATGGTTTATTGCTATCGGCACCCTCCACCTTTCTTCCCGATATGGTAGCATACGATTTATCAGTATTTTCAAGATAACTTTTGAATTCTTGTACAATTAATCCGTCTATAGTTTTTCCTGCCGGATTCGGGTTTTCTCCACCGATTATCAACGTATTGTGTGGTCGGGTATATACTCTTAGAATATCAAAATCCTTATCCACTTTTGCACGTAATTTTCGGTCGGCTTCCGGAATTTCTTTTTCTATATCATTCGTGATATATTTCACCTCGGGACCATTTGGATATATGGTGGTCTCCGTTCTGTTGATCAATTTAAAAATCCCATCAGGAAATTCTATAGTGGCACCAGTTGTAAATATATCTCCATACCCCTTGTTTTGAAGATCTCCTTCAAAATGAACGACTAAATCGAACATATCATTTGGTCTGTTTTTTGTCTTATCCAAGTTTTTATCAATTGACCAATGGGTTTTGCCGAATGCTGCAGTGCCGTAGCCTTTATTTCTCATAATTTGGGACACCAATGGTTTTGAAACGTCCGCCTCCTGATGCGAATAGAATTTATAATGCCCAGATCTAAACGGATAACGTCCCATATGCATTGAAGCTCTTGAAATTGCACACATGGGAGAATTGTTATAAGCATTAACGAACAATGTACCTTCAGCCGCAAGTTTGTCTATGTTAGGAGACATCACGTAGCCTAGACTGCTCTCGCTCTTACCAGTGGTTGCCCTGTTATAACATTCCAAAGCATCTGCCCTTTGGTCATCTGTTATTATCCAAAGGATGTTAGGCTTTGATTTTTGGGAATTATCTTGCCCTGATAGATTTATAGAACAAAAAAGAAATAGTATTAATTTCAGGATTGTTTTCATGTTACGTAATTATTAACTGGCTTTTACTTCATTAATGGCATATAAATAAAACTAATCCATATTGTTCAAGATGCCATATTTTTTCACTAGACAAATACTTTACAACCCTGTTAAATCAAGATTGTAACCTCTTCGAAATTTTCGAAAGCTTTGATTTATTCCAATTCAAACTTGAATACGGTTGCGATTTCGTTCATTCCATTTACAGGTATCGTCAGATAAAAGCTTTCAGCTGTCAGTTCCCAATTCACCGCTACATTAGAACCCAATACATTTACCTTTTTTATTGGTGCCGGAGGAATGTTGCGATGATAGCCTCCTATGGTACGTATTTCTATAAGTTCTCCTGCTTCCGGCTTTCCCAAGAAGAAAACATACATGGCCTTTTTGTCTTTCGCTACCGTAAATCGAATGTCCTCAGCAGTGTATTCTATTTTTGATGATTGTCCGCCGTGTGAACCATCTTCAGCTTTGGCAGGGCCATACCCAAAGACCCGCCCCAAATACTTAGGCCATCGTTTCTATATATCGATTTCGGGGAAACTTTTCCGAATTCAATCTTGAAATCTGGAGACGTATTTTCACGTTACTACCTTTGCTTTTTCCTGTTTGCAGGAGGCCAATGATGCTACACATAACGATATTATAATTACTTTCACTATTTTCATTTTCCCAAAGGTCAACATATTTATTCCTGAAATTGATCAAATTCTGGATTGACTTTGGCATTTTTAAAGATCGGTCGGTTTTTCCATAATTCATATGTAGCTTTAAGTTGAGTTGCCGATTCAGGATATTGCCCTTTGTCATCAGTCTCTTTAATCCAAGTTTCCAATACGTTTCTATGTTCCTGAAGAACGACTTCAAAACTTGAATCACTGGCAAGGTTGCTCATTTGGTGTGGGTCAGTTTCCAGGTCATAGAATTCCTCCTCTGGGCGAATTCCGAACCAATGCTCCTCTTGATATTCTGTGAGTTTGTCTTCTTCGTATAGGTCTTTCATATCCGTTACTATGGGTCTATTATCCCGATAACCGGCCTGCAGCATTGGTCGATTCGGGTAATAATTTCTTATATAGCGGAACTCTTCTGAACGAACAGTACGAATACGGTCAATTGTATAATCACACCTATCTCTAGCTCCTATGACGAATTTCGGAGCTCTATAATCTTTGGCGAACAAATTCTGCCCGTCAAGATATTCCGGTAATTCAGCTCCGGCCAAGGCTAAAGTCGTGGCACTAACATCAAGAAGCGATACAAGTTCATCACGGACTTTTCCCGCTTCAAGTGATGCATGATTTCCTTTAATGATCAAGGGCACTTGCATACCACCTTCATAACAAAATTGCTTGTGACGCAAGGAGGTATTGCTTCCGTGGTCGGAAAAGAAAAAAATAATCGTGTTTTCCAATTCGCCATCCGCTTTCAATTGAGCCAGAATCTTTTCTAGTTGTACATCCGATCCACGATTGGCATTGTAATGTGTAGTCCATGCCGCTCGTTGCGATGGAATATTCGGAAAATAGGGGGGCAGCGGAACATCATTAATTTCCAGCTTTTCTCCCTCCCGAACATATTTGGCATCTGCTTTTCCTCCCATGATTTGAACTTGACCAAACCAAGGTTGATCCTTATCAGGACGATTGCTCCATACAGCTTGGGTCAATGACATGAAGTTCTTAGCCCGGTTGCCTTGCCAACCATTCATGCCTGTTTTATACTCGTCAGAATTTCCCACATCATAAAGTACATTACGGTCGTAGTGAAAATTGTAATCGTCTTTACCATTGTTGAAGGTAAAATAGCCAGCAGCTTTCATGAGTTCGGGTATGGTCTTGACATATTTAGGAAGATGGATTCGAAGCGCTTCAGGAACAATTTCACCATCGACGGTTCGGCTTGAACGGTGTTGATGCGTACCAGTGGAAGTTTGCATTACACCGGTTATCAATGCAGATCTACTTGCTGAACAGACGGGAGCCGTGGAATAGGCATGTTTAAAAAGGACACCTTCTGAAGCCAATTGATCGATGATTGGCGTGTGCCCCTGGTTTATTGAATCGCCATAGCAGCCCATAAATGGAGACAAGTCTTCGGCTATTATCCATAGGATATTTGGTCGTATTACCTCTTTTGAATCGAGTTCAAAACATGAGAGTAAAGTCAATAGCGCAATAAGTATTGCCGTTGTTTTCATATTGTTTTGTTGATACGTGAGTATAGTTTCACTACTTACTTAAAATTCAATGATCAATTTGCCGATAAATTGGTCTCCCATAGGTTCTATTTAAGGAGTTCTATTGTCCTTCCTCTATATATTGCTTTGCAAGATAGGCGTAGGTTTCACTATCGGAATTCGCAAATGTTTCAATGTTATTTAGAATTTCGCGTGATAATTCATGCTTTGGCGATAAATGGCTGAAAAAGCTATTAAGTTGATTTTTACTCATTGCCGATAACTTACCAGATAGGATGTCAACAACAAAAGGGGGTGCTGTATCCAAATTTTTCAGTAATAAACTACGGCTGCCAACATCTATTTTATCGAAAGCTTGCCAGAAGGGTAGTTGCAAGTTCGGGGTTGCTTTAAAATGTGTCATAAAGCTTTTCGCAACGACACTGCGAACCAATGGGATGGCCGTTTTGAATATTTCCGAAATTTGAACATGATGTTGCAGATATAATTCCTGATCCATTTTTTCCAATGCAAAAAGCTGGTATTCCGGGTTATTGCTATAGAGCATATCGATTATTATATTCTCGTTTAATACAGCAAGGGTCCTAGCTTTTAATTTTTCACGAATATCCCCATGTGCTAAATGCCAAGCGGTGTAACAAGAATAAAGTGCACCAGGTACAATAGATTCTTTTACTTGGGTAATGGTCGCCCCCGAAACGGCATCCACGCCATTAACAGTCCGCATTTTAGGTTGCTCTACCAAACGGTCAATACTTCTTCTTCCCAGGATACTTTTATCATCGGTCAAAAGTTCATGTAGTTTTTGATAATCTTCTTCCAGAAATATATCATGGTCGTATTTGGTCAAGGGTAAATCGGGATAGCGGTCAAAACCGGCATATTCCCCTAAAAGTGTCCAATACAATTTTAGATTCATTAATTTGCATTCTCCATCAGCGCATACGGGGGTCGAAATAGCAGCGGTATATAGAACGGGTTCTTTCCTTTGATTCAGTAAAACATCGATACCCTGTTTTCCCACAGAATCTACTTCGATGAAAAACTCCGTTTTTTGGGATGTCAGTTTTGTGCCAACGTTCCATTGCAATACATAAAATTCAGGCGCTTTATCCAAAAAATCACTCATAGGAAGCTTGTTGGGAACCTCCTTTAATTCACTGGTGGGTCTTCCTGAAAAGAGCAGTATAAGTAGAAGTATGGAAAAAGAGGTTTTCATTGTTTTGAATCTGGGATCTTTTCAAATTTCTGCTCTTCTATCAACGCTAAATATTCATCTAAATAACCGGTATAAATCTCCCTCGGATTAACATCGTACTTTTTGCAAAGGGCAGCGGCAAAACCCACTGCAGCGCCCATCTGGCCCGTGGTTCGCATAACCCTTGGTCCGCCCAACCCTGCGTGGGAACAGCTGAAATTTCTTCCGGCCATAAAAAGATTGGAAATATTCTTGGAGTACAAACTTCGATACGGAATATAATATTCAGGAGTATTGTAAAAAAGTGCCTCCGATATAAAATCAGGGTTGTTCTCATTTTCAAGTACCGTCTGATAGTGTATATCGACGGCCCTTATTTCAATCACCACCCCATCGCGAAATTTGCGCCCTTCCTTTGCATCGTTAAAGGTGAAAACATGGTCGCCAATTAATCTTCGTGATTCCCTTTTCCCTACTAAATAGGATACCCATTCAAGTTCGCGATGGGCATTTTCAGGCTGTTTTTTGGCATTTGCGAACGAACCATAAATAGCCCGTAGCATGTGGTCGCGAATTTCTTCGGCGTCATCGATTTGGTTCAAATCCGGACTGCTGAACTCCCATTGCCATTCCCCGGCTACTTTTGCATAATCCTTAGCCACAGGCATGGCCCACGGTACCTCTGGAAAAGCCTGTTGGGATGATGTTTCTTTTGAACCCCATAATACCGATGAGCCCATGACGGCATTGTCGGGTTCTTTCGGACTCCATAATTCACCATGCTCTTCCCATTCCTCTCTGTATGTATCCACACTTTCACGGCCATATGAAAACTCGGCACCTGCCCAATATCCTATCCAACCGTCACCCGTGGAATCTACAAATCGCGGGGCTGTAAACCGAATGCGATCTCCTGTGGATGTATGTCTTGCGTCCACATATTGAATGATACTGTCCTTGGCTAGGGCATCATAGGCCCGGTGATTCAGGAATAGGTCGATATTGCTATAATTTTTAACGTTATCATCCCGTTTTTTCTGGTCGAGTTTTGCCTCATCACTCCCATTGGGGTAGTGCTCGGTATCTATTTTTTTAAGAATGCGTTCAAAGTTCCCATAGATACCCAGCGTATGAACCCTGATCTCTTCACTGGCATTCCCACCAAGTACAGGGCGGTCATGAATCAATGCGATTTTTAGGCCTTCCTCCGCTGCGGCTATAGCCGCGGCACAACCGGCGATTCCCCCACCTACAACCACTAAATCATATGATTTCGTGATTGGTGGCGCATTGGGTTCGGACTTGATGGTCTTTCGCCATGATGCCAGCTTTTTAGAAGAAGATGGTGGTTCTTCATTTTTTGTGGAAAAATAAATAGCATCAACCCTGCCATTGAATCCAGTCAAATCGATGAGTTCCAGTTGAATTTCATGTGCTGTCACATTGATGTTGTCGACATATTCCCATCCCCAACCAGAGCGGAGACCTAACGTCTTGTCAATCAATTGTGAATTTACTTTTAGTTGAAATCGCCCTGGTGCCTCCCAATTGCCAGGGACCCAGTTCTTGGTTCGTACCCAAACGTGATACTTACCAACGGTTTCGAATTTCACTTTGGTCATGGCATTTTCAACAGGCACCCCCATGCCATGCGCCAAAAGATAGGGGGAACCCATCTGTTGTTCAAATTGAGGGTCGATTACCCAACCTCCCGGATTGTCAAAGTTTTCAGCCTCGATCAATAGTTCCTGGGCCAAAAGGGCATTAAAGAAGAAGATGAAAAAAAGCGGTATAATTTTTCTAAATAGATTCATCCGTATTATTCTAATCATTCCAATGTTCATCGATTACTTTTTGAATATGGGGGTATTTGGCATCGGTCTCGTTCAAATTCTCCCGCATTTGTTCCATTTGGGTTTTTAAATCAGCGATGACCGAAGCATAGGCAGGGTCTTTATAGACATTGTTCATTTCTTTTGGGTCTTTGCTTAAATCATAGAATTCCCATGCGGGGGGCGTATGCGTGATAAAATCATTGCCCCAACTCTCCTTATTCCATGTGGCATTAGGGTCATCGGTATCTACCCAATATTTTCCGTAGAAGAAGATTAGTTTATAGTCTTTGGTGCGAATGCCAAAGTGGGCCGGATTTTGGTGTTTATGTGCCAAATGCATCCAATACCGATAATAGGTTGCCTGTTGCCAATTTTCAGGTTCTTCGCCAGTTTCCAAAATGGTCTTAAAGCTTTTTCCCTGCATGTAATCCGGTGCTTTACCTCCAGCCAATTCTATCAACGTAGGGGCAAAATCGGTATTATTGATTATGGCATCGGTTCTTGTACCAGGTTTGATATTTTCAGGATATCTGACAAAGAAAGGCATCCGCATGGACTCATCGTACATCCATCGTTTATCAATATAATCATGTTCCCCCAACATAAAACCTTGATCCCCGGTATAGACAATGATGGTATTTTCCATTAATCCCTCTTCTTCTAAATAATCCAACAGGCGTTTTACATTGTCATCGACTCCTTTTACGCAACGCAGGTATTTTTTCAAATAATCCTGATACACCTTACTTGTGTATTCCCGCTCAGCTGGGTTCATTTCCCATTTCACATATTCTTCAGGTCTAATATCCTTGGCTTCCCGGTATTTTTTATAAATCGTGGTGTCATTCCAATAGATATTCATGGCTTGGTTACGAATTAAATTTCGACGTGAAACTGATGAACCAATAATCCGGGTTAATGAATCGTTTTTTCCTCTTGTCCCAATTGAACCATTATTAGCATTATCATATAAACTTTCCGGTTCTGGAATAAATGTATCTGCCAAATAACTGTCATATCTTGGGGCATTTTCGAAATCATCATGGGGTGCCTTAAAGTGATGCATCAAAAAGAAAGGTTTATTCGGGTCTCTTTTGTTCTTCAGATAATCCAAGGTGATGTCCGTAATCATGTCTGATGAATGTCCTTTGGTCTGGACCAAATTTTCGGGCCAGGGCTTATCACCACGAACCCTAAAATCAGGATCGAAATATTTCCCTTGAACCGGAAGTACTTTATAATAATCAAAGGCAGCAGGTTCATCATGCAAATGCCATTTACCGACTATGGCAGTCTGGTAGCCCAGTTTTTTCATTTCAAGTGGCAAGTATTGATTTTCAGGGGCGAGAGAACCTTCCAAATCTATGACCCCATTTGTTTGCGCTCGTTGACCTGTTAATATTGCAGCCCTACTTGGCACGCAAATGGAATTATTGACAAAACAATTCTGAAAAATGATTCCCTCATTGGCAAGTTTGTCCAGCGTTGGGGTAGGGTCGAGGCTTGCCAAACGGCTGCCATAAATACCAAAGCCTTGGGTCGTATGGTCATCCGCCATGATATAGATGATATTTGGTTTTTGAACCACGGTGGCACTTTTTTCATTGCAGGAAAATAGGGGTCCTGTTAGTATCAAAACAAGCAGCATTCTTTTTATATACATCATCATATTCATTATTTTATGGAGTGGCATTTAATTGGGGTTTGATCTGACTTATATCCAAAGGATCATTTAATTCCTTTTGCAACTGGATCAATTCGATGAACATGGCATTAATTCTGTCTTTGTATTCCGGTTTTTTCGCTAGATCATCCATTTCTTCTGGGTCGTTGGTCAAATCGAAGAGCAATATCTTATTCAGTTTAGGGTAGATCAATAACTTAAATCCGTCCTTTCTTATCATTCGCTGTGTACTCACGTAACCCCCATAGATGGCATCGTAATGACTGGTGCTTCGTTCGCCATTGAGAATATCCAAGAAACTGTTGAAATAAACATAATCCGGCTTTTCAATCCCCGCTAGTTCTAGACTAGTGGCCATAGCATCCTGTAAATAAATATCCGTATCGATTTTTTTGCCCTTCTCAATTTTAGGCCCGACAATCGTGAATGGTGGGCGGATACTATGGTCAAACAGGGATTGCTTTCCCAACAGCCCATGGCGCCCCATGGCCAAACCATGGTCCGCGGTGAAAATGATATAGGTATTATCCATTTTGCCGCTAGCTTCCAATTCATTCAGAATTGCCCCAATTTGATCATCAAGATGGGTGATCAATGCATAATATTCCTGAATATGTTTCTTTGTGGCATATTCCGTTCTAGGGAATGGTGCCAAAGCCTCATCCCTTAAGTCAGGTCCATTACCTATACTATCCTTAAACGGGTACATGGGCATCCAACTTTTGGGCAAACTGATATTTTCCAACGGATATTTATCCAGGTATTCTTGAGGTGCTTGTCTTGGGTCATGGGGGGCATTGAAGGCCAGGTACATAAAGAAAGGGGTATCCTTGGTTTTGGCTTTAGTGATGAAATCGATTGCATCGTCTTTAAGGACTTCGCTCCAATGTTTGCCTCCTTCCCAATAACCTCCGAACTTCTTATCCGTTGGGGTCCACGATGTATCATTCTCATTTAATGGACGATTATACCCTACCGCTTTTATATCTGATTCTGATTTGCCATTTTTTAGCATTTCATTTATCATTGGAATTGATCCACCGTGGCTCCATGAATCTCTTGGCATGCCTGGCCTCACATGGGTAACATGCTGAAAAACGGAATCTGCCGGGGCATCTACATGCCATTTACCGGTCATGTAGGTTTCATAACCTGCCCCCTCCATTAATTTTCCCCAAGTTTTGTCCATTTCTTGCCCTCCTATCCAATTTTGTCTGAATTGGTCAGTCTCCCAAACACTGCGTCCTGAAATGAGCATGGCCCTTGATGCTTGGCATACGGCACCGTTCCATGCACCCATATTATAAGCATGGGTGAATGTTGTTCCAGTAGCGACCAAGCGATCGATATTTGGAGTCTGGATCTCTGTATTGCCCACTGCATTAACAGCTGTATAGGTCATATCATCCGCAAAAATGAAAACAACATTAGGTTTAGCCGTTTCTGATGCCTCTTCTGTTTTGCAATTCAACACCAATGCGATAATGACTAGGGCAAATAGTTTTTTCATAGGACTATAATTTTTCTATTTGAATGTAATAAGCGGGAATTTCAATGTTCTCGGCCGTAAGAAAAGAGCATTTGAGGGTATGACTCCCTGGTTTTAATTTGGTTTTAAGTTCGATGTAAGGTTGGTCTGTGTCGGTTTCGGCGAAAATGGTATTGCCACCAATTTCAACCTTCCCCGTTTTTATAGGGATCGGTTGTCCTTTTGGAAGTGCATCACGAAAAGCCGTTCCCGGAATTTCTTCGGTAGTGGCTTTTAATGTTAACCCAGATTCAGGAGGATAGCGATACAATTTAAAACGATACTCCCCTTCATCCTGCACTTTTACGCTATAATAGCCAGCGGGGAATAGCTTACCCTCACGGATCTGTACCTGGTTCCATGGAATCCCTTCCGTGGTATGCATATCATGGACGCTTATAGTTACAGGATTGGCGATTTTATTGCCAAGTGGAATTTCCGCATACTTTATATCAGGTTCCACGCTTGCCCACCAATTATCGTAAAACAGATTCATTTCAGAAACAAGGTCAGGATGTTTATCGGCAAGGTCATTGGCTTGGCCCAGGTCATCGGCCAAATTATAGAGTTCCTTGCCATCGATCAATCGCCATTCCGAGGACATGACACAACTATTTTTACCTTTTTCAGGCCATTGGTTCCTTTGGGTATCGACCACCAACATACGGTCAATATCCTGTGCTTCTCCCCGCATTATATTGGCAATGCTTGTGCCATCCAATATTTTTTTGGATTCGAAAGTCAGGCCTGCCAATTCGGCCAATGTTGGGAGGATGTCAACATGGGCGGTCAGTGCGTTACGTTTTGTTTTTTGTAAGATTTCACCATTTGGCCAGCTGATAAAGAAAGGTACACGATGGCCCCCATCATAATGACTTCCTTTTGTTCCCCGTAACCCGGCATTATACCCTAAAATGGGTTGTTCTTTATTTCCTTTTGCAATACCGGCGGCAGTACCATTATCTGTCGTGAAAATCAATATGGTATTGTCATATTGCCCTGTTTTTTTTAGATGTGAAATCAATTTACCCAAATTGTCATCGATATTGGAAATCATCCCATAGAATCTTTTCTGTTGTTCAGATAGCGGAGCGGATTCATATAACTTGGCATAGGATTCCGGTACGTTGAACGGGCCATGGGCGGCATTCAAGGCTAAATACATAAAGAAAGGTTCGTCACTAGGGGTATTTAGGTATTCAATGGCTTCGTTGAACCAAACATCCGTACAATACCCACTTGATTTTTCGGGTATACCATTTCTAAGGTAGGTGTCATCAAAATAGTCATTGTTCCAGAAATCCGGGGTCTGGTTTACACCGCCACCACCAAGGTAGAAGGCATGTTGAAATCCTCTGTCATTAGGTCTAAATGGGTAGTTGTCCCCCAAATGCCATTTGCCGAACATGGTGGTACGGTATCCATTTTTTTCAAAAACCTGAGGTAGGGTTTCCTCATCTTCCAAAAGGATGGAACATCCCGCAATTGTGTGCCACGCATTGTTTCGATCGGCATTTCTACCTGTTAACAATCCGGCACGAGTAGGGGCGCAGGTGGTCCCCACATGAAAGTTTGTAAGTTCTAGTGATGCCGATGCGAATGCATCTAACTGGGGGGTTTTTAGTATCGGATTGCCATGATACGCCAAATCACCATATCCTTGATCATCGGTTAAAATGATGATGACATTGGGTTTTGCCATTTCTTCCATGTTTACCATATCAGCCTCCTTGCAATTAAGAAGTAGGATTACCGATAAAATAGCGAACATAAGATGACGTAACAGGACCTTCATTTTTCTACTAGTTAGAATCTGACGGCATATTTACCGTTTTTCTATGTTTTACATATTCACTCGGGATGACCCCAAATTGTTTTTTAAAGCATTTTGAGAAATAGGAAGCGGTGTTGAAACCCGTCATGTACATTATTTCCTTTACTGACAAATCACTGGTTTCGAACAGCTGTACTGCCCTTTTGAGTCGGACATTTCTGATGAATCCACTTGAGGACAATCCTGTAAGCTCTTTGAATTTGAGATAGAGGTTACTGCGGCTAAGCCCCATTTCCTTAACCATCATTTCAACATTAAAATCAGTGTTCATCATGTGCTTTTCAACAATTTCCATGGCATTGTTTAGAAACTTTTCATCGCTTGATGTTACCGTGATTTCGCTTGGATTGATGACTATATTTCTATTGAATCGTTTTCTTAAGGTGGCCCTTTGCGAAATGATATTGGTCAATTTCAGTTTTAGCACCTCCATATTGAACGGTTTTGTCAGGTAATCGTCAGCTCCCAATTTTAAACCTTCCTTTTCGCTCTCCTCAGATGATTTGGCGGTCAATAATAGCACTGGTATATGACTTGTTTCTTTTTGGGATTTTAATGCCTTGCAGAATTCCATTCCATCCATAACGGGCATAAGAACATCACAAAGGACGATATTAGGGATAATCCTGTTTGCGATCTTTAACCCTTGACTGCCGTTTTCGGCTTCATAAATTGTAAATTCATCATGCAGGGAACGTTTAATAAATGTCCTGATATCCTTATTATCATCAATAATCAATAAAACAGGATGTTTGGACCTTGAATTGGAGAGGTTCTCATCCTCAATCTCATCATTGATACCAATGGCAAACGATTCTGTCTCTGTGGAGCGGACCAAGAAATCACTATCGGTTATTTCTTTAATGGTAATTCCCTTCACTTTGACATAGGCTTCTTTTTGGGTAGGAAGGCTTACCACGAACTCCGTGCCTTGCCCTGGTGAACTTGTTAGGTCTATAGTGCCTTGATGAAGTTCAACCAGACTTTTGGTAAACGAAAGCCCAATGCCTATACCCTCAGGATTCATATGCACTTCATTGCCGGCAGCATAGAACCTTTTGAAGATCTCGTTTATTCTTTCCTCAGGAATCCCGGTACCGGAATCCTTCACTTTTATCGACACTGTTTCCTGGGTATTTTGTATCCCTTTTGAAACCTCAATGGTTATCTTTCCGTTTTCGGGGGTGAATTTAAAGGCATTGGAAAGCAGGTTGTTCATTATTTTTTCCAAGGCTTCATGATCGAAATAGGAAACAAGGGTAGCTTCATTGGCTATAATATTCAGCGCTATATTTCTTCTAAGCGCCATAAACTGGAAAGGTTCTGTTACTTCTTTGATAAAGGACACAATATCGGTGTTGCGCACTACAAGGTGCATTTTGCCCTGGTTGATCTTTCTGAAATCCAAAAGTTGGTTAACAAGCCTAAGCAAATAGTCTGTATTCTTTTTCATTATGGTATACTGCTCTTGGACCACACTGGTGTCCAATACGCCATTTTTTTCCTGTAAATACTCCAAGGGACCTTTGATAAGCGTCAAAGGTGTTCTGAATTCATGGGATATATTGGTAAAGAATTCCAGTTTTACCCGTTGCATTTCTTCGGATTTCTTTTTTTCAATGGACTCCAGTTCCAATTGATGCTTTTTGGTAGTGCGTATGAATGTGTACCGCCAAAAGAGCCATAATAGGCCTAGCGCCAACAATCCATAAAAACCATAGGCCACGTCAGTACGCCATAATGGAGGTATGACCCTTATTTTGATTTGGGCGGGAGTAGGGTCCCAAAGGCCATCATTGTTTGAAGCTTTTACCTTAAGGGTGTAAAGGCCAGGTCCTAAATTCGTATAGGTGGCAAAACGTTTTGAAGACGTCGTTTGGATCCATTCCTTATCAAAACCATTTAGCATATATGCAAAATGGTTGTTTGTAGGTGAGGCAAAATGTAGGGCCGCAAATTCGAATGAAAAGCTGTTTTCGCTGTACTTTAAGTCTAATTTATCGGTTTCTCCAATTTCCTGTTTCAAGAGGACACGTCCATTTATTTCTTCTCCTTTTCGAATAGGTTCGTTAGAAATAAGAAAATCGGTGATTACCGTTTCCGGTGTAAAAGAATTCTCTACAATATCCCTTGGATAGAAGGCATTAAAACCATTTACACCCCCAAAAAGCATTTCCCCGTCCTTTCTTTTTAGGCAAGCCAATTCTTGGAATTCATTGCTCTGGAGCCCATCATTAAAATTGAAATTCTTGAATATTTCCCCTTGTGGATTAAATTTCGAAAGGCCTTGATTTGTAGAAATCCATAAATCACCATGCTCATCTTCCAAAATTCCTTTTATGACATCATTGGGTAAGCCTTCCGCTTCGGAGTAGGAAATGAATCCGTCATTTTTACCATCTTTTGAGGGAACGAGTTTATTTAATCCACCACCAAAAGTACCAATCCATAAATCACCTTTTTGGCTTTCATAAATTGAAAGGATATAATCATGGCTAATACTGGAATCATTTACTGGATCATTTCTGAAAACTTCGAACCTCGGATGATTTTTGAACTTTTCTTCCTTGGTCAACATGCTTAACCCATTGGCTGTCGCAAACCAAATATTACCTTCTTTGTCTTCAATAATGCTCCTTATGATACTGCCTGAAATTGAATTGGATTCTGATGGGTTGTGAACAAGATTATCTTTCAGATAGCCACCATCCCAATCATTTTCTTTCATCCAACGGTGCACTCCACCACCATAAGTGCCGATCCATAGGTTTTGGTGAGAATCCGCATAAAGGGCAAAAACACTTTTGTCTATACCTTCAACGATTTTTATTTTATCGGGACCAATTTGATTTGGATGGGTTATGTCCAGTTCATATAATCCAGTTTCCCCTTCCGCCCCTATGAACAATTTCTTTTTGTTGCCTTCATTTATTTCTGTGATGGCGAATGGCTTGGTTATACCATTGAATATTTCAAAATTATCATATGTACCATTGTCATGTTCTTTTCTTAACATATTCAATCCACCCCCTTCGGTACCTATCCATAAATAACCATTGCTGTCCTCATAAATAGCCCTAATCTTATCATAGCTTAAACTATTGGGGTTCGGGTTTTTTCTGAAATGTCTGAATTGCTTTCGGTTTGGATCAAACTTGTTAATGCCACCACCATTGGTGCCAATCCAAATAATTCCGGTTCTATCAATAAATATCGATTTAACTATGTTTTTGCTCAGGCTATATTCACTTTGAATATTGTAGTTGTATTGACCTGATAATTGGGGTATGCCTTCTTCGTCATGTTCACCGAAATAATAGAGCCCGTCATTCGCTCCTGCCCAGATATGGTTATTGTTATCTACTTGAATGGCATTAAAGTGCCCATCACTTATCTTATGCGCTACAATTTCCTGATTATTGTTTTTTTGATAATACAGTCCTTTTTCCGTACCAATGACCAATTTCCCGGTTTTATCCTCCGCAATACTGCGTACGTTTAAATTGGGAAGCCCCAATAATTTATTGACCAATTGAAAGTATAATTTCCCGTTTTGATCACGGGCCAATTTATAAAGGCCACCATGGCTGCCAACCCATATTTGATTGTTGCTATCCTCAAAGATATCGAATATCGAGTTTCCGTCCCACCCGATCATAAAAGGGTCTTTTTCAGGATTAAAACGTTGAAATCGTATTGAGTCTTGGGTGATTTCAAGATCCAACATATTCAAACCATTGTTCGTGCCAACCCACAATCGGTTTTTACTGTCGAGAAAAACCTTTGTCACGTGGTCATTGCTTAGACTTGAATCATTTTCCTTATTATTTTTATATTGTACGAACGATCCCGTTCTGTGATCAAAGTAGTTCAATCCGTTACCCGTAGTACCCACCCACAGATTGTTTTCATTATCCCCGGTAATATTGAAAATGAGGTTACTGCTGATGCTTCCCTTTTTCTTGGAATCCGGCTTGTATACGGTAAATCGGTACCCATCATATTTGTTCAGTCCATCATGGGTCCCAAACCACATAAAACCAAGCTTATCTTGATAAATTGTGTTGATGTCGCTTTGGGAGAGGCCATCATCCGTAGTAATATGGCTAAAGTGAATTGATTCTTGGGAAAATACAGTAGGGCTGATTGTCAAGGCAGCAATCACAAAGAATGAAGCTAATCCACTATGTAATAAATAATGTTTCATCATGTGATCCATACGTCATTTAAAGATACCATTTTTTATACTTATCAAGTACCCCTAAAAATCCAAGTGAAATGGTCCATTTTTGCTGTTCAAAGTGCATCTTACAAAAATACCCAACATTGGTGCATAACTGGGTAGATATGGTTTTGACCGTATAACATATGATTCTTTTTAGATCAAGTTGTTTTGTTTACTATGCACGTGATTTTATGTTTTTGTATCTTCGGATCAAAGCCATCTCATGTGATTCTTGACCGTAGTTATTTTCCTAGTTTTAAGCAAGTAGTAATTATTAGATGTATCCCCATTCTTATAATGGCATCTTTTAGTGTGCAATGCTCCCAGGAAAAAGAACCGGAATTTCTTCTACATGCCAGCCATTTGGTTAGTGAAAGCCATACTTGGTACCGGGCGTTTGAATATTTTGCGGAAATTTTGGAAGAGCGTTCCAATGGCAGAATTGTGGTCAAGAATTACCATTCGGAGCAATTGGCCAAGGAAATTGAAGCGATTCGATTGATACAGGCTGGAGTGATCGACATGACGACGACCGGGTCCATGCTCAACAACTGGATTGATATAGTCGCCTTTTGTGAACTTCCTTTCCTATTACGGGATTCAATTGACATGAAAAATCTGATCAATGGCCCAATCGGTAAACGAATGGAACTGGAAATGAAGGAGAAAACAGGGATTCGCCCTATAGGCTACTTTCAAAGAGGCCCCCGACATTTGACCTCAAACCGACCCATTAGACATCCTGATGATCTTAACGGGCTTATCGTTCGTGTACCCAATGTACCATCGTTCGTTACGGCATGGCAGGCTTTGGGTGCCAAACCTACCCCCATGGCATTCTCAGAAGTCTTTACATCGCTGCAACAGGGAGCCATAGAAGCACAGGAAAACCCTTTTGCCATGATAAAGTCCTCTGGGTTCTATGAAGTACAGGATTATGTAAACCTAACGGCCCATGTGATTAGTTGGACCTATCCTGTAATAGGGGAAAAACAGTATCAGGCATTTCCCGATGATTTAAAACAAATTTTTGATAAGGCCGCCGCGGATATGCACCATTATGAGCATCAGCTATTTTTAGAAAATGAGCGAAAAGTACAAGAAGAATTACAAGCAAAAGGAATGGAATTCATTGAAGTAGATAAGGAAGCCTTTGGCGATAAATGCAGAAAGGCCATTTATGAAAGTCTCTCATTGGATATGAGAAAAATTTATAATGAAATATTAGCCGCTAGGGAATGAAGCAAATTGTAAAAAGGATATCCCGGTTTCTTAAGTATGGCACCCTAGTGAGCAGCTTGGGATTCATTGGTGCTACCCTCATTCAGATTTATGCACGTTTTTTTATGGATAGTGCCCCGTCATGGACGGAAGAGGCGGCACGCTTTTTTTTCATATATGCCATGTGTTTTGCTGCAGGCCTTGCCATGAGGGACGGCAGTTATGTACACTTTGATGTTCTTTATAACAAGATGAACAAGGGGCAACAACGAATCTTGGACATCATAATTTCAGTGTTCACATTCCTACTTTTTTTAGTGCTCACTATTTATGCTTTCCAATTTGTAAACGTAGGGCTTCCTGAACATTCCCCAAGTCTCGATGTGCCCATGGCCATTGCTTTTGGGAGTATGGCGATCATGGGGTTATTTGTTTCTTTTTTTGCTTTTGTCGATATCCTTACTAAAATGAAAAGATAATATGATCTGGATACTTGTTGTCGTCTTTGTAATTTGTTTGTTGTTACGATTTCCCATAGCATTTTCTTTAGGCCTCTCCTGTCTTGCTTATTTACTTATGAAAGGGATTCCGTTGATCATAATCCCAATGAAAATGTATTCTGGAATCGATGTGTTCGTGCTTTTGAGTATACCCGGATTTATTTTAGCGGGAAATTTAATGAACCGTGGGGGGTTGACGGAAAAAATCATTTCTTTTTGCAATCATCTCACAGGTCACGTTCGAGGAGGTTTGGCGTTGGCCAATATTGGGGCCTCCATGTTGTTTGCTGGTATTTCGGGTACTGCAATTTCCGATACGGCAAGCATTGGTTCTGTCATGATACCTGCGATGAAAAAAGAAGGGTACGACGCTGACTTTTCATGTGCCATAACTGCTGCATCTTCTACTGTGGGGCCCATAATCCCTCCAAGTGTTCCAATGATCATTGCCGCTACCCTGAGTGGACTTTCTGTAGGTAGATTGTTTCTGGCAGGGGCGATTCCTGGTTTTTTATTGGGATTTGGATTGATGTTCGTGGCGTATTATATTTCTGTAAAAAAGAATTATCCAACTTTTCCAAAAAGCAATATTCGACAAATTCTAATAGGATTTTTAGATACATTTTGGTCCCTACTCATGACCTTTATCATTTTATTTGGGATAATAGGGGGTATCTTCACTCCGACTGAAGCCTCTATAATTGCAGTATTTTATGCCATGCTGATCGGTGTTTTCGTTTATAGGAAGTTGAACTTCAAAAACATTATGGTCATCGTTTTGGATTCGATGAAAACATCGGCTTCCCTAATGGTCTTGATCGGTTTTGCCAACCTTTTTGGTTGGATCCTCATTACAGAACAATTGCCCCAAATCATTTCGAGCGAAATACTCAATTTTTCGGAAAACAAGTATGTGGTTCTACTTTTGATCAATCTATTATTGATATTGGTTGGCACCTTTATGGAAACCATCGCCGCTCTCTTGATCTTATTTCCTATTCTTTTGAAAGTAGCCATTGGTGTAGACGTAGACCCCATTCACTTTGCAGTAATTGCACTACTCAACCTAATGATAGGGTTAACCACCCCACCCCTTGGGGTTTGCCTTTTTGTTTCGGCAAGTATTGGCAAGGTATCAATAGGTGCGGTAAGCAAGGCAGGAATACCATTTCTTATCGTGAGCCTAATCGTTTTGACCATCGTCACCTTATTCCCTGAAGTGTCACTTTTTCTCCCAAATCTTTTTATGGATTAAGTGAAAGGGTGAAGCCATCTTTAGGATTTTAACGAATCTGACAAAGTTCCGGTTATGCAGTTAACAAAACTACTGAATAGCGCTTACCATAAATTCAAAACTGTATTTTCCCGAATCAATAAGGTAATGCGGTAATGTTTCTGATAATGTTCCCCCAATACCCATTTGAATTAAATCTAAATTCAAGGTATAAAATCCTTGTCTTTTTAAATCGTAAGGATGCTTGGATTCTTCTATGTTGGCGGCAGAATATGGCCAAATTGAAAAACCAAATTCAGGAACTCCGGATATTTGAATTCCTGATTTATTATTGTTTGAAGAAAGTTTCAACCATCTAACATCAGAACGGTTTGCATTTTCCTGTGGCTGGATATAATTATAAAATAAATTATCTGTTTTAAAGCTATACTCATCCACTTCTGCCCCTTGTTTTCTATCAAGATAGTTTTCCCATGGGCCTCTACCATAAAATGTCGTGTTTTTATTCGTATCCGAAACTCCCATAGTTACTCCGTATCGAATAAGATAAGGTAAGGATTTTTCAGCATCCAGATCCATTTTTACGACTATCCTTCCATCATTAAAGAAGGTGTACATAGTTTCAAGTTTAACCGTATTTTCGAAATTCTGCCTAACATTTACTTTAACTGTTCGGTCACTTTCAACAACCTTAACATCAGTGTTTTTTTGCAAATTACTATGCATGTCTTTCCAAATTTTACTGGAAGCCCTAAATAAACCACTGCTAGCTCCTCTAACATCGTTATCAATTGGAGGACGATAAAAATTGGGACGTAAGGGTGATGCCAATTGTTCAGCTCCATTAATGATATAAGATATTAACTGACCATTGGTTTTTGAAACTTTAGCAGAAAAGTGTTTGCCCTTAATTGCGATTTCATCATTGGTTTCATCAACATTCACTACATCTTTGGATTTCGAAGTATATTCGCCACCGCGTGTTCTAGGTTTTAATAGAATTTGATCTTTCGCTATTTCATAGCCTTTAGGAGTCCATAATCGATCAACCTTTTCATGTACGCTCAATCGCAACCAATATTCGGAATCATCCTTAAACGTTATTTTTTTAAAAGGCACATTAATAATCCCTGATTTACCTGCGGCTACCGATTGTGTACTCAGCAATCCAGATTGCAGGTTTTTGCCATTTTCTGAAAGGGTCCATTTTATATCATATACGCTTAAATCTGTAAAGCTATAACGGTTTGTAACCCTAACTTTTCCATTTTTCACATCTACATCTTCAAACGCAAACGGTTGAAAAATATATTTGCATTCCCAGGCGTGGGGATTGGGTTTTCTATCTGGAGAGAACACGCCATTGATACAAAAGTTTTCGTCATTGGGTATGTCGCCAAAATCGCCTCCGTAGGCATAGAAATTCTCGCCATGTTCATCGGTTTTTTCAAGGCCTTGATCAATCATATCCCAAATAAATCCTCCTATTAAATTTGGTTCTGCCCGAATATAATCCCAATAATCACTTAAACTGCCAATGGAATTTCCCATGGCATGGGCATATTCACACATGATTATGGGTCGGTCAATATGTGGACTGTTGACCATACTTTTCAATTGATAGATTTCTGGGTACATTCTACTGAGTACATCTACATAATCGGGATCGTCCGGATTCGCATGGGCTACACCCCTAAAGACCTCTTGGCCTTCATCACCTTCCTTATAATCCGGATCGGTGGGGTCTCCTTGCGCGCCTTCGTAATGTATAAAGCGTGACGGGTCAAAGTCCTTAATCCATCCCGCCGCAGCTGCAAATGCGGGCCCTGTGCCTGCTTCATTCCCCATAGACCATGAAATTATACTTGGGTGGTTTTTATCTCTTTCCACCATGCGTATAATTCTACTTAAAATAGGGGCGGCCCAATTAGGCTGTTGCGGTATAAAACTACCCAAGTGATGACACTCAATATTTGCTTCATCCATAACATATATGCCATATTTATCACATAAATCGTAAAAATATGGATCGTTGGGATAATGGGATGTGCGTACTGCATTGAAGTTGAATTGTTTTAATAGTTCTATATCTTTACGCATATCCTCTCTCGTTAAGGCCTTGCCCTTGGTCGGACTATGATCATGACGGTTGACACCTATTATTTTTACCATTTCCCCATTGATCAGCAATTCGTTCTCCTTACTGAATTCAATATGTCTAAAACCAATATTATGTGTTCGGGCTTCAACCACTTCTCCTTGAGGATCGTTTACTGAAAAGACCAAGCGATATAAATACGGGTCTTCTGCCGACCATTTTCTTGGATGTTTGATCATTGCTTCCAAAAACGCAAATTTGGTAATGTCACGTTGCGCCCATCTTTCATTATAAACAGATTCAACAGATACTGAAAGTGGTTGGTCTAAAACCGCATTGTTGTTTGCATCGTAAAGTTGTGCAGTTACTTCCCATCCTTTTAGATTATCCGCACCATCCGTAATTCTAAATTCCGGACGAATCTCTAGTTTGGCATTTTGTAAATTGGCATCAAATTTGGTTCTCACAAAAAAATCATTCAAGGCAATCTTGGGTTGTGCCATCAATAATACTTCTCGATGAATTCCACTTAACCTCCACATATCCTGATCTTCCAAATAGCTGCCGTCACTCCATCGAAATACTTGCAAGGCCACTCTGTTATTACCAGGTTGCAAATATTCGGTAATATCAAATTCCGCTGCTAAACGACTACCCTGGCTATATCCTACCTCCTTACCATTTATCCATAGGTAAAAGGCGGAGGACACACCTCCAAAATGGAGGATAATCGATTGGTTTTTCCAATCTTCCGGCACCTCAAAATCCCTGAAATAGCTTCCTACGGGATTGTCCCTGTAGATTTTTGGAGGTCTTGGAGGTAAAGGCCCCATATAAATTTGTTGGTCTTTTGGGATATTTAAAATATTTGGTGTAAAAGGATAAATGATGTTTGAATAAATCGGCTGGCCAAAACCTTCTAATTCCCAATTTGACGGCACTGTTATATCACTCCATCCCTCACCTTGAAAATCCTTTTTCATAAAATTTGTTGGCCTATCAGCTGTTTTGCCAACATAATTGAACTTCCAAGTTCCGTTGAGGTATTTGATGCGGGCTTTATCCCTATTGGCAGTCAGGGCATCTTTTACGTTCTCAAATGAATAGGAAGCAACGCGAGCCTTCATTTTATTCTTCTCATACATCAACTCGTTTTCCCAATCGTTTTGGGCAGTCATAATCTGTAAGCTGCCAAAAATAAATAGCGCCAGCATTATTTTTGTCTGTTTCATTTATATATAGATTACTTTTTCAATTTTACTTATTCAATCTTAAATGTCTCCTCAAATTGAGCCATGTTCTTTTCCTTCCAAATCGTGCTTAATTCTTCAGGATCGAACCATTGGGGTTCAGTATGGGTTTTGCTCCATTTTTCAGCTTCAAAAACCATTTTAGCGAGCTGCTCGGGATAATTAGCACTCAAATCAGTCTGTTCGCCCAAATCTTCTTCGATATTATAGAGTTTCCAGTTATTTTGATTGGTCTTTAACGCTTTCCATTGATCTTGTCTAACACCTACATCGCTGTATCCTTCCCGATGTCTAAGTACATAGATCATTTCACCTTTTCTAGGATTTTGTCCTTGGCTGAAAGTCGGCCAAATATCCTTACCATCCAATTCTTTTCCTGCTGGTAATTCAGCCTGTGCCAATTTGGCGAATGTTGGGTAGAAATCAAGGGCCGAAATGGGATAGGGAAACGTTTTTCCACTTGCAACCTTCCCTGGCCAATGAAAGAACATGGGTACTCGATACCCACCCTCACAGGCACTTCCTTTACCTTCCCTAAGGGGGAAATTCGTTGCGCCTTTGGTGAGTTTACCGCCGTTATCGCTTAAAAATACGATCAGGGTGTTTTCATATTCCCCTTTTTCCTTAAGGGCTGTAACAACTTCGCCAACCCCTCTATCTACGGCATATACCATGGCGGCATAAGTGCGGCGTTTTTCATCTTTAATATGATCGAATTTTTTCAGGTCTTCTGCCTTGGCCTCTAAAGGAACGTGAGGTGCATTGTAGGCCAAATAAAGAAAAAATGGATTTTCTTTTTTACTTGCGCTTCGTACAAATTCGACCGCCTTATGAGAAAGTTCATCCGTAAGATATTCTGATGGGTTTTCCACAATTTCACCATTTAGTTCCAAAGGTTTTAGATAATCGAAAATAACCTCTTTCCCCTGTGCCTTTTGTTCATTGTAGGCAGCGGTATATTGCTCGGGGAAATAGTTATGTCCTCCCCCTAGAAATCCATAGAAATAATCGAAGCCTCTTTTGTTGGGATGGTAATCGGGCTCTGGCCCTAAATGCCATTTGCCAATGGCGCCTGTGTAATACCCTGCCTCTTGCAGTACCTTGCTAAAAAAGGTTTCTTTCAATGAAATGCCTTTACCAACAGTGACCTCACTATTTGCGGGTAGATTGAATTGCGAGCCGAACGTATGGGGGTACTTTCCTGTCATCAAGGCTGCCCTACTCGGACCACAGAATGGATGCGCCACATAACCTGAGGTCATGATAGTACCGTTAAAGGCTAATTTGTCGATTTCGGGGGTCGGAATGTCTTTGGCACCATTGAACCCAACGTCTGAATACCCAAGGTCGTCGCACATAATGACCAAAATATTGGGCCGTTGATCTTCTACTTTTGCGGTTTGTAGGTTTTTATCTTGATTTTTACATGAAATCGAAAACGCAATAACAAACAGTAGTAATTGAATGAATTTCATTAGGTTATTATTTAATAATAGTTATCGTTAAAGTCTATCTTGATTTTGATTGTAGAATTCCTGAATGTTATTCTTCTGCACATTCGATAGTTTTTTATACGCCAAAAACCAATATGCCTTTCTGGCGATTATAAAACTACTGTTGTCCAATAACAATGTAACACGATCTAAAATAGTTGGGTCATTTGATTTTGCGTATTCCAAAATGTTCAAAATCAAATCTATTTCCTGAAAAGATTTCAGATTGGCAATATCAATGGTCAATGTATTATAAAAATCCGGATTGCCGATTTTCTCTACACTTGCTATGGAATTCAAAAAAAGAATCCTATTCGCATCACTCCCTTTGCTATAGAGTTGTTTCATCGTTTCAATATAAAGCTCCCGTGGGGCATTTTCAACATATTCAATGGCAAGGCGATTTACTTCTTTAGATGCTTTTGGGGCGATTTTCACTAGGGCATCAAGTAGGGGTTGGGTGTATGCGTTACGGCGAATCAATTCATGAAGCACAAATTTCTGATGCTTCGGATTCGTAGCACCTAAACCAGTAATGATTTGCTGCGTCGTTAGAAAACTGCCCGATATTCGCTGCACTTCCTGAACGATCTCACCATTTGCCCAGTGCCAAAGCGTAAAGCAGGTCCATGCTGCCCCAACAACGGTTTCCCCATTTTTCAATACGGTCTCCGTGGCGCCCGATACAGCATCTACTTGACCCTCTCCTACGACCTTTTCGTGGGTTATTTCATAGTATGAAATGTCTTTATAGGGCGAATTCCTGTCCATTAATATTTTCTGCAGCAATTGATAATCTTCCTCATTAAAAGGCTCTCCTTCTCCTTTCTCTAGGCGAACACCTTTATCCAATTCATAGCTGACATATTCCCCGTAGGTATTCCAAAAAAGACGTACTGGAACAATTTTACAAAGATGGTCGATACAAATAACCGATTCCACTTCAAGATAAAATTCCGACGGGTTGTTTTTTCTTCTGATTTCTTTCAATACAAAATCCTTCGAAGTTCCTTCCTCAAAAGCAGGATGGCTCACCACCACCTTATGGTCTACCACCTCTTCTTGGGCAACATTGAACGCCAAAAAGACAACAATAAAAAGGATTATGTGTTTTAAGAAAATCACCATACATCAATAACATCTAATTTCAAATAACTTGACATGGCCTGCGCCGTAGGTTTCGGTCATTTTTAGTCTGATTGCGGTAATCTTGGTACTATCAAATTTAAATTTGATCAAGCGGGTTCTATTGCTTTCGATTGTTCCAAGATTGGTCCATTTTCCATTCGCCCGTCCTTCTAATATTATAGATTTCAGCATTTCTTTAGGGACACCATTGCTGTATAACTCATCATTTCTGCTATCCTTGCGCATCATGATGTTTCGTTTCACATTGGTATCGCATTTCAGTTCAACGGCGGATAATGCTATTGGTGACTCCCATTCCATTTGAAGTTCGGCCGGTAATCCGTCTGATTGCCAATGGTTGATTTTCCCATCAATATCCCTTGAGATGCCATTGGTTAAAAACATGGCATCTCCCGATGCCGTCGTCGAGCCAAAAATCAAACTTGCTTTTTTGGCCAAATCCAAAGGGTCGTTCGCAGGTCTTTTCGGAATAAAAACATCATCCCTTAATAATCGTTCCTGCAACTCTTTAATATGTTTTTGGGCTACTTCCCGGGGAAGTATATTTTTCCTGTTGCAAATAGTAGCTGCCGTCCCTACGGCCTGACCCTGCAAGGCACATGTGGCCATAATCCGGCTTGAAGACAATGCGATATGTGTTTGACTTACATTACGGCCTGCGAACATTAAATTGGGTACATTTTTGGAGTACAGACTTCGAAAGGGAAATTGATATACCTGTTCAAAATGATGATGGAAATAACTTGGTGGTTCCGATATGTCATCGATACCTCCTGGATTGTGTTCATCCAAAGACCAACCTCCAAAAGCTACGGCATCTTCAAAATGCCTGTATTCTGTCATATCCCTTTCAGAGACAATGTAATCCCCGATAAAACGTCGTGATTCCCTTCTGCCGGGTAGGGAACCTACCCAATCCAACGCTAAATTTTCAGCTTCCGGAAAATTCCCAGAGTTTTTAATATAGTCCCAAACACCATGTAAATACCCCATTAATTTATGTCTGTTCACCTCAAAATCCCCGATGATATCGTCATCACTCCCAATTTCGATCCACCAAATTCCATCTTGAAATCCAGCAAATTTTCGTCTTTTGCTTGCCCCTTCATGAGTATACTTTATGGCATAGGAAGGGGGGGTGTATTTCATGGGTCTTCCCATATCTTTCGAGGACATTAAGAGCGTAGCGCCCATTTGCCAACCATCCGGCGCATCAGGGGCGTAGGTTTCGTTGAATTCCGATTTTCCTTCCCGTCCTGTTCTGTATTCCGCACCTGCCGTTGCGGCCAATAAACCATCCCCAGAGCAATCTATGAATATGGGTGCATTGATGGTATATAAAATTTCTGTTGTTCCTTGCCAACATAATGCCGATTTAATCGTATCCCCTTGCATTATAGCTTCAATAGCTTGGGTATTCAGCATCAAGGTTAAATTCGGCTCCCTGACTACAAAATCATATAGAACATGGTCAAAAACCGGATACGATTCCTGTTCATTTTCGAATCGATTATGTAAAAGTATTTCCTCAATTATACCCGTTTCCCGTTCGGCTTTGCCTTTTATATCATTTACGCCATTTAAATGTACCCGCATTTCACTCGAGGCATTTCCGCCTAAAACAGGTCTGTCTTGGACCAAAACCGTTTTTGACCCATTTCTTGCCGCTGCAACGGCCGCACAAATGCCCGCTGCTCCGCCGCCTATAACGGCCACATCATAAACCATAGTTTTCTTTCTTGAAGGCACGCCCGTTTTCCCAGTCCCCAAATGATACCATTTATCATTTTCACGATCTGCCAATCCCTCACAATTATCTTGGGTAATACGGGTAATAGGAATAATACTGGCCCCAACCGCTGCGTTAGCCGCTTTTTTGAAAAATTTTCTTCTTTCCATGCCGTTGCTATTTGTACTTAAGAACCAACTTTTGGTCCGACTTTGTTTTTTGGCAAATTCCCCTTCCAACCTTTGTCGAATTGAGCCATTAATTCGGCCACCAATTCGGGATTATCACCTGCAATATTGTTGGTTTCGGTAGGGTCTACTGAATGATCATATAACTCTAAAAAAAGAGGTTCTTTTTTTAGATCTGCCCGGTCTTTCCAAACTATAAAACGATATCGCTCCGTTCTCATAGCGTATCCCATGAGCGTATTTTCGAACAATTCGCGGTCCCACTTTTCTTTTTGTTGATCAATAATACGGGCTTCAACTTCCTCAATCAAGGGGCCGAAAAAGGTCTCACGCATTGCTGGTCTTAACGGATATGCACCCCATTCACGCAAGGCGGGTGTGGGGAATTGACTAAAAACGGCCGATTTCCAATCCAAGTTTGGATTATTGAGCAAGGGTTTAAAGCTATAACCTTCAACATGATTTGGCACTTCAATACCCGCGAGATCACAAAGGGTTGGGTATATATCGACCAACTCAACCAGAGCATTGGTTGTACTGCCCTGATTTTTTTCAGGAATATCCGGTGTCCATATCATCATGGGAACACGGGTTGCAATTTCGTAATTGGTCGCTTTCCCCCAAATACCCATTTCACCTAGATGCCAACCATGATCGCCCCAAAGTACAATAATGGTATTGTCCCTAATTCCGGCATCAGCCAACGCATCGATCATTCTTCCTAGTTGTGCATCGACATAGCTTACACATGCTAAATAGGCATGCTTTAAGGTTGTTGAAAGTTCTTTATCCAAATCCCCGAATTTTGGAATTCCGCTTCTTACCCGTAATTCAAAAGAAGGATGCAGTCCCATTGCCGCACCATTGATCGGCGCTTTGGTTTGGGCTGTTGATTTAATTTTGTTTTCATCGTATAAATCCCAATATTTTTTGGGTGCTACCCAATTTAAATGCGGTTTATTAAAACCTAAAGCCAGAAAAAAAGGCTTGTCTTCTTTCACCATTTCTTTCATGGTCTCAATGGCCAAATCGGTGTTCAGGCCATCAGCATATGTATTGTCCGGAACATCGGCGGATTCAAAGGCCGGACCCATCGCCAGACCGTATTTGGCGACGTCTCCATATTTAGCGAACATTTCTTTACGTGTCTCCTCCCTTATTCTTTGATTTTCCGGAAGCGCAAACGGAACAGGTTTTTTATCCGTTTTTAGCTGCGGTCTATTCCAAGAAATTTCATCTTCATCTCCATGATGAAAGATTTTCCCATAATAAACGGTTTGATAACCCTTTGAAGCAAACTGTTGGGCTATTGTGTTTACCTCAGGTAGTTTTTCCCTAAAGCGTATATAATTGTGAATTACACCACTGGTTGAAGGACGAACGCCCGTCATTAAACTAGCCCTTGATGGTCCACAGATGGCTTGTTGACAAAAGGCGTTATTGAATAATAAACCTTGATTTGCAAGTTTGTCCATATTTGGACTTATCGCAATATCAGAGCCATAACATCCCAACTCTGGACGTAAATCGTCAATGGCAATAAAAAGAATATTTGGCTTTGGTTTTGTTTGGGACGAACCCCCTTCTTCCCCTTCAGATTTGCATCCGAGGATAATCGATAAAACACATAGAAGAATACATAGCCTACCCATGGGTATCTTAATTTTTTTGTTTTGCCCTATTGCCTTTCCAACCTTTATTGAATTGGACAAGAAGGGTATTGACCAATTTCGGATTTTGACCGGCAATGTTCACCGTTTCATTCGGGTCTGTCTCATGGTCGAACAATTCAATAAAAATAGGTTCGCTTGCAGGTTGGGTATAATCTTTCCAGACAATTAATCGATACTGCTCCGTTCGCATGGCATATCCCATAAGATTGTTTTCGAAGAGATTACGATCCCATTTTTCTTTTTGCTGTTCAATGATGCGTGCCTCAACTTCTTCGATCAATGGTCCAAAATACGTTTCGCGCATTCCTTGGGAAAGTGGGTTGGCGGCCCACTCCCTTAAAGCAGGGGTTGGGAACTGGCTGAATGCGGCATCTTTCCATTCAAGCTCGGGATTGGTAAGCAACGGCACAAAACTTTGGCCTTCCAGATGGCCAGGTAACGAAATTCCCGTCAATTCGCATAAGGTCGGATAAATGTCTACCAGTTCAACCAAGGCATTTGTCTTTTTGCCACGGTTTTCTTTAAGCATGTCGGGCGTCCAGATCATCATCGGGACCCTGGTTGAAATCTCATAATTAGTGGCCTTGCCCCAAATACCCATTTCGCCCAAATGCCATCCGTGATCGCTCCATACCACGATTATAGTATTGTCCCGAATGCCGGCTTCATCAAGGGCGGCAATCATTTTCCCGATTTGGGCATCTACATAACTTACACAGGCCAAATAAGCATGTTTTAATGTTTTGGCCAACTCATCATCAATTGGCCCTTTTTTAGGAATGCCACTTCTAACCCGAAGTTCAAAGGAAGGGTGCAGCCCCATTTCCGCCCCATTGATGGGGGCTGTCGTTTGTGTCGTAAGTTTAATACTGTCCCTGTTATATAGATCCCAATACTTCTTAGGGGCCAACCAATCCAAATGGGGTTTTTTCATGCCCAATCCCAGAAAAAAGGGTTTGTCCGGATTTTTTTCAAGCATGTCCTTTAAAGTGGCAATGGCCAATTCTGTATTATACCCATCTTCATAGATATAGTCAGGTACATCCGCACTTTCATAGGCAGGGCCTTTTCCCAAACCCCTTTTTGCAGCATCGGCGCCATATTTCGCGATCATTTCGGCCTTGTTCTCCCGATACATTTCCTGATTTTCGGGAAGGGCAAAACCTCCTGGAGTTTGTGTAGGTTTAATTTTCATTTTATCCAGTGCCGGTGCCCTGCTCCAAGAGAGTTCGCCATCACCAAACTCGGTATTGTGGTAAATTTTACCTGTATACGCCGTTTCATAGCCATTCGCCCAAAAATGTTGGGGTAGTGTAATGATATCGGGATTAGCATCCCGGAAATAGGTATAGTTTTCTATTACGCCAATCGTTTCTGGCCGGGCCCCGGTCATTAGACTGGCCCTCGAAGGACTACAAATGGCCTGTTGGCAGTAAGCTCTTTCAAATTGGAGTCCGTCTGAGGCCAATCGGTCCAAATTAGGGGTCACCGCAATATCAGAGCCATAGGAACCCAGTTCAGGACGTAGATCATCTATGGCAATGAATAGGATATTTGGTTTGTTCTTTATGACTTCCTTTTTGTCTTCTTTAGGCTTACAACTACATACCGATACAAGAAGCATTAGAATACCTATGCTTTTTCTTAAACTTATTTTCTTATACATTTTTTGAACTTTTCACGATTACTTTTTATGTTATAAAACAGGTAAGACATGAAACTAAAAATAAAGCATTTTCATAATATTTACTTTGTTGGATCTTTAGATTCAATATCAATAATTTGTTGTTGACTTTCAAACCCACCTGCTTTAGCAATCACTTTCACTTTTCCTGCTATTTTTGTTGACTGAAGAATCATTAAGCATCTCCCTTTTGCTGTTACAATACTATGCGATTGAAAATCTTGAATATTTTCTCTTGCACCATTATCTACTCCTAGCAATTTTGCCTCACCAACAATTTCAAATTCAATTTTGGTATTTTCGGTTTTTACTGGAAGGCCGTCTTTATCTACCAATTGAACTTCAATATGTGCTACATCATAAGCATCTGCTTTTAAAGATGTTTTATCTGAAGTCAATACAAAACCTACTGGCTCAGAAGTTGTTTTTAATTCTGCCGTAATTTCACTTCCGTCAAATCCTGCTTTTGCTGTTAAAGTACCAGCTTCATATGGCATTGTCCAACGGAATAAACGATCTGGACTCTCAGACATACTTCTTCTTCCCAAAGAACGTCCATTTATAAAAAGTTCAACCATAGAATAATTTGAACAAACCTCAACTACAACAGGCTCTCCATCCTCATAATTCCAGTGCATATTAGAATCTCTCCATTTGTAGGCCCCACTATTTTCTGGCAATTGCTGACCAGAGATTCCAGTTTGTTTAAACCCAGATTCGGCTACTGGCAATGTACCAATGGAGATGTGGGGTTTATTTACCCAAATGCTTTTAAAATAGTTCCATCCTTGCAGCTCAAATCCGGCCAAATCAAGAATATCACCCCAACCACTTTTTGCAGGCCAGTCCCCATGTCTTTCTCCCATATAATCAATACCTGTCCACATAAAAACACTAAATACTCCTGGATTTTCTATGACTTGTTTCCAGTCATCCCAAGTTCCAGGGTTTTCGTTAATGGTAACTTGCTTATTAGGAAAATGCTTAAGGGCCCAAGGAATATCTTTGTTTCTGTAACTAAATCCAACAATATCCACAGCATCTGCATAGCCACTTACCATACTTGTTTGTGGAATAACCAAATTAGCCGTGGTAACTCTTGAAGGATCCAATTCTTTTACCCATCCATTGATTTTTTTTGCTGTTTCGGCTAAAATATACTCACCTTTTTCAGAGGCATCGTATCTTTTTTTCATTTCCTCAGGGGTAAACATTGGCTCGCTTCCCCAATATTCACCAGCGTTTTGAGGATCCTTTGGGTCTTTCCAAAAACCTGTAACGTATCTATAATGCAGATAAGTCCATTCAATTTCATTTCCAATACTCCATTGGAATACGCTAGGATGATTTCTATCTCGCAACATAGTACGTGTTAAGTCACTTTTTCCCCATTTTTGAAAATGCTCTACATAACCACGAGAGATATAATCGTCATGACGATCATGGTAGTTCTGTCTTTTGTCTTTGGCATAATCCAATTCATCAAAAATTTCATTCTGAACCAATATCCCCATTTCATCACACAAATTCATAAACTCTTCTGAAAATGGGTTATGTGATGTGCGAATGGCATTTACACCACAGGCTTTTAACTTTTCAAACCTTCGTCTCCAAACACCTTCTGGTACTGCAGCACCTACCAACCCACCATCATGATGAATACAAATACCCTTAACATCCATTGGCTTTTCATTTAAGTAAAAACCAGACTTCACATCAAAGCGCAAGCTTCTAATTCCGAATGGTGTTGTGTATTCATCAATCACGTTGCCGTCCTGAATGATTGAAGTCACTGCCTTATACATATTTGGATTTTCAGTATCCCATAATTTCGGCTTAGCTACTTCCAATGCTTGTAAAAAGGAATTCTTTGACCCCACGCTTAATTGTAAATCATCTGACTTTATCGCCACTTGATTTCCCTCACCATCCAATATTTTTGTTGAAAGGGAAAAAGAACTATCATTGGCAGATTCATTTTCAACCTTTACTTCTAGGTTAACTTTGGCACTATTTTCATTAATTTCTGGCGTAGTAAGATAGGTTCCCCAAATAGGAATATGCAATTTGCTTAGGGTTATCAGTTTTACATTTCTGTAAATACCACTACCGGTGTACCAACGACTATCTACATAGCGTGAGTGATCTACATGGACCGTAAGAATATTTTCTTCGCTACCTTCTTTTAGCACTTCTGTTATATCAAAATATACGGGTGAATATCCATAGGGATTTTCTCCTAACAACGTTCCATTTAACCAAAAGATGGCGTTATTATACACACCATCAAAAAGAATGTAAGTATTCTTTTCCGATTTATTTGCGGGTGTTTCAAAATGCTTTTGATATACTGCAACACCACCCGGTAAATACCCTGTAGCGCCTTCCAGTATGGAATCAAAAGACATTTCAACACTCCAATCGTGGGGCAATCGAATATCTCTCCAATCGGTATCTATTAATGGCACTTGCGTTAATTTTGTTGTGTCTTTTTGTAATTGAAACTTCCAATCAAAATTAAAATCGGTTTCACGATTAATAGTAGAGGTATTAGGTATTTCTTTTTGGCAGGAAAGTAAACTTGCCAACAAGAAGATTATCAAAAAGTTTGTTTTCATCTATTAAATCTTTATTTAGCTTTTACCGGTAATCCAATATATTATTCATGGATTTGGGTTATTTTTTTTCAATTTTTAAAGCAAATGCATGATCCCCAGTTTTATTATAATAATCTGTTTCCCTTTTTGAGGCCAATCCATTACAAAGGCATAAAGCAGATCGTCTTTAGTCACAAAACGAATATCGCTTGATGTTTGATTAGATTTTTTATCATGTTTTCCAATAACATATTCTCCTTCACCATAGGCATACCAAGGGCGTATGCCCATCCCTAGTATACAGAAAAGTTCCTTCTTCTACCTGTGCTTGGGCAGAAAGATTGTTTTGTGGAATGATAGCTATACCTAGAGCTAATAGTTGGTTAACAATCATTTTCATTATGGATAATAATTAAATGTTTCCTACTTATTAAAGTGCCGATTAAAGTTGGTTTTACCTTTTTACAGAATAGCTATCCGTTCTATATTTTTCCAATGACATATCCCTCAGAAAAAAGAATAAATAATAAGGCGATGATACTCTTACATCTAATTTTTAAATAACCATGCATGCCTTGATTTATAACATTTTAAACTTGTTGAGGACATTAGCAGAAACCTAACAGTCCAATTCTTATCGAATATCATCAACGTAAAAGCACAGAATATTGGGCTTTTTTGATTTTATTCCCAAATTATGGGCATCCAAACGGTCATTTCGCTCTGGCCTCTATTCGCCCAAGCGAAATAAGGAACAAACTGGGTTTTTGAAGTTTTCCATTTTAAATCTGACATTTCACGATACATTCCTTCTTTATGATCGGTTCTTAATTTCAAATCACCACTTATGGTCGTTAATCCTCCTAAGAAATCGGGCTGGTAGGTCGCTTTTAATTCTGAGTCTGCAGGTAGATAAACATCTAAAATACTAGTATTTTCAGGTAAATCCGGGGATTCAATACAATACACCACAGGACCTCTTTTAATCGCTGCTTGATTACGCACTTCTTCGATTCGGGGGTGCCCTTCCAACTTTTTGATTTCCATGGGCATTTCTAAATCGATAATATCCCCTTTTTTCCAAGCGCGATTCAGAATTGCGTACGTGCCTTCAATAGCCGCCACTCCTGCATCTTTTCCATTGATCCTTATTTTTGATCCTTTGGCCCAATCAGGAATCCTTAACCTCACGTCAAAAGCTTCGGGTTTTGCATTTTCTATTGTAATTTTTACGTTTCCCTCCCAAGGATATTGTGTTTCTTGCAATAGTTCCAAGGGTGAACCATCCAACAAATTGGTCGATAACTGATTTCCACCATACAGATTTACCGCAACACCATTATCACTTAAACTATACGCCCAGCCCGACATTTTTGTGATAGTTCGTAATAAGTTGGGTGGACAACAGAAACATTCAATATAGGGTTCGCGGATGGGAGATTCTGTTGATTTATAAACATCACGTGCGTTATGGATCATTCGTAATGGGTTCGCATAGAAATAGTCCTTGCCTTCAATACTTATTCCTGAAAGCGCACTGTTAAAAAGCACGAGCTCCATCACATCGGCATATTTTGATTCTCCATGAAGACCAAGCATTCGGTAGCTAAACATAGAGTTGCAGACGTTGGCACAGGTTTCGTTATACGCCGTTAAGTTTGGCATCATATAATCATCGATGAATGCCTCATGAACCATGTCTTGGTGGGAGGAGGAGCCATGATGCGTTTGGCCGCATGCTCCCGTAACGTACATTTTTTTATCAACTACACTGTTCCATAATCTATCCAAGGCTTCAATCAACGCTTTTTCCCCAGTTTCAGCTGCAATGTCGGCGGCACCTGCATAATAATATAGGGCCAAAACCGCATGGCCTACAGCTTCCGTTTCTTCACGAATAGGGGTTCTTTCCTGAACCATATCCCCAACCATTTTAGGCCTGACAGTTGGCCCTACATCCACTCCGTTTTTTCCTCTACGGTTTACAAAGGTTTCTGCCAATTCCAAATATCGCTTATCCTTGGTGGTTCTGTACAGTTCAACCAAGCCCATGATCTGGGTTTGGTTAAAACCAAATCGAACATTCTCAGGGGTATCAACAGCAAAATCTTCATATAATTTATTGGCATGTTTTATGGCAATGTCCAAGAAGTTGGTTTTTCCCGAAATTCGCTGGTGAATACAGGCACTGGTTAACAGGTGGCCGGTATTGTACATTTCATGAAACCTTGTATTCTCGTATCTTTTTCTAGAGGGATCCGTCTGTATTTGGGTTTGCAGATAACCATCCTCTGCCTGGGCCTTTCCTATAATTTCTATGTATTTATCAAGCTCTTCCAGAATCTTTTCATCTCTGTTCTGGGCATACACATACATGGCAGATTCCATCCATTTATAAAAATCGCCATCATGCCAATACATTCCTTTATGCTCACCTTCTTTTAACCCTGCCGCTATTTTGAAGTTGTTTAACGAGTGACCAATGTCACCTGTTAGTATAGTTCCCATATGTGGGACCATTACTTCCTCTGCAACCTTGAATTTGTCTGCCCAAAAACCTTCCGTCCATTGACAATCACCCATATTGATGCTCTTGAACTTTACATGAGGGCTGTTCGCCGTATTTATAATTCCAGCCCCTTTATCCAGATTTAGCCCAATAGTTCCCTTAACAATTGAATTGGAATCACTGATGCGTTCTTCTTGTGATTGTTTACAAGAAAAAGCGATGTTCAGTAAAAAGAAAGCAGCTAGTAAATTTCTCATTTTTTTATAGGGATAATGGTTATATCGTCAATAAAAAACTTGGACGCTTTTGTCTCGGGAACATCTTCTTTACGCACCTCAATTTTGAACTGGTCATTGACATTGGATGCCTTTTCCTTAGTAAATCTTTGTTCAATGGTAACCCATTGACGGCGTGCAAGTCCTGTTAGATCAATCGGAATTTCTTGTTTTGGGTTTTCAAACGATAAATACATCTTCTTCACCGCACGACCTTGGTCTAACCAGATTTTAAGCGACAAAGTATGGTCGCCAGCGGGAATAGCAATGGCACCTTCTGGGGAAATGGCGACCACCTGTTCGGTTTCGAGCTTTTCGTTTTTCCCGAACCCGGCGAATTTCAGACTATTTACACCCGAAGCATAATCACCCTCGACAATTGAAAAGTATTTGGTAGAAAGGCTATCGATCATCCAAAATTTTTGATACGCATTAGGTACTGAACTTTCCGGGACCATTTTCAGAGGTCTTTCTTTTTCTTCAAAAAGGTAGGGGCCTTCAAAACCATAAAAGTGACGGGCCAAAAGGTTGTCTGTCGGTTTTTGCCAGACACGCAGGTATTCTATTTCAAAATCAACTGGCAGCTCTTCCTTATGTGGCATTCCGAGCCAGTAGAATATCTCGGAATCGAGCCATATCTCCATAGGATTGTTCAGCACCCAATCCAATCCTACATCATCTTGCGTAAAGTGATGTACCAACTTGCCATCTATGTACAGGCTGAGGTAATCTTCGCCCCAATCCGCACCATAAACATGAAAATCATCCGCTACCCGGAAGGGCAGATCTTCAACATGCTGAAATACGTTTGTGGGTCGTTGTGCTGGCGGACTCCAATCATGGGCAGTGGCCAACGAACTGGTTGCCGTGATCTTTTCCCCTTTCTTCGGATTGCCCATTTGTTCGAAAACATCCAATTCCTGTTCATAACCTATACCCCAAAAGGCACCTGTAATGGCCGCATTACCTACTTTGGACTTCACTTCCATATATCCATTCAAAAATCGTTTTTTGGTTATGACACCAGCAGTGGTTACGGGCATAGGTTCCCCTTTGTATTCTCCATACTTAGCTGCACCCATATTACCATCCGTATAGGTTTCCTGTATGAATTCATATTCGGGTTCCCATGCGGTCCTAAGTTTAAGTTTGCCATTTTCAACGCGCACATTGTGTGGTACGAATTGAGAAGGTGCTCGACCTTTCCAAATGTAATAATCCCCATTTTGCCCTTCAATGAACCATTTGGATGGGTCAAGTTCGTCCCCTTCAAATTCGTCGCTAACCTTCTCATTTAATACCAATCCGCCTTTATTGTCAGGGTCAGAGGTCGGATATAATCCTGATTTTTGGGCAGAAACACAAGAGGCCAATAAGGAAGCCAAGGTGAAAACCAAGGTATATACT